>CAZXSA010000268.1:0-6634 GCA_964642815.1 uncultured Planctomycetales bacterium | reverse complement strand
ACCACGGCGGCTACCTCGGCCGCAAGGCCAGAACGAATAATGTGTGAACGGGGAATACGCGAAACCGGCCGTGTGCCGAGAAAAAACCGAGGGGTCGGCCAATCGCCAACCCCTCGGTGGCAAACAAAACATACTCCCTAACCCAACCGCGTCTTACGCGCGACGACGGCGGAGCAGGGGCAGACCGGCCAGCAGGAACAGAGCGGTTGCCGGTTCGGGAACCAGCTTGACCGTGGTGTAGCCGGCCTTGCTGATACCAAAGTCAACTTCCCAGATGCCCGCTTCCTTGGCCTCAACCTTGTTGCTCCAATCGCCTGTATGGTCGCCCACCATCTCGACGGTGGAGCCGATGAACATGCCGACGACGCCGGGATCACCCGTGCTCCAGACGGTCGTAGGAACAGTGCCGGCTACGGTGAGCAATCCGCCATCATAGACGTTGAACAACCAGCCGCTATCGATGGCGATCCGGCCGATGGTCCAGGCCCAGAGGGTGCCATAAACATGCAGCTTGGTGCCGTTGTTGTGCCGCAGGGTGCTGACTTCCAGCAACCCGCCCGACTCAACGGTCGTAACCAAATTTTCATGCTCAAGGCCAAGCTGGCCGTACTTCTGGTCCAGAATGCCGCCACTTTTTATGGTTAAGGCACCAGGAGAATTATAGGCAATGCCATGCGCGAGGCCCGGGCCGCCCATGCTCAATTCCGCGCCACCGTTAATCGTCAGATTGCAGGTCTTGCCCGCGACATAGACGATCGTGCCGGAACTGGTGAAAATGCTCGAGGTCACCGTCATATCGACATTTCCCAGATAAGCGGCATATTTACCAAAAACTCTCCAGTCATCGTTGGGGGGGGGGACGATACGGTCGTCCCAATTGTTTGGGTCGTTGAATTCCCAGTTATTCCCGCCCTGGACGAGGCCTGCCCCGTCTCCCCACCAGTCAATGGTGGCCATGGCCGCATTGGCCATGCCTAGAACAGCCAATAAACATACAAGTTTTTTCAACATCTTCTTTCCTCCTTTTGATTTCTCTGAAGAAATGCAGAAAAACAAAACCGCGGCTTGTCGGGGCAGGGCCCACGCGGCGCCTGATAACGAACCCACGGTTTTCCTCTTTCCCGCAAACCCGTTAATACCATACATTCGTTGTTAATGAATCTTCTTCCTCCTCCCTTCCTGATGCGAAAGATTTGCATTCAGGCCCAAGGCCTCATTCCCTCGTTTGCCAGAGAGAAAACCCGCGACAAACAACCTAACGGAAAGTCATCAGAGAGGGCGATTCTTTCGGAAAAGTGCAAGAGGGAAAGGGGTACGAGAATTGCCGCCTCCGATTCCTCTCCGTTTGCTTCTATCTCCTCGCTTGCGCTTCTTTCATTTCGCTATTATACTGTACCAGATTCGGGAAATAAGGTCAATACTTTTTTTTTGGATATTTACCATTATCCGGCATGGAAAATACTTGCAAATGCACTTTGGGTGGAATATTTCGTCTCTCGAAACAATTTTCGATTGTTTTCGGGCCGCTGGAGGGCTCTGTTTTGCTAACCGCCGATTCGTATCCAAACGAAATACGCAGACCCCTCAATTCCGTCACCCCTGTCGGGGTTTAATATTCGCCGGATACGGTAACCCCGGGTTCCGCTGTGCTCCACCCGGGGCTACATTCCCCCTGCCCCTTCCGGGGCCGAATGCATCGGGGACGCGAGATCCGGAAATCCATGACATTTTCCGGAGCAAGGGCTTCTCCCGACAGGGCCGATCGCATCGGGGACGCGAGATTCCCCCAACAACGTGCCTCCATAAACCCCGCAGGGGTATCGGAATATAGCCCCGGATGAAGCGCAGCGCAATCCGGGGATAGGTTCCCGCCCACGAATCATAAGCCCCCCGGCGGGGGGCGACGGAATGTAGCCCCGGATGCAGCGTAGCGCAATCCGGGGTCGGATGCCCTCGTGCGAATCGCAAGCCCCCAACGGGGGCGGCGGATTGTCACCCTGGACGCAACGCAGCGAAATCCGTTCCGAGGTTCCTCGAGAATCATATCCGCTGCCTGCTTATTCCGTTGAATAGATATCCAAGCCGGCCCTTAAAAACCGTTCGCTCTTTTCGCGCAGGCCTTCTTGCAGGGCCTGCTCTTCATCCAGGCCGTGGGCGGCGGCGTAGTCGCGGATTTCCTGGGTGATCTGCATCGCGCAGAATTTCGGCCCGCACATGCTGCAGAAATGGGCGGCGCGGGCGGAGGGCTGGGGCAGCGTCTCGTCATGAAAAGCGCCGGCCGTCTCCGGGTCGAAGGCCAGATTGAATTGATCGCGCCAGCGAAACTCGAATCGGGCCTTGCTCATGGCGTTATCGCGATACTGCGCGCCGGGATGCCCCTTGGCCAGATCGGCCGCATGGGCGGCGATCTTGTAGGCCAGCACGCCGTCGCGCACGTCCTTTTTGTTCGGCAGGCCGAGATGCTCCTTCGGGGTCACGTAGCACAGCAGCGCGCAGCCGTACCAACCGATCATGGCCGCCCCGATCGCGCTGGCCAGATGGTCGTGGCCGGCGCCGATATCGGTGACGATCGGCCCGAGCGTATAGAACGGAGCCTCGTCGCACCATGCGAGCTGCTTGCGCATGTTTTCCTCGATCATGTGCATCGGTACATGGCCCGGCCCCTCGTTCATGACCTGGACGTTATGTTCCCAGGCCCGGCGGGTCAGTTCGCCCTGCGTTTTGAGCTCGGCGAATTGGGCCTCGTCGTTGGCGTCGGCCAGGCAGCCCGGCCGCAAGCCGTCGCCGATGGAGAAGGCCACATCATAGGCGGCCATGATCTCGCAGATTTCGTCCCAGTGTTCGTAGGCGAAATTCTCGCGGTGATGGGCGAGACACCACTTGGCGTGGATCGACCCGCCGCGGGAAACGATCCCGGTCAGCCGCCGGGCGGTCAGCGGGATGTAACGCAGCAGTACGGCGGCGTGGATGGTGAAGTAATCGACGCCCTGCTCGGCCTGCTCGATCAAGGTGTCGCGGAAGATTTCCCAGGTGAGTTCCTCGGCCTGCCCCTCGACTTTTTCGAGGGCCTGATAGATGGGCACGGTGCCGATGGGCGCGGGGCTGTTGCGGATGATCCACTCGCGGGTTTCGTGGATGTTCGGGCCGGTGGACAGGTCCATTACCGTATCCGCCCCGCAGCGGGTGGCCCAGACCATTTTTTCGACTTCCTCCTCGATCGAGCTGCTGACCGCGCTGTTGCCGATGTTGGCGTTAATCTTCACCAGAAAGTTACGCCCGATGATCATCGGTTCCAGTTCGGGGTGGTTGATGTTGCAGGGCATGATCGCCCGCCCGCGGGCCAGCTCGTCGCGAACGAATTCGGGAGTGATGACCGTCGGGATGCGCGCGCCGCGTGGATCGCCGGCATGTTGGCGGGCCAGGGAGAGGTTCTGCTGCTCGCGACGCTGGTTCTCGCGGATGGCGACGAACTCCATCTCCGGCGTGATAACACCCCGCCGCGCGTAAGCCATCTGGGTAACACATTGCCCCGGTTTCGCCCGGAGCGGGCGACGCAAGTGAGGAAATCGCATCACCTCAAGGCTCGGGTCGGCCAGTCTTTGCCGGCCGAACTGTGAGCTTAGGGCGGACAATTCCTGTACGTCGTTACGCCCGGTAATCCAGGCGCGGCGCAGCGGCGGCAGGCCGCGGCGTACGTCGATGGGTGCGGCGGGATCGGAATATGGCCCGGAGGTGTCATAGACCACGACCGCGGGGTTGGCTTGCGCCGGAGCGTTGGGTCGCGGAGCAGGTGTCACCGATTGTTCGATCTCGCGCATGGGGACGCGTATGTCCGGGTGCAGGCGGCCGGCAACGTAAACCTTCCGCGAGCCCGGCAGCGGGCCGCGGGTGATGACCGTGTCGCGAATGACCGGCCGATGTTCGTTGGATTCGGCCATTTTTGACCCTCGCAAATTTTCCGGACCGTCGCTCACGGGCCATTACCCTTGTTTTATGGAACCGGACCAAACGGGTTGGCGGCGACTTCCAAGAGGAACCCGGAGGGGCAAACTGGAAATGCCATCGCCTTCCCTACGCAGCTCCCGCCGGACGCCGCGGCATACATTGCCGACACGCGGCCGGGTTCGACTGATCAGGTTCCAAGGGTGCGGCGGCCGTCCGTGCCGCTCGTCTCAGGCCGACCGCGTGTCGGCCTCCCCTGGCGATATACACAAATGTATGGTTTACCCCGCCGAATGGCAAGGTGCATGGGGGCTTTTTCTCGATCGAGAAAAATGCTATATTCATGGAAGGAGAAAACTCATGAGTTCCAAAACCATGTCCCTGCCGGAAATCCGGCGCGAGGGTTTCCAGGCTTTATTGGACCGTCTTGGACCTGCGGGCATGATTCGTTTTATCCAGGAATATGATTCCGGTCGGGGCGACTACACCCGGGACCGGCATCAATGGTTGGACTGTCTGCCCGACGAAGAAATCATCAAATCCGTTCAAAATCGTCAACAGAAGGTTTGATTCTTTTCCGGTATCAGGGCGGAGTAGATTCGTGTAGACGTATGTTGCTGACTCAGTCCACGCGACGCCTAAAAACCACAAACCTCAATCCACGACATCAAGATATGGGTGATAGAATCGAGTCTATCTCCGCGCAAAAAACGGGCCCCGGTAGGGGGGACCGGGGCCATTGGCGAGCCATTGCAGGTTCCTGTCGTCATCCCTGGTCGGGGTAAACCAGGGCAGTTTAGGTAGGGATAACAGATCCCTGCAAATAGCCGTCTGTCGCCCCATAAAGATGAGGCGACACCAAAGGGGGAAGCAACCACCGTATTCTACGACGAAGCGTCCGTGATTGGAAGAGGAAAATCGCCGGAAAAGAAAAAGATTATTTCCATCCAGAGTAGAAAAGTGAAATCGCGGGACAATGCCTATGTCTTTGTCAAATCATAACTTACGGTACTCACGAAGCAGATGGATCAGCCGGGCAAGTTCCGCGGGAGGGGGGGCCTGGAGCTCCATTTCCTGCTCGAGAATCGGATGCAGGAAACGGATGCGATATGCGTGCAAAGCCTGTTGCGAAGTGATCGGCCGATCGTCGCCTTGGCCGCTTAGACTCAACTCGGATACATGATGTCCGCCATAAAACGTGTCGCCCGCCATCGGGTGTCCGATGTAAGACATATGCACGCGAAGCTGGTGCGTACGCCCGGTGCGTGGAAACAAGTGCACCAAAGCGTAACCGCGAAAGCGCTCGGCCACCTGATATTCCGTGACAGCATTCTTGGCCAGGCGGTCTTTGAGTTTTTGATGCACGCCGGGCACGATGTAGCGATCCTTGATCGTCGGGTGCGAACTCAACGGTGCATCGATCACGTCGCTGTCGAGTTGCGGGTTGCCTTCGACCACGCCGAGATACGTCTTGCGGACGGTTCGCCTCTCGAACTGCAGCGACAGCCGCCAATGGGCTTCGTCGGTCTTGGCCACCAGCATGATGCCGGTAGTGTTTTTGTCCAGGCGATGCACGATGCCCGGCCGAAAGGGATCGTCGCCCCGGCTCAAGGATCCGGCGTAATAGGCCAAGGCATTGGCGACGGTGCCCAGTTGCGTGCCCTTGGAGGGATGGACGATGATGCCCTTCTGCTTGTTGACGGCTAGCAGAAAATCGTCCTCGTAAACGATATCGAGCGGGATGTCCTCGGGGATCACGTCGTAAGGTTCGGGCGGGGGGATATCGAGGTCCACGCGGTCGCCGCCGTCAGGCTCGTAGCTGGCCTTGGTCGGTCGGCCGTTGACCAGCACGGCCCCCTGCTTGATCATCCGCTGGATCAACGTGCGGGACAGACGCGGGAAACGACTGTGCAGGTATTTGTCCAGCCGACGGCCGGGCAAGCGGCGGCGGATGCGCAACGCGACATGCTGAGTCTGGGCGTCATCGAGGTCCAGTGGACGCTCGGCCAGCTCCGGGCTCAGCAGGATATCGTCGTCGTTTTCGTTCAGATCCGCCATCATCAGACAGGAGAGTATAACCCAACCGCACTTCAGGGGCTATCGCGAATGAGTCGATCCCTGCGTTCTCCATGCCAACGACGCCGCCGAACCGATTCATTTCGCCTTCAAAGGGAATCGCTCGGGGTGCTCGATGATTTCGGCGGTAAGATCGACGTCCAAATCCGGCCAGTAATAATGCCCGGCATGAAGTTCCTCGACGTTAAGAATCTTTCCAACCGGCGCGTCCTTGAACCAGGGGAAATCCTCGTAAGACATGAATAATTCTTTATCCCCGGCCAGTAACCAAATCCCATGACGGGAAATATGGGTAATTTCAATTGCCGAGGCGTTCTTCCCAAGCGTTTTTGAACTGTTCATAGTGCACCTCGATGATGTGTTCGATTCTTTTTAATTGAGCCCGGGAAAGGTTATGGTTTTTTGCCAGCTCGATAACCGGTTTTAGCCAAAACTTGGCTTCGCCGTCCGCACAGACGACGTGAATATGCATTCGAGATTCTTCTCGCGAAAAGAAGAAAAAACGGAAGCCTTCTTCTCTTAATATCGTTGGGCTCATCTTTCACCTATACAATCACCCTCATGGTACGATTATAGCACCAAGCGATCAAGCAGAAAAAGATCAAGCATTTGCCGC
>CAZXSA010000267.1:0-6698 GCA_964642815.1 uncultured Planctomycetales bacterium | reverse complement strand
CGACGGTCGTCGGCGAATAATCCTTGTAGAGATAATCCGCTGTCTCCGGGCGATAGACGATAAAACGATTGGCCTGCCACAGATCGACGCCGTCACACGACGGGCCGATGGGTTTTTCCATGTTGGTAAAGGGCTCGTCGAGACCGTGGCGGCTCAGGTACGGCATAGCCCATTCCGGCAGAGTCTCCTTGGCCCAAGGCGGGACCGGCACCCATCCGTATACGTTTCGCTCCGCGTCGAAGACGGTTTCGCGAGTCTGCAAATGGTCCAGCGGTTTAAGTAGGCCGAGGTTCTTTTCCTTTACATAGCGATCAAGAGCCTTGTCCGGATCGTTGGGCATGAAGTAGATGCGCCCGATCATCTCGCGGTCCTCGTGCGGAGCTATCATGTCGAAAACCACGCTGATAGTCATGCTTGCTTGGCCATCGTTATCCACGTGCATGACTTCGGCGGCCTTGGTCCAGCCGATAGCCACAAGGCTCTTGCCCGATTGCGACGCGCAGGCCAGCCAGGGCATTTCCGCGATGGTTGGAAGTATCGAACGCTTGTAGGCCCCCATGCTGAGTCCGGGATTGGGCTGGCCGCCGGCAACCAGGAAAGGCGGTTGGAATTGGGCACGTAGCTCGGCCAGAGGCGTGGGTTTGCCGTCGTGAACGATGAAGGTTCGCTCCATGTTGGAATCGGCAAATGTATCGGTCGCGTCGCCCTGATCGGGATACAGGCTGATCCGGGCCTCGACCTGCCAGAGCGGCCATTCCCAATGGTTGGTGAGGCGAAGGTTGATCTGGAGGACATCCTCCGCCACCGCTTTGACGTTCACCGCGATGGCCAGATTGCGGTCGGCCGTGGCCGCGTAGTGACAGCCGTTGCACGCCTGGGAATGCCATTTGGAATTCGTCTTATGATCGTCGGCCGCCAGCAGGACGCCGGTCGGTTCGGAAACAATGGCTTCCGGCACCCGCAGACGCCAGGCGCCTCCGACGGCGGGGACACGGACCATCAGATCGCGTTGATCCTGAGCCTTCAGTTGTATGGCCTCACCGCCTACGGGGGTCGTCCGCATGGTTAACTCCTGGGCACGCAGGGAGGGGGACACGATGGCCGTGCAGGCCAGAATAACCAAACACGATGACATAGGACGCGGATGTTGCATGACAGTTCTCTCCTCAAGAATAACGCTATCCGGCTAGTTCGAGTGGCCGAGTTCCTTTCGCACTTTCTCGTAAAAGCCGATGCACTCGGTTACGTCGGGTATGTTGTTGTCCCAGTTTTTCTCGTACTCGATAGTGATCGGCCCGGCGAAGTTCTGCCGATGGAGCTCGGCCAGCACTCCGCGAATATTCGACGCCCCCTGTCCCCAGATCACGTCCTCGGCCTCCTTGGCGGCCGTATTCGCTCCCTCGACATCTTTCATGTGTACGCACAAGATACGGCCGGCGAGTAGCTTGAGGCCTTCGACCGTATCCAACCCCGTCCGCCCCCAGTGTCCCACGTCCGGACAGGCGCCGATCCGCGGATTGCACTTGCCGACATGCTCCATGACGATTTGGGGATCCCAGTAACGGCTGGGTTGGGCGTGATTGTGGACGGCCACATTGATGCCGAACTCCTGGGTCAGGCGGTCCAGACTGGGGAAGGACTCGAACTCCGGCTCGGAGACGATGGTTTCAATCCCCATGGCCTTGGCATATTCGAATATCCGCCGATTTTTCGCTTCGTCGGCGGTAAAGGTGCCCACGTATATCGTCGCCATTTGCAGGTCGGCTTCCAAAAGCAGCCGTTTGATCTGGTCCATCACCTCGATGGAGGGATTCTCCGGATCGATCTTGAGCTTGGGTTGGGCCGGGCTCAGCGATTGTCCGGCGAAGGCCTCAATGTATTTCAGCCCGAGGCTCTTGGCCTTCTCCACCGCCTCGGTGAAGGTGAATTTATGGAACGTCCACAACTGAATACCCAGACGCCAATCCCGTGGATACATGGGGGTAAGCTCCTTGATGGACATTTTACGGACTTGCATCCAGCCGTAGGAATGAGCGTCCTGCAAGCCGATATAACCGACCAGCGGCCGAGCGTGCAAGGCCGGCACCCGCCGGGCGTCCACGTCGATAACCGGCACGTTATCCACGAAGACCTTGTAACAAGGCCCGCGACACTGAATCTCGAAATTGTGCCATTCGAAGGAACGGATTTCCGGCCGGGGATCGACGGGCACCACGCCGTAGAGGGCACCGGTCCAGTGGATATTGTCCTGAACGGAATCGCGGTTGGTCATCTGGACCTCGCTGCCGGTGTGCCAGGGATAGCCCTCGCTTTCCTCCTTGGCACGCACGAACACTCCGGAATTGCCGTTCTCGCTCAGTCGCCACTCGGCGCGCAGGATGAAGTCTCCGTAAATTCGCCGCGAGCGTAACCAATCTCCTCCCAGTCCGCTGAGGCTGGTCAGCAGGCCGTCATGCACGACATAGGCCTCGGGTTTGCCGACGATGTGCCAGTTATCCAGGTTCTTGCCGTTGAACAAATCAACGAAACCCTCGTTCGACGGGTCGGGCAGTCGATTGGCCAGATGACGAATCGACTGAAGGACCAGGCGACGGTAATTTGGATCACGAAATGTCGAGGGGCCGTGGCCCGGACGAATATAAACGATCGGACTTTTCCCATAAGTGTGGGTCCAGGCGATGATCCCGTCGCTGGCCGGGTGATCCACGGTTAGGAGCGGATGTACACCGGGCAATACTTCGGTGTGCAGGTAACACTCGTCAACGATGTCGAAATCCCTCATGCCCCGGGTTATGGGATGACCGGCATCGGCGATTTGCATGCGCAACGAGACGTTGGGTTTGAACTCGCTGGCCGGATGGCCATTCCAAGGGTCGCGGTGGTATCGTCCGCCGATGATTTTGATTCCCTCCGGCCAGTTGTGCCAGGTATCCAGCATGTGATGGAGGGCCAAAATCGGACGGCCGCGATTCAGAGCGTCGAGTACAAGCTTCTGATCGGCCGCGCTGATTTTCATGGGCCGATCGTACCAGACCAGTACATCGTATTCCGCGTCTTTTTCGGGTGATAACCACTTGTAGGCGTCGGGATGCGACACTTCCCGCCAGGTAATGTCCGGCTGGTCGTTAAAGACCGCGAAGAACTCCTTGCGGTCGAAATGGTGCCCGCCGGTGAAGATCAGTGCGCGAATCATGTTTTCCCTCGCGGGGGGCGGCGGATATTGTTGGGGCCGCTCCGTGGTCAACAGCAGAGGATAAGGATTGCTCGGCGTTAACGGTTCAGTGAACAGCTTTTGCGGGGGGGCGGATTCGGCGGCGCGACAGATGTGCAGGCAACCCGTCGTCAGCAGAACCGCTAGGAACGCTAATATCCCTTGCCGCATGACTTGATCCTTTCCTGATGTATCGACGCGATAACCGCGTTTGACGAAGGCTCCGACCTCCCTATATAGTCAATCGGCGCGGCCGACTCCACCGAGACCCGGCTGATCGAAATAAGCAAGACCGCGGCCACGGGCCGTGATTATCCCTGTGTTTTAATGCGTATGCAAATCATAGCGAACGGTTTTACATCAAAGGAGGTTTGCCTCATGTGTCGATGCCCGAAGACCTGGATGGCAACCCTAATGGGAGTTTTGTTTTTCAGTTGCGCCTTGATGGCCGCCGATCCCAAGCCGCCGGTGAAATACACCGAGCCCAAGGGAACGGTTGTTCCCCGATATCGCTACGTCGGCAAGGATGCCGTCGGGAAAATCCCTTTCTACATGGAATATGGTACCCAGGAGGACAACCGGAAACTGTATCGCGGCAACAAGGAGGCCTGGTTTGAAAATCTGGAGACCGTGGCCGAATATTCGACCCTATTTCCGATCCGGCTGTTCCAGGCCGACGATCCGGAAATATTCGAATGGATAATCGAACTGACCCAGGCCGCCTACAAAAAGAAACAACTGATTGTTTTCTTCGGCTACAACCGCAAGGGCGTGGATCGGCTTGGCAGGGTGTTGGATCGACTGGAACAATTGCCTGAGGGTCAGGATATCATCCGCAATGTCATAGCGAATCATCTGGCGGATGAGCCTTATCTCGGCGGCCAAACGGCCGAGCAAGTGGAGGAGTTGATTGTTTATTTCGATGAGAAGATCAAGTCGCGTTATCCGCATATTCAATCCTGGATCAATTTCGCGGTCTCGACCGAGCAATTGAAAACCTGGGGCACGGGCAAGGAGGGTGACGGGCGACGGCGATTGCCCAAAGGGCTGGATATCGTCTCGATCGACTGGTACGCCTTCCTCGGCAACGGAACCCAGAACAACTGGGGAGACAAGGATTTTCGCGTAGTGGAAAAACAGATACTGGAGACGGTCTTTCCCAAATACATGGATGACCAGACCAAGCGCATGAAGGAAGCCATCGCGGCCAGCTATCCGCCCGGCGAGGAGCCGATGATGTGGTTCGTCGGTTGTTCCTCGTATCCGTTCGGCATTACTCATCCCACGCCCCCGTCGGTTCAGGATGCCTATTTCGAGTACATCAAGAATTCCGAATGGGCCGGCCTGTGCTGGTGGACTTTCGAGGATTTCAAGGAAGGCGGCGAGCATGGCAATACTTTTCTTGGCGGGCGGAATCACGAGGTCATCCGTTGCCACCAGCGACATGGCCGACGCATTCGTGACGAGCGTTTGTATTAAAAGCGTCGAATCGTGTCCCTTGCGATGGCCGATAAGCGAATCGATATGAGAAAAGCGATGTTTCCCTGCGACCGATGGATCGCGTTATCATTGATGAGCTTCTTGGTTATCCGCGGGGCGCAAGCCGCTCCCACGGTGCTATACGCCCCTTCCGAAACAGTCGAAGGCCGACGTTTTCGTCTCGTGCTCGAGGTGCCGGCCGGCGAACCGGAACCGACACTCCGGTTTGCCCAAGACGCCCTGGAACTTTTCGACCAGTCGGGCCCCGCGGCCGGGCAAGCGAAGCGCTATTATTACTTTCGAGCGTTACAACCACGGGAAGAAACGGTCATCAAGTACGATACCGGTACCGGCCACCAGCCGCTCTGCAAAATGAAAATCTGGTCCGAGCGGGACAATATGACCGTGTTACGCAAGCAGGGCGATATTCAGTTGCCGCGGCGTTGGCCGCTGGGCGAGCTGGATTTCGCGGAATATAAAAGCAGGATGACCATGCGTTCGCCCGAGCAGGTTGAGCGCATTCGGGCCGAGTACCGGGCCGGTCTGAAAGCTGGCGAAGACAAGTCGATTTACCCTCCGGCCGAAAGCATCGCCAACCGCCTGGACGATGATTTGTACGACTGGCTGCCGCCGGCGGACATCCCCCGCTCGATATTCGTGGGCCTGGAATCCGGCTGCCCCGTGCATGGGCGGGAGATCTTCAAGCACGGCGGACATTATCCATGGAAATTCAATCTGCTGGCCAAGCCCTGGCAAGCCCAATGCCCCGTGGGCGGGGAGTATTATCCTTCCAACGATTTCGCCAATGGCGACATGACCGGCGGCCCCTATCCCGACGACGGCTACGGCCATATCCACGAGGGTAAAATCAACGCTTTCGTCGCCGTTTATTGCTCGTACCGTTCGCACGACGCCGCCCAATGCATGACGACGCTGGCCGACGGCTACCTCAAGACGGGCAATCCGCGTTACGCCTACAAGGCGGGCATCCTCTTGGCCCGGATGGCTCGCGAGTGGGGTTACCTCGCCGGCCAGTTGCAGCACCGATATATGTTCCATAGCGAAGTGATCGGCGGTTTGAGTTGGTATAAATCGTCCCCTTCCGAAAAGGATCGGTTGCACGGCCCGCGAACGCCGCAACGGGTTTATGAACTGAACGGCGTGGGCATGACCAACTATCGCCTGAATATCGCTCCGAGTACGCCGGCCTGGGCCCGGGCTTACGATGTCATGTTCGAGGCCCTATCCAAGGATCAGACCTTGGCCGACTATCTCAAAAGCAAGGGCCTGCCGGTGCGCACGCCGGCCGACGTGACCCGCTTTATCGAGGACCATTTCTGGCGCGTGCTGGCTCAGGCGATCATGGACCGCTGCGCCGCCTCCAACGCTCCGGAAGAGCAGATGGCCATGCAGTCGGTCGCCCTGTGCCTGAATTATCCGCGTTGTCGTGAGCTGGTGGCGTGGAATTATTTCGGCGATATCGGCATGCAGTCGTTTCTGGTCAACGGGTATTACCGGGACGGGTCGGCCACCGAATCCACCGGCGGCTATAACGGGATTCATGTAGCCAAGCTCTGGCCTATCGAGGTGATGATGGATCGCCTGCGGGCTTTGCGGCCGGAGATCTACACGAAAGAAGCTTTCCCGCCGCTGGCGGACAATCCGAAATACAAATCCGTCTTCGATATCCCGGTGGACATCATGAGCGTTAATGGCCTGTATCCCTGGATCGGAGACACCGGCGGTGTGCCGGACAACAAAGTTTCCGGACCAACCTACTATCCTAATATGCATGACGCGCGGGAAACCTACGAATATGCCTGGAGAACCTTCAAGGATCCCAAGTTTGCGCAAGTGCTCTGGCAGGGAAAAGGATATGAACCCGGCCCGGACAGCGGTATTGCCCGAGAGGATATCGAGCAGGCCATCGCCCAAAGCGGCCCGGAGTTCCGGCGGGAAAGCGCTTTATTCGACGGCTATCGGCTGGCCCTGTTACGCAGCGAAACCC
>CAZXSA010000266.1:0-6778 GCA_964642815.1 uncultured Planctomycetales bacterium | reverse complement strand
GATTTCCTGGAGCTTGACGACAATAAGCTAAGTAATTTCTGATACCCAGTGCCCAATGTCCTTGGGCGAACGCCGGGCCATCAACCGAACCCCCGAGCCCGGCGTTCGCCCTCACGCCTTTTTACGTACCCAGCCGGCCCCGATTTTCCTACCCACCCGAAACCCTTATACTACCCCTCACTCGTGTCCCCGGCCGACAGGAAGCGGAGTGTCGAACGGGTGGCCCGGATCAAAATACAGCCCGCGCGGGGGTCCGCCGCGCGGCCCTGTCCCGAAAGATCATTTTATCGCGAGGAAACGCATGGGCAGACTCACCCCACTCGATTGGATCGTCTTCGCCGCCTACCTGCTGGGGACCGTCATGATCGGTTCCTGGTTTACCAAGCGACAAACCAGCACCAAGGAATTTTTCGTGGGCGGACAGCGCATGCACTGGATCCCGGTCGCGCTGTCCATTATGGCCGGCATGATCAGCGGCATCTCTTTCATCGGGCATCCCGCCCGCGTCTATCAATACGACTCGGCCATGATCGCTTGGCCTTTCGCCACCGCGCTGATGACACCGATTGTCATCTTTGTTCTTCTGCCCTTTTACCGACGGCTCAATGTCGTCTCCGCCTACGAATACCTCGAAAAACGTTTCAACGTCAACGTCCGCCTGCTGGCCAGCGCCTTGTTTGTCGGTAAACGCCTCCTGTGGATATCCCTGGTGGCTATCGCCCCGTCCCTCGTCCTGAAGACTTGCCTCGATATTCCGGTTGAGTACTGCATCCTCATCATCGGTCTGGTCGCTACCCTCTATACCGGACTTGGCGGCATTACCGGGGTCATCTGGGCCGACGCCTTCCAACTCGTTATCCTCCTGACCGGGCAGATTCTAATGATTATTTTCATCGTCAGCCGGCTCGATGGCGGTATCGCCGAAATATGGCAGGTGGGTTATGAAAACAACAAGGCCTTACCCACCTTCGACTTCGATCTTTCGCGGCTAACCTTCTGGTCCACCCTCATCGCCGGAAGCTTTATCGTCTTGTCCGACATGGGGGCCGATCAACTCGTCGTCCAGCGCCTCATGACCACCCCCGACGAGCGGACCGCCCGCAAATCCCTCGTCCTCAACGCCGCCATGAAATTCGTCAGCTTCGGCTTTGTGATTTTCATCGGCCTGGCCCTTTTCGCCTTCTACACCCGCTTTCCCGAACTGCTTAAACTCGATCTGTCGAACAAAGAAACCTATAATCAGATTGTTCCATACTTTGTGATCACCCAGTTGCCGACGGGTATCTCCGGACTGATCATCGCGGCCATCTTTGCCGCCGCCATTTCCAGCTTCGACGCCGGGCTTAATTGTCTCGTCACCGTATTCACCGTCGATTGGTGTGAAAGACTCGGCAAGAGTAAACGATCCGACCGTTATTATCTCATCCTGGCCAAGGTTCTTACCTTCGTCATGGGCGGAGCCATCACCTTTCTCGCCATGGTGATCTACTGGATCGGATTGGAAAACCTTATTGATCGATCCAACGAGTTTCTCGGCTTTTTCGGGGGGGTTCTGCTCGGTATCTACCTGCTCGGTGTCCTGACCCGTCGGGCCAAGCCCCTGCCTACGGTGCTGGGGGCCTTGTTCAGCATGCTGGTCGTTCTCCTGTTTATTCTGTATCAAAGCCGTACGGGCACCAAAATGTTACATAGCACGACTTATGGTATGTTCAGTTGTTTGATAACCATGTTGATCGGCTATTTCGGAAGCTTTCTCGGCCGGCCTCTGCCTTACGAAAAAGTGCGGGACTACACCATGATCAAACTCAATCGTGCGGAGAATCGCAACGATGCATCATTATCCTGAATGGAGGCGGACACGAATCACCCTGCTCATCCCGGCCGTGATGCTGATGACGGCCGGCTTTCCGGCAGTAGCCGGCGAGGTTCTCTACAACGGAATCGAACTGCCCACCCCCTGGCCGCCACGCGCTGAAAAGCTAACCCCTGAACCACAGGTCTGTCCGTATCTGTCAAGCCCGCCGGCGGTGATCCCCATCGATATCGGCCGCCAGTTATTTGTTGACGATTTTCTTATCGAACAAACCAACCTCCAGCGGGTTTTCCACACCGCCGAATATGTCCCCGAAAACCCCGTCCTTCGCCCCGATCGACCTTGGGAACAGATCGACGGCATTCCTCACGCCATGCCCTTCAGTAACGGCGTCTGGTACGACCCGCGAGATCGGCTTTTCAAAATGTGGTACATGGCCGGCTATCTGAAATCCGTCGCCTATGCCGTTTCCCGCGACGGCCGGCATTGGGAAAAACCCGAACTCGACATCGTGCCCGGCACCAATATCGTTCTCGAATTGCCCTATTGCGACTCCTCGACGGTCTGGCTGGATCATACGGAAAAAGATCCAGAACGCCGCTTCAAGATGGCCATCTTCGAGGATAAGAAAGAGGGGCGGCTGCGGCTACGTTTCTCGCCGGACGGTATCCATTGGAGCGCGGTCGTCAAAACCACCGGCGATACCGGCGACCGATCCACCTTTTTCCATAACCCGTTCCGCGGCGTCTGGGTCTTCAGCATCCGCCAGCTTATCGCCGTCGGCGACACGGAACGCGCTCGTATGCGCTATTACCATGAAGGTGGCGATTTTCTCTCCGCCGCGGGCTGGGCTCCCGAGGAGCCGATCATCTGGGTCGGGGCCGACCGTCTCGATCCTCGGCGGCCGGATCTCGATGTCCAGCGGCAACTCTACAACCTCGATGGCACCCCGTACGAATCGCTCATGCTCGGATTGTTTTCCATCTGGCAGGGGCCGGAGAACAAGGTTTGCCGAGCCGAGGGTATCCAGAAACGCAACGAGATTCTTCTCGGTTTCAGCCGCGACGGTTTTCACTGGCATCGTCCCGACCGACGGCCGTTCATCGCCGTCGATGATACCCCCGGCTCGTGGCGCAACGGCAATATCCAGTCGGCCGGCGGAGGCTGCCTGATCGTCGGCGAGCGACTCTATTTCTATTTCAGCGCTCGTGCCCATTGCCCCAGTAACCGCGACGCCTGCGGGAGCACCGGTTTGGCCACCTTGCGCCGTGACGGCTTCGCCTCTCTGGACGCCGGAAATTCCCGAGGCACCATCACCACCCGGCGCGTATGTTTCAGTGGCAAATACCTCTTCGTGAACGCCGACCTGGACGGCGGGCAACTCCGCGCCGAGGTGCTCGACGAAAAAGGGCTACCCATCGCTCCGTTCACCTGGCAAAACTGTTTGCCCGCCACCCGCGACGCCACCTGCCAATCGATCCAATGGCGCGGCGCTTCTGACTTGTCCACCCTCGTCGGCCGGGCGGTGCGTTTCCGCTTTTTCGTGGAGCGGGGAAGTTTGTATGCCTTTTGGGTAAGTCCCGACCCGTCCGGTGCCAGCCGCGGCTACGTGGCCGCCGGCGGCCCCGACTTTACCGGCCCCACCGACACCGCAGGACCGCTAACAGATCCATAACACAGGCGCCACTCTCTACAAAGGGTATGTTATCTCCGGTCCTCGTTATATAAACCGTTAGGAGGCGTATCTTGTCGGGATCACTTTTTTATTTTTGCATTCTTGGCACATGTAACTAAAATGGCAATCAGTTCGCCGGCCTCGCCCATTATTTCCGTGAGTTGTGTTTTTGAACAGATTTCAGCCTCTGTTAGTAGTTCCATCCAGTACAGACTTTCCTCCAACTCCTGGAGTCCACCCTCGATTTTACTGACAAATTCAGCGGAAGAGCGACTGCGCATCGCTTCCCGATAATGAGCACCAACGGAAGTGCCAGATCGTAACAGTTGTTTACCGATGACTTGAGCTTCGGTGGTTTTTGGCAAAACGGAGTAAATACGAATCACTCGTAAAGCAAACGCCTTTGTCCGCGTTTTCAAATCTATTACCCCTTCCGCCTTCATCCTTTCATTGAGCATAACGAATGGCCTCGACCAGCCCCGGAATATTGTGCGGATTGGCCTCGGCCGCTTCGATAAAACCCAGCTTGCGGATCGCCCGCGTGGTCACCGGGCCGATGCTGGCCAACTTGATCGACCATAACGCCTTCGCCCGCTCGCGCCCCAGCAAGGCCAGCAGATTGACCATGCACGAGGGACTGGTCAGCGTGATCCAATCGATCCGCCCTTTATCCAGGTATTCGATGAAGGTATCGGGCAGTCGTTCAGGGCAGACCGTGCGATAGACCGGAAGATCGTCGCAACGCGCCCCGGCCTTGGTCAATACCTCCAGCAGCCGACTGCGGGCGAGGTCCGCGCGAAGCATCAGCACTTTTTTCTTGCGCATGTCCTGGGTCAGCAAGGACTCGGCCAGCGAATCGCCCACCGCTTCCGGCGGAATAAGGTCCGCCCGGATGCCGAATTCCCGCAGGCGTCCGGCCGTCCCCGATCCGACCACCGCGATGTTCACGCCCGCCAAAGCCCGCCCATCCATGCCCAAATGTTCCAGACGCCGAAACAGCGCCTCGACGCCGTTGGCGCTGGTGAGGATCAGCCAATCGTAATTGCTTACCTTCCGCAGCGCCTTATCGACGGCGGTATAGTCCTCGACCTCGCGCAACTCGATCGTTGGGGCACAAAGGACATGAGCACCCAACAATTGCAGCGGCCCCGCCAGATCGCCGGCCTCGTGCTCCATGCGCGTCACCACGACGGTCTGGCCGTGCAACGGACGATTCTCGAACCATTCGATGCCCTTGCGCAAAGTGACCGTGCGCCCGATCAGGACCAACGCCGGCGATTCGATCCGTTCGCTCGCCGCCTGTGTCGCGATGGTCTCCAAGTGACCCACGACCGTGCGTTGCCGCGGCAAACCGGCCGCCTGCGTCACCGCCGCCGGCGTTTTCGGATCCATTCCCGCCGCGATCAAGTGCTGACAATGGGTCGCCAACTCGCTGAGTTCCAGATAAATCGCGATGGTTTCCATGCCGGCCAATGCCACGAAGTTCAGACCGTCCGCATCGTCGGAATCGCTCCGCCCGGCCACCAAGGCCACCGAGCGGCTGAGACCCGGATGCGTCGGCGGAATCCCCGCCGTCACTGTTCCAGCCAGCACCGCCGATATCCCCGGCACCACCTCGTAAAAAAGCCCCGCGCCCGCGAGATGCCGACACGTCTGGCTTCCATGACCAAACAAGAACGGATCTCCATGCCCCAGCCAGACCACTCGCTTCTTCTCCAACGCGTAACGCACCAGCTCATTGTTGAACTGGTCCATAGGCCAAGCGGGTTCCGCGGCATCTCCGCCCACGCAAATACGTTTGACCTCCGGGCGAGGCAAGGCCAGCAATTCCGGATCGATTTTCGATTCGTAAAGCACCACGTCCGCCTGCATCAGCCGGGCCGCCCCCCGCACCGAAATGAGACCGCCATCACCCGGTCCCGCGCCGACCAGGCAAACCGTGCCCGGCTCAAAGCCGCCGACCAGAGGCCGCAATTTGTTGACTGGATCAAGGTCTCGCATCATGACAACCATTCGCTAAACAGGTATCCGCCTCGTCTGGGGGGACATCCCGGCGCGCTTGTCGGGGTGGAGCCCGCCATGGCTCGGCCGGGGTCTCGCCTGTGTGCAATCCCGGATGCGGGTCGCACTCCAAGGTAGGTCTCGCACCTCTGAATTGTACCCCCATAACGAGCTTGTCTCCACCGTGATTCGTCCTTAAAATGTGTTTTTATTAGCCGCCCGCCATGAAAGGGTTTTACCATGACGATGGTTCGCGTATGTCGATTCATGCTTGTACTCGCTGGTATCCTGTATCCCGCCTGGCTCTTTGCTCAGGAGGAAGTGACCGCTCCAAGTTCGCAACCCGCCGTCGCCTCGGCTCCCGCCGATTCTCGGCCGGCGGTCGATCCGGCCGTCGAGGAAATCCTCGACCGCCTCGAACGGCGCGGCGAGCAGATCAAGAACATCGAGACGGATATCCTCTTTCGTAAAACCGATTCCATCCTGGAAAGCACCGAAAAATACGCCGGCATCCTGCGCTACCTGAAGGATGAGCCTAACCCCCGCTTTTTCATCTGTTTCGACCGCTTCGTTCAGGACGGGCGCGAATCCCGGCAGCGCCGCTGGCATGTGTTTGACGGCCGCTGGTATATCGAGGCCAACGAACGCCTGAAAACGATCACCAAACGGGAAATCGCCCGGCCCGGCGAACGTTGCGACGCCTTCAAGGTCGGCGAGGGGCCGTTCCCGCTGCCCTTCGGCCAGAAGAAGGCCGACATTCTCCGCGTGTTCACCGTCGAAATCGTCGTCCCCGCGGAAGACGACAAGAACAAAAACCTCGATCATCTCAAATGCACGCCTCGCCCCAAGACGGAGATGGACCGCAAGTACGCGGCCGTCCATTTTTACGTGGACCGCGATCTGAACCTGCCCGTCCGCGTACAGACCGTGGACAAGGAGGAACATTCGGAGATCGAGGTCATCTTCCCCGTCAAAAGCATCCGCATCAACACCGGCCTGCCCGCCAGCAAGCTCAACCTCCCGACGGACGAGCTGCGCGATTACGAAATCAACGAGGAAAAACTGCCCGACATGGACGCGGGGAAATGATAAGGGGATGAGACTGTTAGACTGTTAGGACGGTAGTCGAATAACGGCCATTTCCATCCCTCCTTCCCTCCGTCTCCGTATCCCTCATCGATAGGCCAGTTCCGCCGACAGGTCGAGGTATCGTTTCACGGCCTCCGGCGGGACGTTGAAGGGGATGTGGTTGCCGATGCACATCATGTATCCGCCGGACATGCGGCCGG
>CAZXSA010000265.1:0-6809 GCA_964642815.1 uncultured Planctomycetales bacterium | reverse complement strand
CTTCGGGCTGGCAACGCGTTTCGCTCACCCGCCGTGGATCGATTCCACTGGGCCAAGGATCAATTTCTCTTGCACTCCGACGGGATCGCCCCTTCAGCGAAATCCACTTCCTTGGCGGCCGGGGACAGATAGCCACCCTGCAACACAATATCCCTGCATTCCGCGCCGGTCAGCCGAAGATAAACATCCGTGCCCGTGACCGCCGAACAGTCATGAAGAAACACACCGGCCGCCTGTTTCAGTTCGACCACCGGCGTATTCGCCAGCGGCCGGTTCGTTCGTAACCCGTCGATCTCGACGTTCTTCACCATCTCGCCGTATAGGGCCGGTCCTTCGGTCGTATTGATCCGCACATCATGAAAGGACAGATCGGCCCCGTGCATGACATATATCCCCTTTTTCGCGTCGATGACGGCGTGGCTCAAACTGATTTCGGACAAAGGCATCTCCACCAGACCGCCCCAATGGGCCGCCCGCTCGGCGCCGTGAATCCGTATATGGCTGATATGGATATTGCGAAACGCCGGGGTTCGTTCGGAAACCGGCTCGGGATCGGTGGGCAGGAAATAATCCGGCGATTGGCCGTCGTAACTCATGTTCAGCTTAAGGGCATAGACCACATTGCGCATGACGATGTTGGTCACGCAAATATCCTGCACCACGCCGCCGCGGCCGCGCCGGGTTTTCATGCGGATGCCGTTCTCCGTGCCGTCGAAGACGCAATTACTGATGACCACATTGTTCACCCCGCCGGACATCTCGCTGCCGATGACCACGCCGCCGTGGCCGCGCAACATGGTACAGTTGGTAATCGTGATGTTCTCGCAAGGCTTGCCGACCCGGCGTCCATCCTCGTCCCGTCCGCTCTTGATCGTGATACAGTCGTCGCCCACGTCGATGTGACAGTTTGAAATCCGCACGTTGCGCGACGAGTCCGGATTGATCCCGTCGGTGTTCGGCGAGGGGTTTGGGTTGATGACGGTCACGCTGTCCACGGTAACGTTGTCGCAGTAAATCGGATTGACCGTCCAAGCCGGCGAGTTCCGCAGCGTCACTCCCTGGATCAGCACATCCGTGCAACGGTACAGGCCGATGAGCCGGCCGCGGGCGTATGGTAGATCCTTAAACCGTTCCCACCAGAATTGGCCGCGGGCATCGATCGTACCTCGTCCAACAATAGCGATGTTCTCCAGGCCGTCACCGTTGATAACGCTCGCGTAATGCTTGCACTCCACGCCTTCCCAGCGACCGTCGATCACCGGGTAATCGTCGATGTTCTGGCTGCCCAATATGGTGCATCCTGCCTCGATGTACAACGTGATATGACTGCGCAGAAAAACGGCCCCGATGACGAATCGACCGGCCGGCACATACACCATCCCCCCGCCGGCCCGCGAGCAGGCCTCGATCGCTCGGGCGAAAGCCGCGGTGTTATTCGTTTCCTCGTCGCCGACGGCCCCGAAATCCACCACATTGAACACGGGTCTCGACCCCTGCATGGGCGACTCCCGATCGGCTGCGTGCATTACGCCGCCGTACCAGGCAAGCGACATTCCAACCAGACCGGCCATAAGCTTCCAGGGGTTACCCATTATCATTCTCCTCAAAATGGATACGTTTTCGGCGGGTCAGCCTACCGAATCACCGCGCCTTCGCCAAGTCGGCCGGCCGCACGATCGAGACACGCTCGGCCGGCAGCAGAGTCAGCAGGTCAGGCAGATCGTACGTGCGCAGCGCGCCATGTACCGTGTTTATCAACTGGTCGCGGGCCAGCGGAGCGCGGACCACCTCCGCCCATGAGTTAATACCTTCCTCCAGGCGAACCGAGGCGAAGAGGTCCGGGGCCAGAGCCGCCGCATGCAGGGCCGGTGGGACAGCCTCGCCGATGGCAACCAAATGAATGGGGCGGCCCTCGCGGCGAGTCTCAAGAAACCTTACGCAGGTATAAATATCCTCGGCCCGCATACCCACATAGGACTTGCCGAGCAGATAAGCATGGAAGTAGTCCTGCCAGTCCGGGCCGAGCGGAATCCCGTGGGCCTTGTAGTTCTCGGTCCGGGCTTCCGTCTCACCCATACCGCGCAGATCGGGAGCCAATACAAGATGACCTTCCTGGGCCAGCGTTTCGAGCGGCCCGTTGGTATGGGCATCGGCATGTTTGCCATCGCCATGCACATAGAGATAAATGTCGCCCTTCCAGTCATGCGGCTCGAAAAGCAGGCAGGGCAAGGGAAGACCATCCGGAGTCTTCAGGATCAGCTTGATCAACCGGCTTTGCTTGCGCGCGCGGGTGTCAACCATTTCCACTTCCGGCGTGGGCATCTCCTCGTAAGGCCGAACACCGGCAATACGGCGAACAGACTCAACTACCTGCTTTTGTGGGCTTTCTTTCCAGAGCCGCCGCCGTTGCTCGGCCAATCGAGTTTCCTCCTCCACATTGAAATCGAATACGCTGCGTACGCCCTCCTCCAAAAGTACCTGTCCGTGCGGCGTGCATTTCAGTTGTTCCTCGGTGAAAACCTCGAACTCCGGCTCGACAACGGTGTCGTCAATTCCGAGCAGCCAGCGCCGCATCCAGCGGACCATGGCCACGCGTAATGGCGGATGGAAACCGTGTTCGTGGTCGCCCTCGACCAGATCCACGCGTTCCGGAAAACCCATCCGCGTAAACATTCGCTTGGCTTGGCGAAAAGTGTCCCACGTACCGGCGATATCGAAGAAATCGCGGGTTGCCGCGCAGATCAACGTGGGACGCGGAGCCCGCATCAAAACGAAATCCGCGTGATCCATGCCGAAGGACACTTGCGCGAAGAGATGCTGCTCCGCGTCCTGCGTTCCAATCGTGGACAACAGCCGCTCATAGGAGGTCAGATAGCAACTCGGCGCCGCGCAGAGCACACGGTCATCGAGGGCCATGATATAGCTGGTCAAGGTACCCCCACCCGAGTTGCCCGAGCAACCGATACGCTGGGGATCGATATCCGAACGACTGATCAGATAATCGATACCGCGGATCCCGTCCCAGATTCGCCACGTGGCGGTGTTGGTACCCAGCAGAATACAGCCCACACCCATCAGCGAGTGTTCCAAGGTGCCGGGCCGGCGCGGGACTCCCTCGACGGGCAAGAACTGGGAGCGTTCCCCCTGCCCGACAGGATCATAACACAAGGCCGCGATGCCGTTCTTCGCCAACAGGATACTCGCCCGCTGATAGGCTTTGGAGGTCTTGCCTCCGATATCATGGCCACAGGGCACCAATACGGCGGGATAGGGCGGCGCGGTTTCCGGCAGGAACAGGGCGGCGGTGACGGGAAATTCCGGACGCGATTCGTAAATGATCTTCTCCACCCGAAAACCATCGCCGGCCAACCGCCCCACCACGCGGGCATTCAACGGCGTCTTTTCCGGAAAGCCGCCCAGTTGCTCGATGAAGAAAGTCCGCATCCGTTGTTGGTATTCCCTGATCTGCGCGTCGGTCTTCAGGTTTTCAACGACGCTTTGCCGGGTCGTCATGGCCTTGCGAACCAGGTCATTATAGTGAGCGGTTAAAATTTCGTGCGGCGGCCGCTGAACCTGCCGGGTCGTAAGCACGGTCAAATCGTCGGCCACGCAGGGCATCGCCAAAAGAAATCCTGACAGACAGGCGTACCTGGTTTTCATATCTATTCCTTGAACTGAAAGGCATACAGCTTGCAATCCTGCATGACGAATCGGAGTTTGATCGGCTTGCCGGCCAGCGAGGTCACATCACTCTTCTCCCCCCACGAAACGGCCATACGCACCGAGTTGCCGCATAGCTCCGTGGCGTCGGCCAACGCGAACCCTTCGATGGGATTATTATCTTCATCGAGCAGTTCTACCCGAATCGATCCCCCGCCGCCCGTATCGACGTTCAATTCAAGGCGACGGCCGGCGAAGGTCAATAAGGGTGTGATAATCTCGCCACCCAGATAATCGGCGTCGGCGGAAACAAAACCATCCAGCCGCATGATGGCCCGATCCAGGCCCGTCCTGTACTCCGTGGCGGCCGGATCGAGGAAATTGTCCTTGTCCCGGTTCTTTCCGACGTAATAAATCCACAACTCGTCACCCATCCGCACCGGATCGGGCATGGCCCATACCCGCTGCGATGAAAAAGTACCGGCCAGGCCGGGACGAAGGAACGGCTTGCGATCTCCGACCCGCTCGAAATTCAGGCCGTCCCGGCTGACCGCCAACCGAGTATCCACCAAAGCCGGGGCCAGGTTCTGGGCCTTCATTTTCTTCGGCCAATCAGGTCGCCATACCTGGTCCGCCGGCCGGTTCTTCCAATGCCAATGGGCCTGGGGCATCAAAATAAAAACACCTTGCGGGTCCGGGTAACGAAACACCGCTCCCCCGTAATAATCCACCGGTAATTGCGGAATGGATGACCGATGGGTGGCCAAGTCCACTTCATCGATGGCAAACACGATCCGGTCGTTATCCCATCGCTCGAAATCATCCGTCTCCAGCCGCCGGATCATGCGGTAATCCTTGCTGTTCGGCTGGGCCCTTTCATGCGGCGTATCGCCCCGGTCGCCGAAACGATGCCATTTACGCGTGTACATCACATAACGCCGCAGGGGTTCATCCCACATGATGATGCTCTGCGTGTCAAGATCTCCGATCCGCGAGCGGGCCAGCAGCGTCCAATCATACCCGTCGGCCGAGGCATAGACGTGAAACTCCTTGTATTTCCAGCCCTCTCCCTCCGGTACGTCGGGCGGAACATCAATGATTCCCGGCCCCTGGGCCTTGTAGCGCTGGTGGCGTGGCGCGTGCGGATCGATCCATACGTTTAGGGACAGGCCTCGGGGGACATTTTCGGGGATCCCGTTTTTCAGTTCCGGCAAATCGATCGGTGCTTTGCGGAAATGAATGCCGTTTTCCGATTCCGCATAGCTCATCAGGCCACGGATCGGACCGCCCGGCTCCAGGCGAACAGGTAAAGACGAGGCCCCGCACCCGTACACGCGGATTTTGTCGTCGTCCTGAATGACACTGGCAAAGTAACCGATCATCGGGTTCTCGATTCCTTCCCAGGTTATGTCATTGGCCAACACCGGCTGGTTGGTCGGCACGGGCGGATTCATCACCCGGCGGACCCCGTGGCTGACCGCCATGAATGCGTCATCCACGAAAAGCTGTTTGCGCGAACCGATATCGATCGGCGCCCGATACGGATCGCCCGCCGAAACGGTCGAACTCGCCGCACAAACCAAAAGGATGGATAAAACGGGGCAACGCGATCCGAGCATAAACATCGATCTCATCCTCATATAACGACAGGACAAGTTCACGCGCTTGCCGTGCCGATCCTCGCATACCTCAGCGTGGTCACTTGTCCTTCTTCTCTTTTTTCAGTAGGTCGCCCAGCCCCTTGGAAATCTCCTCCGTCGCGCCCTTGGCCTTCTCGCCCAGATCCTGGGCCGCCTTGCCGGCTTCCCTCGTCACCTGCTCGGCGGTTTCGGCGGCTTGACTGGCCACGTCCGAGATCGCCTGTCCCGCGCCGACGGCCAGCGTTACCCCAACGTCCTTCAGGGATTCAAGATTGGCCAGACCGGCGTTCAGCTCACCTAATACATCCTGTGGGATCAGGTCTCCGCCCTTCTGGACGACCGCCATGAATAATGCTTTCAGCAGGGTATCGACCAATTGCGCGAGCAGAACACCGGACTCGCTATCGCTGCCGATATTCGCAAGACGCACCTCGTCGATCGGTACGGTAACCTCGGTTAATTGGCCGCCCAGAGGCAACAGTTGCACGTGACACTTCACGTCCTTGATCACCACCTCGCGAATGACGAATTTCTTCCCTTCCTTCCGCTCGGGCGGAGGCGTTTTGTCGGACTCGAAACGGGAAAGATTATCCATGATCTGTTGGTAATTGCTCTTACCCGCCTTTTTCTCCAAGCGCATCTCGATCCCGCTCAAGGACAGCAAAGGTATCTCCACCCTGTCGCCAGTCAGTGAGCCGAGATTGATATCCAAAACACCCTGCTCAAGTTTCAGAAAATGATCGCCCTCGAATCCCTCGGGGTTCGCGATGTTCAGGCCGGCCATTTCCGAGTGGCCCGACAGAATCCCGATATCAACCCCTTCGACCTTCGTCTCCGTGCCGAGGGCATAGGTGGACCCCGTCTCGATCCCCACCCTGGCCAACTGGTCGATCCACGCGACCGCGACCACGACAACCACCAGCAGGGAAACACACAGGCCAATCAACACTTTGACTATGCTTTTTTTCTTCATGACATGATTCCTCATTTTCATGGATGAAAGGAAGTGACGGCCGCCGACGATCGTTCCTGAAAACGACAGGTCCGGCAAACACCGGACGCAACCGCACCCATCGCTTTATTATCGCACGTGGGCGAGAACCATGCAAAACCGGCGCAAAAAAAAGGAGGCCACCCATGTGGCCTCCACTCGTTGTTGATGTTTGCGCGGATTAGTAGCGTCTTCCGCCACCGCCGCCGCCACCACCCCGGTAGCCGCCGCGACCACCACCGCCGCCGCCACCACCACCACGATTTTCACGAGGCTTGGCCTCGTTCACGGTGAGGGCACGACCGCCATGGGTCTGGCCATTAAGGGCCGCGATTGCCGCCTGGGCTTCGTCGTCCGAACCCATCTCTACAAAGCCGAAGCCTTTGCTGCGGCCGGTCATGCGGTCGTTGATCACTTCCGCGCTTTGCACCGTGCCGTGCTGAGAGAAGAGTTGCTCCAGATCGGAGCTGCTTACGTCATAACTGAGGTTTCCAACATACAACTTTTTGCCCATCATC
>CAZXSA010000264.1:0-6832 GCA_964642815.1 uncultured Planctomycetales bacterium | reverse complement strand
CGCCCCTCACTCCCCCGCCACGGCGGGTAAACTGTTCGGGGTTCCGATTGCAGGGATCGCTAAACACGTACGGACTCTCGACACAGCGGGAAGGGATTCATGGTACAGCGGGACCGGGATGAGCTTCGATAACAAAGGCGACTAAAAAGGCGGCACAAATCCGAGGTGGGTCATGGCGGACAAAGTGGCGATTATCATGGGCAGCGATTCCGACTGGCCGGTGATGGAGGGCTGTTACAAACAATTGAAGGAGTTCGGGGTTTCGGCGGTGGTGGAGGTGCTCTCCGCCCACCGGACACCGGAACGGCTGGCAGAATTTGTACGCTCGGCCGACAAGAACGGCGTGCGGGTATTCATCGCCGCGGCGGGGATGGCCGCCGCCTTGCCCGGCTCGGTGGCGGCCCTGACCAGCCTGCCGGTGATCGGCGTTCCGCTGGTCTCCGGTGAACTAAAAGGATTGGACAGCTTGTTGAGCATCGTGCAGATGCCGCCCGGTGTTCCGGTGGCGACGGTGGCGATCGGGTCGGCCGGGGCAAAAAATGCCGCCCTGCTGGCCGTCCAGATCCTCGCCCTTTCCAACCCGGTTCTGGCCGACTCCTTAAAGAGATTCAAGGCCGATCAGGCAGCGGCCGTCGAACGAAAAAACCAGGCCCTCAAGGAGCGGATGAGTGGCTGATCCTTTGTCATATAAGACGATTCAATGGATTGGAGGTCTTGACGGCCGGGTGGAAATGATCGACCAGACCCTGCTCCCGCAAGAGATCAAGATCCTTGCGGTCGAGGATGTGGAAACCCTCTGGGAGGCGATCAAAAGCCTTCGCGTGCGGGGCGCGCCGGCCATCGGGGTGGCGGCGGCCATGGGGGTGGTTCTCGGCGTGCGAAAAGTAAACGAGCCGGAGCGGTTTTTCCCGGAGCTTGAGCGCGTCCGTGATTATCTGGCAAGCAGTCGTCCGACCGCGGTTAATTTATTCTGGGCGTTGGATCGCATGCGGCGGCACGCGGAAACTCTTCGCTCGCGGCCGATAGAGGAAATCAAGCAAGCCCTGTTGACGGAAGCCAGGACGATTCGCGACGAAGACGCGGCCGTATGCCGGGCGATCGGCGATGCAGGTTTGCCATTGATCCGGGACGGGATGGCGATTCTAACCCATTGCAACGCCGGCGGGCTGGCGACAAGCGAGTATGGCACGGCGTTGGCGCCGTTGTATCGGGCCCACGAAGGTGGGCGACGATTCCGGGTTTGGGCGGACGAAACACGCCCGCTGCTCCAAGGCGCCCGGCTGACGGCGTGGGAACTGTCCGCCGCCGGTATTGAGGTAACGGTCATCTGCGATAACATGGCCGGTCGATTGATGAAGGATGGTCAGGTCGATCTGGTCATCACCGGCGCGGACCGAATCGCGGCCAATGGGGACACGGCCAACAAGATCGGCACCTATTCGCTGGCGGTGCTGGCCAAGGCGCATGGCGTGCCTTTTTATGTGGCGGCCCCGCGATCCACGTTCGACCTTTCGTTGGCCGACGGCTCGGCGATCCCGATCGAGCAACGCGACCCGGACGAGATTCGTTGCGGCTTCGGCCGCCACACCGTGCCGGCCAAGGCGAAAGTATACAATCCGGCGTTCGACGTGACCCCCGCGGAATTGATCCGCGGACTGATCACCGAACGAGGCATTATTGAACCGGTGACGACGCCACGCATACGTGATATCTTGAATGAGCGGCTATCGGCCGGTTAATCGACCACCGCTCGACGCGGAGGATTCGGAGAATCGAAATGCGCTCGATGAAAAAATGGCTTTTCTTGATCGGTACGGGTTCGCTGCTTTTCGGCGGCGGGTTTTGGAGTTGCGCGGGTTCGAATAATCTGATCATGTCCCTGGACATGTTCGCCGGCATTATCACCGGGGCCTTGCTGTCCGGCGTCTTTTGATCGGCGGGAGGGTATGCAATGAAGCGATGGATTTTCCGGATCATGGTGGTTTTGACGGCCCTGGCATCGACCGGCTGTTGGTTCAACGGCATCGATTATTTCGGATTTACGGCGATCAGCTACGGGGTGATTATGCGACTCGAACCGCTGATTACCAGCTTGATCGGGGGGGTATAAACGTCAATATCGTTCAGGTCCGATTGCCGTCGGACAGGCTCGACTTGACGCTCTTTCCGTTGACGGATAGCCTAACTAAAAGAGCTTGTATCAGCGCGACCGGCAGGACCATGATGTTTTGCCAGACCGCTCGCCACGGAGCGGTTTTTATTT
This sequence comes from uncultured Planctomycetales bacterium, assembly GCA_964642815.1. Lineage (GTDB taxonomy): Bacteria > Planctomycetota > Phycisphaerae > UBA1845 > PWPN01 > JAAYCU01. The sequence continues at coordinate 4,569 of CAZXSA010000264.1, read as the reverse complement.
GTTCGCCTCGATGTCGTAAAAACATTGGCCCACCTTGATTCGCGGTTTATGAAACGGGAAGAAGGCATGAATCTCAACGAACTTGGACATACGTGCGTCGTCGGCCTGCATTGGGGCGACGAGGGCAAGGGCAAGATCGTCGATCTGCTGACCGAGCATTTCGATATCGTGGTTCGCTACAACGGCGGCGGTAATGCCGGGCACACGGTGCTTATCGGAAACGAGAAGTTCGCCCTGCATCTACTGCCAGTCGGCGTCCTAAGCCGGAACAAGACCGCGGTGGTCGGGCCGGGCGTGGCCGTCGATCTGGGCCGCATGATCGAGGAACTCGACGCCCTGGCCGCTCGCGGTATCGTCGTCGGCGAACATCTGAAAATCAGCAACCGGGCTCACGTGGTCATGCCCTATCATAAGAAACAGGATTTACTCAGCGAAGCCGCTTTGGGGGCCAAGAAGATCGGTACCACCGCCCGCGGAATCGGCCCCTGCTACTCCGATAAGATGCAGCGGGCGACGGCCATCCGGGTGGTGGACTTGCTGAACGAGGCCACACTTCGCGAAAAAATCACCCGTATCGTGGACCGTAAAAACCGCATTTTCGCGGCCCTTTACGACGATCGCGAGCCCCTCGATGCTGAAGCGATTTTCAAGGAATATCGCGGATACTCCGAACGCCTGACCGGCAACGTGTGTGACAGTACGCGGTTCCTGCTCGAGGCGATGGACGCCGGCCAACGGCTGCTGTTCGAGGGAGCCAACGGTACGCTTCTGGATATCGATCACGGCACGTTCCCCTTCGTGACCAGCAGCACGACCAGCGCGATCGGCGTGCCGGCCGGCGCGGGCGTGCCGCCGCAGACCATCCAAGCCTGCGTGGGTGTAACCAAAGCCTACACGACACGGGTTGGGGCTGGTCCGTTCCCCAGCGAACTGGACAACGAGATCGGGCAATATATCCGCGACCGGGGCCACGAATATGGAACGACCACCGGCCGCCCGCGGCGTTGCGGGTGGTTTGACGCGGTGGCCGGCCGCTACAGCGCCCGCCTCACCGGGGCTACCGTTCTGGCGGTCATGCACCTGGATACGCTCAGCGGTCTTGAACAGGTGGGCATTTGCACCGGATACAAGACACCCGATGGGCCGCTGCCCGGCGTGGTCGCCGATGCCGCCCTGCTGGAACGGGCCGAACCGGTTATCGAATATCTACCCGGCTGGCGGGAAGACCTGCGCGCGGCTCGCTCCATCGAGCAACTGCCGGCAACGACCCGCCGCTATCTCGATCGCATCGAAGAGTTGATGGGCGTGGAATTGGCCATCGTCAGTGTCGGCCCCGAGCGAACCCAGACATTGTTTAGGAAGTAGGCAGAAGGCAGGAGGCAGGAGACAGGAGAGAGACGAGCGTCACACGCATATTATGAATAGTAACGATGAAAAAACGCCGCTTGATCCGGTCAAGGAACTTGGTTTGCCCCGTGAACGGTTGCCGCGGCATATCGCCATCATCATGGACGGTAACGGACGCTGGGCCCGGCAGCGTAACCTGCCGCGGGTCCATGGGCACGTTACGGGGGCCGAATCCGTTCGCGCGATCGTTACCCATTGCGCCCGTCTGCAAATCGATACCCTAACTCTGTACAGCTTCAGCACCGAAAACTGGAAGCGCCCACGGGAAGAGGTTGACGCCCTGATGGCGTTATATGTCGAGAATCTCATCAAGGAACGCGCCGAGATCATGGCCAACCAAATTCGCCTGGTGCAGATCGGGCGGCGCGAGGGTTTGCCCCAAGAAGTACTTCGCGAACTGGAAACGACCGAATCGATGAGCGCAAGCAATCGTGGGCTGCGGCTCGTGCTGGCGGTCAATTATGGCGGACGCAATGAAATCGTCGACGCCGTGCGCGAATTGGCCCGAAAGGTACGGGATGGTCGGCTGGAACCCGACGCTATCGAGGAAACCGATATTAGCGCCGCGCTCTACACCCGGGGAATTCCCGACCCCGACCTGCTTATCCGCACGGCCGGCGAAATGCGGGTCAGCAATTTCCTGCTTTGGCAGATCAGTTACAGCGAGTTGTATGTCACCGACGTGCTCTGGCCCGACTTCCGGCGCGAACAGATGAATGAAGCCATTCGCGCGTACGCCGGCCGCGAACGGCGTTTCGGCGCCGTCATCCTGGAAAACCAGACTTCAACAGGGAAATAATCGAGAAACAGATTCGCTCGTTTACCCGCCGACGCGGGTATGGTCGGTTATTTCCAGCGCGACAAGCGGCTGGGGCGATCGTTCAGCATGAAAAGATCGAAATCGTCATTAAGCTGTTCCATGTCGTCCTGGAAATACTGCCGCCAATGCTGTTCGCGTTCGCGCCGGGTGTAGGCCACTCCGTCGCCACAGCCGGTACCAAGCGCCATCGAGCCCATCATCAACCAAAGCAGCCAAAACCATCGTTTCATGGATCCAACCTCACACGCGGGAATCCTCGCGGCGGGCCTATCCGCCCGCCAGGAAAGTATGCACCAGTAGGGCCGTATCCTACCGGCTGCTCACCCGTTCTGTCAACGCCGCCGTAAGGCTCGGGAATCTCAGGTAGGCGCGGATACTGGCGAGTTTTCTGGGGCCGATACCGGTGACGGCCAGCAGGTCTTCCGGGGTATGATATACAACCCCGGGGGCAGTATTGGCGGAGGCGCGGTGTTGGTCGCGGTACTCCACGATCCGCCGGGCCAGGGCCGGCCCGATTTCCGGCAGGCAGGCCAACTCGGACCAGTTCGCGACGTTGGGATCGAGCCGGCAATCCATGCGGCGAATATTCGCCTCATCGACCAATGGCGATTCGCTTAGGACGTAAGGCCGTTGGACGCTCTGGCTCAATGCCCCAACTAGGAAGAAAGCCAGTAGTCCATAACATAACAGATGGACCGTCCATCGGGTGGATATGCCTGCCATGACTCAAACAGCGTTCGCTTGTGTTTTCCTAACCGGTTCCGGGGGCCGGCAAAACGGCCCTATCTTTCCTGGACGGCCCGGGCCGGCGGCTTGCGGATCGCGCTGAGTATCTCGCCGCGAATATCCTGTAGAATCTTAAATGCCGGCTTGGGTCGCAGATTGGCCTTGAATAACCCGCCGGTGGTGATGGGACCGGATTCCGACCGATCCGCCAGATCCCGCCAGGTAACGCTTTCAACGAAGGGTTTGCTCAGGGCCAGAGTGTAAAATTCCTTAAGCCATTTGGCCTGCACCGCCTCGCTCCAGGGCTTCCACCAAGCCCCCCCACCGGCCGTCGTCCCGTTTCCTTCCTGACTGGAGGGAACTTGTACGGCGGTGATATGCACCGGTTTACCGAAATTGCCTAGCCGATCCAATCGCTCCGAAATCTGGAACATATCGCGTACATACATACCATCGACCGGCGCGCCAAACGCGAACTGTGCGCCCAGGGCATCAAACCCAACCCCGCTCTGGACCACCATGTCCGCATACAGCATCGGCGGGATGGTTCGCGGATTACGGGCAAAATACTCACCCCAGGGGGCGGTCAGGTCAACCACGGTCTGAGCTTGCGGAGCCAGTTGCTTGACGAGCGAAACGGTGGTGCGGGTCAGTTCCATGAGCTGCTCAAAACTATAGTTGAACGGATTCTCGGCATGAATACCACTCAACACGTCCCATTGCAGCACATAAGGGCTGTAACGATCGATAACCCGGCGCAGATGCTCAAATATCAGCTTGAGAACCTGCTCGAAATTCTCACCCACGGCGGTCAGCCAGTCCGGCAGGTGAGCCTTGCTGAAGCTGATCAACGGACCGACCTTCACGGGAATACGATTGGCGGTCAGCCATTCGATCCAACCGTCGAAGAGAGACCAATTCAGTTCCCGGGGACTGGGTTCGAGCAATCGCCAGGGGATGGGAAGATAGACAAAATCAAAATGATCTCGGAGCAGTTGCCGGGAGGCATCCGAGCCATTGGTGACATCGACCGTCGCCCCAATCGTCCGCCGGTTAAATGCATGGATTTGTTTGCGTTTCGCCAGGAGCAGTTCGGCATGAAACTGGCTAAGTTTTTCTCCGACTACGAAAGCCCCCTTGAGGGCTTTTTCGGAAATCTGGGTTAGCTGGGCGGCCGTGTCGGCCTTGAGGGCCTCGACGAAGGTATCCCGGGCTCTGTCAACTTCCGCGTTAAGGTTGTCGAGGGTTTCGCTACCCTCCAGATCAAAAAGACCCCAATCCTCGCGCTTCTGGAAAATGCGCATAAGACGGCCACGGGTCAACTCCAGCGGCAGATGATAAGGCGCGTCGCGATCCATCAGCCGACTGGTTTCCAGCAAAATCGACCCGCAGGAGGGAATGTCCCAAAGCAAAGCGACCCCAGCAGGCCCATCCGCCCGCTTGTTGCAGATCAGTTGGGATTCGCGCAGCACCACTTCCGCCAGCAAAGGCACCCCTTCGCTGCCGATTAAATAGCACCCCGCGAGGCTGAGTTCGCTAGGCTCAGTATGATGACGATCTAAATTAAAACGAATCATGGGCGGTTCCGTATGACTGAATATAATATCAATGAGACC
>CAZXSA010000263.1:0-6855 GCA_964642815.1 uncultured Planctomycetales bacterium | reverse complement strand
CATTTTTTCCCCTTCTCGCTTTCGACCTCAACGAATGGTTCTCCTTCATCCCCGAGGACTATCGCCGTTGGGTATGGATCGGCCTGGCCGTTCTGATCGCGTGGTTCGTGGCGCAACGCGTCCGGTATCATGTCGGGCGGTGGCTGCGCCGGCGACGCGAGCCGGTGATCCATCCGCGGTTGCAGCGCTATAGCGTCGATCATGCGGAATTGCTGGCCCAACAGCGTGAGCAGGCCAAGGGGATCGTGGCCACCTCCACGGGTAATCGCCTGGCCGGCTATCGTATCGTGCGCCAGATCGAGGCCGTCTACGAGGACGGCCACCGCACGCCCGAGGAAGCGATCATTGCCTTGAAGGCCGTCGCCGTCGAGCGCGGGGCCAACGCGCTGCTCAACGTCAAAACCGAACGCACCGCCGCCGGCAAATGCGCCGCCTCGGCCGACGCCGTCCAGGTTGCTCCCCTGAGCGTCCGGACGCGCTAACGCCGCCCTCGCGCTTTCGGCCACTCGATGCCGCCGGCGAAAGCCCGCTCCCTGGTTGATCGTTGCTCACCAAAGTTAAACGCCTTGCGTCCTCTTGAGAGAAGCCATTGCTCCGTATTTCTACTTACCCATATCGGCCTCGGCACGGAATCACATGTTTCAATCCACGTCATTACCGGCTACTGGCATAATTGAACGGAAAGTTAAGCACCCCCCGGGGCTTGACGATAAAATTGCAGGTCGGAAGAGATTGTTCATGCTATATCCCCGACAGGCACCCAGAATTGTCATGAGGTAGTCCTGCTCGCTTTTCTTACATTCCGTCAATTGCGGCAAAGGATTCGATTATGGACTGTCGCAAAATCGGCGATGTCGCTCGCGAATTGAGAATCTCCGAACGGCGTATACGGGAATACGAAAAGGCCGGCTTGATCCGTCCCCGCCGCGAACCGAGCACCACGGATCGCTTGTTCAACAATCGCGACGTGGCTCAAATTCGGATTATCCGACGGCTTATCCAGGAACAAGGGTTTTCCTTGAAAGCCATCAAGCTGCTGATCCAATATGCCCCCTGCTGGGAACTGACCGATTGCCCGCGAAGAAAAGCGTGTCCCGCGTTTCGTAACCCGGACATTCCCTGCTATGAGTTAAAGGAAAAAGGAATCCATACTCTCTGCCCAACAACCTGCGAGCACTGCCCCATTTGTCATCACAAATCGAAATCACGACCGCCGATCATCATCCTAACCTGCGATTGACCATCGTCCTTTCCTGCCATGATTGCGTCTAGACGTTCAAACGCCGGTCGAGGAAAATGTTAAATACATCATGTCGTGTCAGGAATTCTCCCGATAGTGGTTTATAAATATCGCATCACGAATTGAAGGTCGGGCATCTTTCCCTGGCCGCGCCGGCGGGATGCCGCGTTGTATCGGAAACGCCACGCCGGTGGATGCGAACTACATGACCACCATACACGAATACACGGCCTCCTTCGGTCGGATGCGATGGACCGGCGCGCAATACCAGATGATGCACAACGTGAGTCGATACGATAATCCTGCACATCGTAACCAACGATGTCGGATATTCAGGATAACCATGCAATTTGTATGAAAGGAAATGTCATGGTGAATACGAGCGATTCATGCATCCAGGAAATGACCATCCACTCTCCACGAGGTCGTCTTCTCTCAAGGCTTTCGCCGCGGGAACAACAGGTACTGAACCTGATCGTGAACGGTTACCTCAACAAGCAGATCGCCGCCGAATTGGGTATCGCCCTGCGCACGGTGGAAACCCACCGCGCGAGCATCCGCCAAAAACTTCAGGTCGACTCCGTGGCCGGACTGGTTCGCCTGGTCTTGATAACCCATGACGAAGACCGCCGCGCCACGGACCTCGTGGTCAACCACGATGCGGTAAACCGCTATTCAGAGAGCTGATCCGCCAGCCGACAAGCATGTCAGTGTCGCCCGCGTCGGGGCGTATCCAAGACAAGGGTAAGTCGATATGGACATGCCCACGCAACGAGGCGCGGAAGTGTGTTGTCGAGATTGTCATTGTTCATGAGGTAATACGATGAAGAACATGAGTCTGGCCATGAAGATCGGTTTGGGATTTGGAACGCTGATCGCCCTGTCCGCCGTGCTGGGCACGGTGGCCGTCTGGAACATGCATCATGTCAAGCAGGGGGCGATCTCCCTGGCGGAGGAATACGTGCCGGAAGTCTCCGTAGCCAATCATATCGAGCGCAACGCACTGCTGGCCATGTATGGCATTCGTGGTTACGGATTTACCGAGGAGGAACAATATCTCCAGGACGGGCGAAAGAAGCTGCAGGATGTGAAAAAGTATATGGCGGAGGCCGCGGAATTAGCCGCGCGATCCGCTCATCTGGTTAAATTAAAAGAAGCTGTCGGACAGTTTCAAACCAATGTGAACGCCTACGAATCTCTAATCGATCAGACCGTGGTCCGTAACCAGGCCATCGCGGACTGCCGGAAAACCCTCGATGATTCCGCCGGGCGATACATGGAGAGCTGCAACGATTATCTGGCCGGCCAGAACGAGACCATGAGGAAGGAACTGGCCGAAGGCGCCGCGGCCGACAAGCTCCAGGAACGATTGAATAAAATCAACATAATGAACGATATCATCGATTTAGGTAACGCGACACGCATCGCCTGCTTTCGTTCACAAGCATTGCGCAATCCGGAAATCATTCGCGAGGCGGATCGAAATTTCAAGCAGATTGAACAGAAATTGAGCGACCTGGGGAAAATTACCCGCCAGGAGGCCGATCTCAAGCATATCGAGGAAACGCAGGCCGCGGCGAACTCCTATAAGACGGCCATGAACGGCCTGCTGGACAATTGGTTGGCCTTGCAGGAACTGGCGAAACAGCGGAATAACGCCGGCGAGAACGTATTGGAATCCGCGCAGCAGACCGCCGTGGCCGGCATGGATCAAACCAACGAGGTTGCCCAGAATTCCGTAGCCGCCTTGAAGAGTGCTTCACTGATCACGGTCACCGGATTGATTCTGGCGGCCATTATCGGAGTCGTGGTCGCTATCGTGATCGCCCGCGGTATCATGCGGCCGTTCCACAACATCTTCAAGGGACTCAAGACCTTCAGCACGGCGGAGTTGAACGCGACCGGTGAAACTTTCCGGCGGATCACCGATGGTCTGACCGAGGGCGTCGCCCAGGTCAACGATGCGGCCGGGCAGGTGTCGTCGGCATCGCAGCAGTTGGCCGAGGGGGCTTCCGAGCAGGCCTCCTCCCTCGAGGAAACCTCCAGCGCGCTGGAACAGATGGCGGCCATGACCCGCACCAACGCGGCTAACGCCAAGGAGGCCAACGAACTGGCCGCCACCGCCCACACCGCCGCCGAGCAAGGCGATAAGACCATGACCGCGATCAACGAGTCCTCTGACCAGATCAGCAAGATCATCAAGGTCATCGAGGAAATCGCCTTCCAGACGAATCTGCTGGCCCTCAACGCCGCGGTCGAGGCGGCCCGCGCCGGTGAACACGGCAAGGGCTTCGCGGTGGTCGCCGACGAGGTCCGCAACCTCGCCCAGCGCGCGGCCCAGGCGGCCAAGGAAACCACCGGCCTGATCGAAAACTCCGTGAACAAATCCCGCGAGGGGGCCGAGGCCATCAAGGCCATCGTCGGCGGGGTGGCCAAGGTCACCGACCTGATCAACGGTATCGCCAAGGCCTCGGACGAGCAGGCCCTCGGCGTCGAGCAGGTCAACACAGCCGTCGCGCAAATGGACAAGGTGACCCAGCAGAACGCCTCCGGCGCGGAAGAGTCGGCCTCGGCCGCCGAGGAACTCAGCGCTCAGGCCGCGGCCACCAAGGGCCTCGTCGATGAACTGATCGTTCTGGTGCAGGGCCATCAGAACGTTTCCAGTCACATCGGTCACCATACGCCCAAAGAATTGAAACACCTGCCCGGGAAAAAATCCCCGGCACGAAAAAAGACCGATTCGACCCAATGCGTTACGGCCTCGGTTACACACGGTGATTTTCCGTCGCTCGATGACGAAAAGACAAGTAATTTCTGATACTCAGTGCCCAATGCCCTTGGGCGGACGCCGGGTCATCTACCGAACCCCCGATCCCGGCGTCCGCCCTCACGCCTTCTTACGCGGCAAGCCCCCCTCGCCGCTTTCACAACCTTCCCGAAATTGCTCATGAACATGCTCTTCCTCGGGTGATGGCTGCACCGGCAACACGATCCGCTGATCCATCCGAAGTCACATCACCATAGTGTCGATCATCCGGACGGGTCGGGCGTCGTACATTTAAGCTGAATCAGACAGGAATTGATACATTCAATAATAAATATACACTTCATTCACGTACCCATTCGTTCTCGTACAATCATATCACCGCCTCTTACGCGGCGTATGTCCCAAGCCATCAAAGTCAACTATAATTCGTTGATAATAATAGCGTTAAAACATATTCCACGCATTGTCGTCCTATTCCACTCTATTGAAGATTCCCATCCCGACGAAACTATCGTGGGGCGCTATGGCATTTTTATGTCATGTCTCACCAGATTGCTTCCGATTGATAGGCTGAAGTTGGGTGGAACCACTCGATTCGTTTTGTCGCGGATAGGTAACTGGAAACATAAGTCGGTATGTTGGGATCGAGCCATGAAAGGCTGATCGTCTCCGCATATCCGCCGATTGGAAAACAACGCCCCCCGCTCGGTCGCACCTGTATCACCGAGAGGGATTGTCGGTGGAACAGTGTCGGTCCGCAGGTGATCGGTTCAGGAAACATGGGTGGGGTCTTGGGGAGGTCAAACCATGAAGAAGATGAGTCTGGCTATGAAAATCGGCGGCGGGTTTACGCTTATCGCGGGACTGGCCCTGATCATCGGATTGTTTGGCTACTATGGGGCCGTAAAAAACGGGAAAGCTATTAACGAAATTGGCGCCGTGCGTTTGCCCGCCGTGGACAGCTTGCTGGCCGTCAAGAACGGCGCGGATAACATTCGCGGTACCACGCGCACCCTGGGGATTCCCGGATTGTCGGCCGAGATGCGTCAGCGCCAGTATGCCAACCTCGACTCTGCCCGTAATACCTACGATGTCGCCTGGAAAACCTACGAAACGTTGCCGCATTCCCCGGAGGAGGAAGCCCTGTGGAAGCAATTCGTTTCCGCCTGGGACACCTTGCGCGCGGAAAACAACAAATATATCGAGATGTGCAAAAAAATTGACGCAAACGGTATCGCCGATCCCGCGGTGTTGGCCCGCCAGCTTGAGCAATTCACCAAGGATCATTACATCCTGGCCCAACGCGTCCTGCATTTGCTGCACATGGAGAACGCCGCGTTCGAGGGGGGCGACAACCATACGACCTGTAATGCCGGGAAATGGCTGCCGACTTTCAAAACAGACAATGCACAGTTAGCGAGCCTGTTGCGGGCCTTTGAAGAGCCTCACCGCCGGTTCCACGAGGCCGTTGGTAAGATCAAGACCTTGGTGGCCGAGGGGAAACGCGATGAAGCCCAAAAGCTTTATCAAACCGAGATGGTCGTGAACATGCAAGAGGTTTTTAAAAGTTTTGGGGACATGTCGGGGGTTGCCAACGATTCCCTGGCCATCATGACCGGTGCCCGCGAACAATTGCTCGGGCCGGCCACGGAGGCACAACGGGCAGCCTTGGAACATTTGGATAAAATTGTCCAACTCAACCGCGATGTAGCGAAGGACACCGCTCAAGACGCGAACGCCAATGCATCGTTTCTTAAAACGGCCACGCTTGCGGCCGTCGTCGCGGTGGTGATCCTGGCCGTTATTGTAGCCTTCACCATCACCCGCAGCATCATGCGGCCGTTCCAGAACATCTTCAAGGGACTCAAGACCTTCAGCACGGCGGAATTGAACGCCACCGGTGAAACTTTCCGGCGGATCACCAATGGTCTCTCCGAGGGCGTCGCCCAGGTCAACGATGCGGCCGGGCAGGTGTCTTCGGCGTCGCAGCAGTTGGCCGAGGGGGCTTCCGAGCAGGCCTCCTCCCTCGAGGAAACCTCCAGCGCGCTGGAACAGATGGCGGCCATGACCCGCACCAACGCGGCTAACGCCAAGGAGGCCAACGAACTGGCCGCCACCGCCCACACCGCCGCCGAGCAAGGCGATAAGACCATGACCGCGATCAACGAGTCCTCTGACCAGATCAGCAAGATCATCAAGGTCATCGAGGAAATCGCCTTCCAGACGAATCTGCTGGCCCTCAACGCCGCGGTCGAGGCGGCCCGCGCCGGTGAACACGGCAAGGGCTTCGCGGTGGTCGCCGACGAGGTCCGCAACCTCGCCCAGCGCGCGGCCCAGGCGGCCAAGGAAACCACCGGCCTGATCGAAAACTCCGTGAACAAATCCCGCGAGGGGGCCGAGGCCATCAAGGCCATCGTCGGCGGGGTGGCCAAGGTCACCGACCTGATCAACGGTATCGCCAAGGCCTCGGACGAGCAGGCCCTCGGCGTCGAGCAGGTCAACACAGCCGTCGCGCAAATGGACAAGGTGACCCAGCAGAACGCCTCCGGCGCGGAAGAGTCGGCCTCGGCCGCCGAGGAGCTCAGCGCCCAGGCCGCCTCCACCAAGGGGCTGGTCGATGAATTGATCGTTCTGGTGCAGGGGAATCAAAACAGCTCCGGCCACCTCAGCCACCAAGAGCCCAGTAGCCGAAAACGTTTGCCTCTTAAGAAGTCTCCCCTACGTAAGAAATCGGATTCGGCCGAATGCGCCACCTCAACCGTCTCGGCCGGCCGAAACAAAGTGACAAATGAGGATTTCCTGGAGCTTGACGACAATAAGCTAAGTAATTTCTGATACCCAGTGCCCA
>CAZXSA010000262.1:0-6869 GCA_964642815.1 uncultured Planctomycetales bacterium | reverse complement strand
GGCCGCCGGGCCGGTTTGCGGGTCGAAGAAATTGGTAATCAGGCTCAGGTAGTACTGCCGGGCGTAGCCGGCGAAACCGACATGCCCGCCGCTGGGCAGAATGACGGCGGCGACCTTGGGGTTCCGAATGCTGGCCATCATATCGGCGACATCCTGAACGGGGACCAACGGGTCGTCCGCGCCATGCACGATCAAAACCGGCATCCGGGCCCGCTCCAGCTTATCGCCGGCTGACTCGCCCTGGTAAGGCATCAGCCGCAGGAATGGATAGCTTTCCCGGTCCGCGTTGGGCAGATCGAGGTTGTAACCCTCGTATTCGAGCCGCACCAGACGGCGGAGATTGCCGTCCGGGTTGGGATATCCCTTGCGTACCATGCGATCGCGGACGGTGTCCTGAATGGCGGCGAAAATCGGGTGCGCGATCCGGGATCGCGGCCGATCCAGTTCGTCCATCAAATCTTCCCAGCGGACCACGGGCGAAAACGCGATGACCCCCGCCGAAAACCTTCGCCGCTCGGGATTGTAGGTCGGCAGATACGGTAGCAAGGCCTTCGAAATCAGCCCGTCGTCGGCCTGTCGCCCGTCGAACCAGGCGCTGAGCAAGGCGATGTTCGCGTTCCAGCAATAAGCGATCAGCCCGGTGCGCCGGATATGAGGCTGGGCCTCCAGCCAGTCGCAAACCTGCATCAGATCGTCGGTCTCGACCACCCCGAAGCAATGGTACATCCGCGGGTAGCGGCGCTCGGTCTGGCCGTGCCCGCGGACCTCGAGATGCAGAACGTGAAAACCGGACTCGCGCAAAGGGATGGCCAGATCGACGCTGCGCTTGACTCCATGATCGCCGAACATGCCCGGCAAAATCACGATACAATCGGCGTCGATGATGTTTCCCTGTGCGTCGCGGGCGTAACCCAGGCGACCGGAAAGGGCCAATTCCTCGTTGATCACCAGATGGATTGGAATCCAAATATCCTCGAAACCGGGCCAAGGCGGGGCCTGGCGTTCGACACAATAGTCACGGCTGGCGGCTTGTCCGGAATAGAGCAGGCCACGAAAATTCTTGATGATACTCTGAAGATTTTTGCGCTCGATTCCGAAGTGCGCGAGGACATCGGTGGCTTGTCCATCGCCGTTACTGAGTTGTTCGGTCAGCAGAGGTTCGGCCGGTGCCGCGGGCAGCAGGGGGGCTAACTGCTCATGGGTCCGCCGAAGCCATAGACGGGTGGATACGCCGTCGTCTGTCCCGGGGCCATCGGGTGACAAACGGACCGTCTCGTGAGGATCCAGTCGGACGGAGCGTTCCGAGAAACAACCCAGATTTAACGTCATAACCAGCACCAAAGCCCCGACAAACCCGGTTAAACGCACGGTACGTCGGTTGAATCGATCATGCACCCCAAGAGCCTCCGTGGATGACCTAACAGCAGGCCATATAGTATGGATATTTTGGGGATTACGTCAAATACGGGGAGTTGGTTCGGCGGCGTTGGGTGTTCCGCTAATGGGTTGACCGGATACTCCGACGATGGAGCTTCTTTACTGACTCATCAGATAGGTATGGTTATCCATGACGGCGTGGACTCGAACAACCGCGCCGCTACGGACAACAAATTCGCTGATTCCGACATCCGAGCAGGGGTTCCCCCAGTCGTAGGTGTAGCCGAGGCGGGTCCAGGGATATCCGTCGGCCCCGTAGGAGGATGCTACCAGGTTGTTGAACCATGTCACGTATTCGTCCGCCACGGTGAGATAATCGCCGGCCTGCGGCCAATCGAGCAGCGCTTCCTGGTCGTTGATCTCCGGATCGGGGCTGGGACGAAACAGATCGGCCGGCGTCACCGATAATTCAACGAAGCGATCCTTGGCGCTATCATGCGGCAACCCCAACAACTGACAGACGCGCAGTTCCATCTCCTCCAGAGAGCTCGACTTGCCCGCACCGAAGTCCCGGAGTTCCGGGACGACCGTTACCCAGACCTCGCGAGCAAGGGTGGTGTCCTGGCCGACCAGGTCATCGTAGCCGTCCCACGATGTCCAGGTGACCACCCGCACGCGCCGGCCGTCCGGGCCTTCGTCCCAGATCAGATTCGGATTGTAGTCGGTGATCGCGGTCAGCTCTTGCGAGATTTCCGACGGGTCGGCCGTGGCCGCGTCCTGAATGGCGGCCAGGTAGTGCGCGTCTAAATCATCCTTAATGTCGGCACACGGATCGATCGGCGTGGGGCAGCCGGCCGCCAAAAACGCGAGCAAAAGAATCGTGCAACAACCGAAACCAAATAGTTTAGATGTGCCACGTTTCATGAAGATGACTCCGCTTCGCGAATGAGTAAGGGTAATACCATTGATGCTTACATCGGCTTATCCGGTCCTCGAGTTGATATGCGTAGAATCGAGTTCTGGTGCGGTGGTTTCAAATTACGGCCAAGGCCTTATACTTTCGCCCATGATTCAGGTATGCCGGCTACAAAAACGCTTTGGCGGTGTGACCGCAGTGGATGGGATCGACTTCGAGATCGAGCCGGGGCAGACCTTCGGCCTGCTCGGGCCGAACGGGGCGGGCAAGACGACCACGATCCACATGCTGGTCGGCCTGCTCCGCCCGGATGGCGGCGAGATTCATATCGAGGGCGATTCGGACCCGACCCGGCCGGAAGTGCGGCGACACATGGGTGTCGCTCCGCAGGCGTTATCGCTTTACGAGGATCTGACGGCCAAGGAAAACCTGGCGTTCTTCGCCCGGCTGTACGGCCTGCGGGGGCGACGGTTGCGCGAGCGGGTGGCGGTTTCGTTGCGGCGGGCGGGTCTGTTCGAGCGGCGGCGGGACCGGGTCAAGACCTTTTCGGGCGGGATGAAGCGGCGGCTGCATCTGGCCTGCGCTTTAGTGCATGAGCCGTCGGTTTTATTGCTCGACGAGCCGACCATCGGCGTCGACCCCCAGGCCCGGCATCATATCCTTGCGGACATCGAGGCCCTCAAGCAGGAAGGTTGCACGATCCTGTTCACCACGCATTACATGGAAGAGGCCCAGCGGCTGTGCGACCGGGTGGCCATCATGGACCAGGGGCGCATACTGGTCATGGATACGGTGCCGAACATTCTCGCTCGACATGGCGGCCGGGCCGTCGTGCGGGCTGAATTGGATCATCCGCCGAAGGATTCGACATTGCTTCCCGGCCATGTCGAGGGTGCGTCCGTGATGATCGAAACGGATCAACCCGTTGAAGCCATCAGGCAATTGGCCGCCGCCAACGTTTCGATCCGTGACCTTACGTTGCATCAACCGGATTTGGAAACGGTTTTTCTCAAGCTCACCGGGCGGAGGCTGCGCGACTGATGCGAACGATCTTCATCATCGCGGGCAAGGATCTGCTGTTGCGTCAGCGCGACCGCTTGGGCTTTTTCTGGTGGATGGTGGGCTTTCCGTTGATTATCGCCGTGCTGATCGGCACCATCTTCGCGGGTGTGCTGGAAGGTCCGGCCGAGCCGATGGCGGTGGCCATCGTGGATGAAGCCCGAAACGAATCGAGCCGGGCATTCCTGAAGACGTTGCGCGAGTCGGAAGGTCTTGCGATTGAGGAACTGACGTTGACCGATGCCCGACAGGCGGTACGGCAGGGGCACTTAAGCGGTTTCATTGTGCTGCGTAGGGACTTTGTCTGCTCACCGGCGGTTTTGTGGGGAGCGCCGTTGCCGTTGGCCGTCGGGATGGACCCATCCCGGGCCGCCGAGTCGGCCTACCTGCGGGCGATGCTGCAACAGGCGGTCATTCGGCATCTGCGCGATCAGTGGGTGGCGGATTCGGCGGGGCGCGAGGCGGTACGGCTGGGGGATATCGAGACGATCGCTCTGGATTCGCATCAGGCGCGACCGCGATCTTCCTTTGAGATTTGCTTTCCGCTGGGCATCCTGTGGGGCTTGATGGGCTTGGCGGCGGAGTTCGCGATGGGGATCGTGCATGAGCGTGAGGCCGGTACGTGGTTGCGGCTGCGGGCCGCGCCGATTCGGCGGGCGCATGTTCTCTGCGGAAGCGGGGTGGCGTGTCTGGTGGCTTGCCTGGGCGTGATGATTTTTCTGCTGGTGGTCGGGCGGTTTTTTTTCGGTGTGCGCTGGCAGAGTCCGGCGGCGTTGTTGTTGGCCTTGCCCTGCATCGGTTTATTCTTCGTCGGGCTGACCATGTTGCTTTCCGTGCTGGGCCGGACGGAATCGTCGGTCGGGGGCGCGGCCTGGGCGTGCCTGCTGGTGATGGCCGTGGTGGGCGGGGGGATGGTGCCGCAGATGTTCATGCCCGATTGGATCAATCTGGTTGGCGATCTCAGCCCGATCAAATGGGCGATCCTCGCCTTGGAGGGCGCGATCTGGCGGGGCTTCAGCGTGGCGGAGATATGCCGGCCGTGCGGCGTATTGCTGGCGCAGGGTTTGATTTGCGGCGTGGCGGGCATAGCGATTTCCGCCCGTTCGTCGTTATGATTCGGCGGGCCATTTTTACCTGAGTCGTCTGTCGATGGAGGAGAGCGGATGATGACCTTGGATATTCAGGACGGCCGGCGGTTAAGGTACTTCGGCTTGCTCGCTTGCGTGGGTTTGCTGATCGGATGCGCTCATTCGAAGCCCCACGAAGCGCAAGTAAAGCCTTTCACCTTCGTGCAGCTTTGCGACGTGCAGCTTGGCTTCGGTGGTTATGAGGACGACGTGCAAGCTTTCAGTTTGGCGGTCGAGAAGATCAATACGCTCAAGCCGGATTTCGTGGTGATTTGCGGCGATCTGGTCCATCTTCCCGAGGATAGGGCGTTCGCGGACTTCCGGCGGATCCGGGCAACCCTGGCCGTCCCCAGCTATTGTGCGCCGGGGAACCATGACGTGGGGGGGGAGCCGAACGCCAAGACGTTGGCCCGATACCGCGAGATGTTCGGCGCGGATTATTACCGTTTCACGCATAAAGGTCACGAGTTCGTGGTCGTCAACACGCAGTTGTGGAAATCGCCGGTGGAGGGCGAGACGGAAAAACAGGACGCCTGGCTGGCGGAAACCCTCGCGGCCGCCCGTCGGGCCGGCCGGCCGGTTATCGTGGTCGGACATATCCCCCTGTTTATCAAGGAAGCGGACGAGCCGGATGAATATTTCAACCTGCCTTCGGACAAGCGGAGCGCGTTGCTCGAACTCTACCGGGAACACGGCGTGATCGCGGTGCTGACCGGGCACGTTCACAAAACTTTGATAAATGAATATCAGGGCATCCTTTTGGTGACCGGGGAGACGACCAGCAGGAATTTCGATCAGCGCCCGCGGGGGTTTCGACTCTGGACGGTGGAGACCCCGAGCGTCCCGCGGCATGAATTCGTGCCGTTGCGGGGAACCCCCGACGAGTAAAAATCCGTCGCTAAACCTGGGGTCAGCGACATCCGGGGGCGGCGAGGATGCCCGGGGCGGTGGCACATTCCTCGAAGCGCTGCCGGTCGTACTCATCCACGTCGGTATCGCGATCGAGCAATGCGCCGGCACATGCGCTATCGGTCTGGGCGATGTCCCGGCCGGTATAGCAACGCTGGAAGAAGGCGAAATCGTCCTGATCCACGTCGCCATCGTCATCGTAATCCACGTCGATCGGACCGGGCGGCATGAACTGTACTTCCAGCGAAGGGTCGGCCATCCCGACTAATCCGCCGCCGCGAACCACGATCTTGTAATCGATGAAAAGATTCATGCCGATGATCCCGTCAAGAGTGCCGCCTTCGGGGGAGGCCACATCCAGCAGTACGACGGGGACGTTGTTGAAACTCAGCCATTCGCCGAGAGCCGGAATCTCCACGCTGTCGAGGTAATAGCCTTTTTCAATGGAGATTTCGCCGTTGACGCCCTGAACCTCCACGAGAAAATCGGGATTATTCATATTCAAGCCCAACCGGGCGGCGATGCGCTTGCCGACGACGCTGACCTGAGCCCCGGTATCGAGCATGAAGCGGGTCTTGTCGATAGCGCTGTAGGTGCCATCGTAAAGGTCCACGCTCGAGACGAAGAAAAGGCTTTGGGAACTGACCCCGATGATAACCGACGGGGTCTGAGGGGCGCCGAAACCGTCCGGGCAACCGCCGAATAGCTCCAGGCAGGGAATGTACTGGACGGCGGCCCCGCCGAGCGGACGCAATTCCAGCGGCACCATGATGGGATATTCCGGTATCCGTGGATCGTCCACGTCGAAAAATTCCACCTTCGGGCCGATATAGGTATTTTCGTTGCGGGTCACGGTGAGCCGCTGGTCGTTATGAATAACGGAGGCGAAATAGACGGCCATCGGCGCGCCTATGGCGGTGGGCAGGTCCGGCGCGCCCCCGACCGGTGGCCGGCCGACGGCGACGGAGAGATTGCCTTCGCCGACCATGCCGGTTGTGTTCAGCAGTCCGCTGATCGGATCGATCGCCCCTAGGCCGTCGATGAACAGGCCGAAAGGCATACTGACCCAGGCGTCTACGCTGCCGGTGACGCCGCTGATCGCAACCGTCGATCCCGTCACGTAATCCGGTACCCCGGAAAACAAACCGAGCGTATTGGCCGCCGCGTTACCGATGACCGAAACCCCGGCGCCGGTATCGAGCAGGCCGATGGCGAAGTTGTTTTGCGGGTTGGCGGTCAGATAGCTTCCAACGACGGAAGTGTAGGGGACGGCGTTGAGTTCGAGCTCGGCGCTTTTTCGATTGGTGGCGGTGACGGCCAGCCAGGGGATGAATCCGTCGATGGGTGGAGATTCGATCACCAAGGCCTGCAGGGGATATCCGGCGGGTGACGCTCCTTCCAGGCGGGCGGCGGCTTGGGGCGGGAGCGTTTTGCGATGATATTTTTCGACCGGCCGCAACTCCTGATCCGCCGGTGTTTTC
>CAZXSA010000261.1:0-6917 GCA_964642815.1 uncultured Planctomycetales bacterium | reverse complement strand
CGCCGGCGGAATTTTCCACATGGTCAATCATGCCATCTACAAATCGTGCCTGTTTCTGACCGCGGGAGTCGTCGAAAAACAGGCCGGTACCAGCGAATTGAATCGATTGGGTGGTCTGGCCCGAATTTTACCGATCACATTCCTATGTTGTTTCGTTGCCGCTCTGTCCATCAGCGGGATCCCACCGTTCAACGGTTTTGTCAGCAAGTGGCTGGTTTACCAGGGTTGCCTGAACGCCGGCTCGTCGTTGGCTTTGTTGTGTCTCATTGCCGCGGTTTTCGGCAGCGCCCTTACGCTGGCCTCATTCTTCAAAGTGCTGGCCTCGGTTTTCTTTGGGCCGACCGCCGTCGGTGAGGGACTATCGGAAACGCGGGGCCGACTGGACCGGAAGATCACTCTGGTGTTGCCCATGGCGGTCCTGGCCTTGCTGTGCCTGTCCTTCGGCATTCTGGCCCAATGGCCGTTGGATCATCTGATTCTGCCCGCCCTGGTTGATCTGGGCGTCGCGCCAACCGCCGTGGATACGGCCGCGCCGATCATTGTCGCGAGTGATCTGGGATTGTGGGGACCCATGCCGGCTACCATGCTCATTCTGCTCGGCATCCTCGGCGGACTGGTCCTGTACGGTATCGGCCGCGCCTCGAAAGTCCGTGTCGAAAACACCTTTATCGGCGGAGAAGTACTGCAAAACGAGGCGGTGCTCAAATTCCCGGCCACCAGTTTTTATCGAACAATCGAAGAACTGCCGCAACTGGGAGCGGCCTTGCGCGACGGGGAGGCCGGCGCATTTGACGTGTATCGGCTCGGCGGGCGCTACGGCGGACGGATCGTCGAAGGCTTGCGCCGCCTGCACACCGGCGTATTGTCGCTCTATATAAGCTGGTGCCTGGTCGGTGTGGTGGTCGTCGTGGCGTACTTGATGTTGGTATTGTGAGTCAGGGAGTTAAGCAATGGACCCTTTCATGCTGCTCTTGTTGGCGTTGCTGGCCTTCATGATTATCGGCTCGCTGATCGCCGCGGAAACCGAGGACCTGCTCTCGGCGGTGATCTGTGTCGGAGCGGTCGGCGCGGGATTGGCCATCATTGATCTCTTCCTGGCCGCGCCGGATCTGGCCATCACCCAGATCGTGGTGGAAGTACTATGCCTGGCCGTCCTCATTCGCGTGGTTCTGACCCGCCGCGACGAAACTCATGAGACCCATAAGGATACGTTCGCCGTGAGCACCGTCCTGCTGGTGCTTGGCGTGTTCCTGGTCCTGGGCGGGTGGGCGATGACCCAATTGCATCCCTTCGGCCGGCCCCTACTGGCCGGCGATGAGCCCGGGGTAGCCGGGCAATACCTGGCCCGCGGCCTGCAGGAAACCGGGGCCGCCAACTACGTGATGGCTATCCTCCTCGACTACCGGGCTTATGACACGCTTGGCGAGGCGACGGTCATCTTCGTGAGTATCTTGGGTGCTTACGTGATCTTGCGCAGAAGAGGCAGAGTGCAAAATGTCGACGGGCATGAGTCTGATCGTTAAAACCGTTACCCGACTCGTGAGCAGTTTCATCATGCTGTTCGGGATTTATATCGTGCTTTACGGCCATGTGTCGCCCGGCGGCGGTTTCGCCGGCGGGGTGATTCTGGCCGCCGGTTGCGTGCTGCTGTTGCTGGCTTTCGGCCACGGACCGATCAAGCACATTCTTGCCCATTCCATCGCCGTCGCCTGCGACTGCAGCGGAGCGTTCGCGTTTCTGGCTATCGCCCTGTTAGGATACCTGGCCGGCACGTTCTTTATCAATTTCCTTGCCCTTGGCGAACCCGGCGAACTGTTCAGCGCCGGGGCCATCCCCCTCAGTAACCTGGCCATTGCGATCAAAGTAGCGGCGGGATTGTTCGGCGTCTTTCTGGCCCTGGCCGCTTTTCGCCTCGCCCGCAAAAAGGAGAATCCGTCATG
Organism: uncultured Planctomycetales bacterium; assembly: GCA_964642815.1. Lineage (GTDB taxonomy): Bacteria > Planctomycetota > Phycisphaerae > UBA1845 > PWPN01 > JAAYCU01. The sequence continues at coordinate 4,977 of CAZXSA010000261.1, read as the reverse complement.
ACTCTCGGCGCAGTACCCTACATCCTGGCTCTGGTGCTGATGCTCATCGGCCTGTACGTCGTGGTAGCCAAAAAGAACATCATCAAGATCATTCTCGGCTTGGCCATTTTGGAATATGCCATCAATCTGTTCCTCCTGCTAATCGGTTATCGACGGGGCGGGTCTGCTCCGATCATCTCGCCGGAACAGATCAACGACCCGGCCGCCTTCGCCGCCGGCAGCGTCGATCCGGTGCCCCAAGCCCTGATCCTCACCTCGATCGTGATCGGACTGGGTTGCCTGGCCTTGATGGTAACCCTGGCCATTCGGTTGTATGAAAAATTCGGCACGTTTGACATGACCCGCATTCGAGAACTTAAGGGGTAACGCAATGAGCCAATGGCTTCCCATCTTCGTGGCTTTACCGCTGTTCGGCGGGTTTGTCATTCCGCTGGCCGCCCGGCACTCGTCGGAGGCCGGTGGTGCCTTCGCTCGCCTACTGGCCTTGTTCATCGGCGGCGTCCTGCTGGCCGGCTCTCTGGTTTTACTCGGCCAGGCGAACATGGCCTATTGGATCGGCGGTTGGCCAGGTGGAATTCGGACTACCGTAGGCCTCAGCCTCGTGGCCGACGGATTCAGCCGCCTGCTGCTGATCACCGTCAATACCATCGGTTTTCTCGCTTTACTCTATAGCTGGAGTTACATCCGTCGGTATACGGGGCAGGCTTTGTATTACGGCCTGTTTCTGATCATGCTGGCGGGCATGAATGCCGTCGTGCTGGCCGGCGATCTGTTCAACCTGTTCGTCTTCATGGAAGTGGCGGTCATCTGCTCGTACGCCCTCGTCGCTTTCGGCGTGGAGCGGGCCGAACTGGAGGCCGCTTTTAAGTATGTCGTGCTCGGTTCGGTATCATCGTCATTCATTCTGCTCGGGGTGGGGTTGCTGTACAACCTGACGGGCCAATTGAACATGGCCTTGGTGGCTGATCGGCTTGCGGGCATGCAACCCGGCCCGGCGGTCTGGCTGGCCGCCGGTTGTTTCATCATGGGTTTCGGCCTCAAGTCCGCCATGGTGCCGTTCCACGCCTGGTTGCCGGACGCTCACCCCTCGGCCCCGGCACCGATCTCGGCCATGCTCTCCGGCGTGGTCATCAAGGCTGTCGGCGCCTACGCTGTCTGCCGGCTGATCTTCAACGTCTTCGGACTCGCCGCCGGCGGACTATACGCCAACGTGCTGATAACCCTCGGGGTGCTATCCATGGTGATCGGCGTGTTCCTGGCCGTCGGTCAGTGGGATTTCAAGCGACTTCTCGCATACCACAGCATATCGCAGATGGGTTACGTCTTTCTCGGAGTGGGCGTGGGGGCGGCGGTAATAGCCGCCGAAGGTCCGCCCATGGTGGCCGCCCTGGCCGTCTTCGGTGGCTTGTTTCACCTGATTAATCACGCCACCTTCAAGAGCCTGCTGTTCTTATGCAGCGGATCGGCCGAGTACGCCGCCGGCACGCGCGACCTGCATCATCTCGGCGGCTTGAAGTTTACCATGCCGACCACCGCCGGATGCTGTCGTATCGCCGCACTCTCCATCGCCGGCGTGCCCCCGTTCAACGGCTTCTGGAGCAAACTCATTATCATCATCGCCGTGGCTCGGGCAGGCTACTGGACGCTGGCCGCCCTGGCCGTTCTGGTCAGCTTCATGACCCTGTTGTCCTTTATCAAGGTCCAGCGCTACGCCCTGGAAGGTGCTCCCCCGGAACGTATTCGCCATATCCACGACGTGCCGGCGGCCATGCGCCTGGCCACCGTCGCCCTGGCCGTCGCTTGTGTCCTGCTCGGCATTCTGGTTCCGCTGCACCGCGCTACGTTGCTGGATCCGGCCGCCAAGGCCTTGACTGAACCCCACCGCTATGTCGATGAATTCCATCCCCTCGCCGAGACCCGTGCCTGGGTCCGGGCGGCCGCGCCGGAGGAACTGTCACCATGAGACAATTATTGTGCATCGTGTTGACGTACCTGATCTGGATCATGCTGGTCTGGCCACCGTCATGGCCGGAGTTGGGCATCGGTCTGTTCTTCGTCATTCTGGTGGCTACTTTCCTGAGTGAGTTTTATCCCGATCATCCCCACGCGGTCTTCGACCCGCGGCGATGGTTCTGGGCGGCGATCTATCTGCCCTACTTCCTCTACTATTGCATCATGGCCAATTTGGACGTGGCCTATCGCGTATTGCACGTGGACCTGCCCATCCGGCCGGGGATCGTCCGCGTGCCCACCACTCTGACGACCGACTGGGCCAAGACGTTTCTGGCCGCCTCGATTACCCTCACCCCCGGCACGCTGGTGGTGGATATCGACGGACAGAATCTTTATGTGCACTGGATCAACGTCACCACCATGGACCGCGCCGAACAGACCCGCCAAATCGCGGCAAAATTCGAGCGTATTCTGCGGAGGATTTTCGAATGATGGGCATCAGTCCGATTCTGCTGTTTATCCTCGTGCTTTGTGCGTTTTTTTGCCTGTACCGCATTGGCCGCGGCCCGAGCGCCCCCGACCGGGCGGTCGGCATCGATATTCTGGGTACGCTGGTGGTTGCCTTCGCCGCCCTGCTGGGTTGGCGTACCGGGCACGACTGGTATCTGAGTATCGCCTTGGCCTGGGCGCTGGTCAGTTTTATCGGGACGATCGCTTTGGCCAAGTATCTGGAAGGAAGGGCATTCGATGAATGAAAACGTGGGAACTATCCTGATTGGCGTCGGCGTGGCCTTCGATGTACTGGGTTGCCTCGGTCTGGTTCGACTGCCGGACGTGTACAACCGCCTTCAGGCGGCCACGAAATGCGTGACCCTGGGAACCTGCCTGATTCTCATCGGCGTGGCCGTAGCCGCCGGTTTCGATCAGGCCGCTCTGGCGATCAAGGCCGTACTCTGCGCCGCGTTTATCCTGTTGACCTCGCCAGTGGGAGCGCATGCCCTGGCTCGCGGGGCCTATCGCTCCGGGGTGAAACTCTGCGAAGGGAGCGTAGTGGACGAATACGCGGACAGCGAAACGCTGTCACGCTATAAAACCGAAGCCGGGCCAGCCGCCGGCCGGGAGCAAGACCATGAAAAAACCCAAACTACGTGAGGTGGCCGAGGCGGTCAAAGCCTTGGTTTGTGGGCCGGTGACCACGAAGTTCCCCTATGAACCTTACACGCCGCCGGAGTCCTTTCGCGGCAAGCCGACCTTTTATCCCGACGATTGCATCGGCTGCAAGGCATGCGCGGAAGTGTGCCCTACGAAATGCATTGACGTGATCGACGACGTGCGGGCCGATCCGCCGGTCCGCCGCCTTGTCCTGCATTATGACAAGTGCATTTTCTGCGGACATTGCGAGCTGAACTGCTCGACGGAAAAAGGCATCCGCCTCGGCGCCGAATACGACCTGGCTTGCTTCGATCGCTCGGTCTGCGTGGAAAAAGTGGAAAATGATCTGGTGCTCTGCGAGACCTGCGGGGCCGTGGTCGGGGCCCGCAAGCACCTGCTGTTTACCGCCCGGCGGCTGGGGGCCAAGCGCTATGCCAATCCGACTTTGATCGTGGCCGCCGACGACGCTCTCGGGCTGGTGGAAGGCAACGGAAAAACCGCGGACCGGCCCATGATTCGCGAGGATCTGATGCGCATCACCTGCCCGCGCTGTCGCCGCATCTTGGTCTTGCAGGAGTTGTGGGGCGAGTGAGGAGGGCCATGGTACCGGAAGGACCCACCGACGAAATCCGTGAGCGCTTGCGGGATTTCCTTTCCGGGCGCAGCGTGATCGTGGGCCTGGGCAACATCGACCGGGGCGACGACGGTTTCGGAGTAGCGGTCGTGCGGGCCTTGCGCGATCGGGTGACCGTCCCGTTGATCGACGCCGGCCCCGCGCCGGAAAATTTCACCGGCCGTATCGCGGATTATGCGCCGGACACCGTTTTGTTCGTGGACGCTGCCGACCTGGGGCAACCGGCCGGTCGGTTGGTCCTGGCCGACGCAACGGAGCTGAGCGACATCGCCGCGAGTACGCATGTCGGCAACCTGAGCCTGCTGGCCGACTTTCTGCAAATAACCGGCGCCGCGCGATGTCTCTTTCTGCTGGCCCAGCCGATGCAAATAAGTTCCCCACCGGCGGATGAACCGGGCCGCTCCGGCGAGTTCGACCACGAGGCCACCGGAGCGGGTATAATACATTTGTCGATTCCCCTGCGGCGGGCGGTCGAACAGGCCGCCGCCCTGATTTGTCACGTGCTGAGCGGCCGCATCGCCTGCCGGATTTGAGGAAGCTCATGTCCAAACGCCGGGAGCTATTGCGCGCCGAAGAGCCGGTCGGCCACGACCCGTTGTCGGCCGGACCCTCGCCCTCCGTCCCACCCCGGTCTCGGCAGCACCTGCATCTGACCGACCGCGAGTTGTTCGAGCGGCTGGGCTGGTTCATTTCCATTCGTTGGGTGGCGGGGTTGGCCGCTCTGCTTCTCGTGCTTGTCGCCTGGTACAAGTTCGACATCCGTATCCCGCCTCGGCCGGTCGTGTTGGCCGTCGCCGGCCTGTTCCTCTACAACGCCGTTTTTCTCATGCTGGTCACCGACGCCTATCGGCGCAAGCGAATCAGCCGACGTTTTCTTATCGGCTGCGCCAACGGGCAGATCATCTGCGACCTGCTGACCCTGACGGTCCTCATGCACCTGACCGGCGGCGTTGAAAACCATTTCATGATCTTCTTTATCTGCCCGATGATCATCGCCAGCGAGTTGCTCTCCACCCGGAACGCCTACGCCCACGCGGTCTTCGGGACTGTTCTGCTGAACTGGGTAGCCTGGTCGGAATACGCCGGCCTGATCCCGCACGTGGAGGTCGTCGGCCGGGTCATGGGCGTGGTCAACTACAAGAACCCGTTGGTCGTAACCATGTTTACCATGTCCCTGAGCTTATTGCTGTTCTCCGTGGTGTTCCTGGGTGGGAGCATCGCCGCCCGGCTGCGTCAGC
>CAZXSA010000260.1:0-6966 GCA_964642815.1 uncultured Planctomycetales bacterium | reverse complement strand
TCCTTGAGGCTACGGAAGCCCTCGCCCTCGATGCTGGTGTAATGGACAAAGATGTCCTTACCCTCCTCGGCTCCCGTGATAAACCCGAAACCCTTTTTCCGGTCAAACCATTTGACTTTGCCGGTGACCATGGCACCGCCTCCGGCGAACAGAAGGCTGACGATTTGTAAATGCGGCTCATAACGTGAACCCAAACGTCCGGGTGTCGTCAGCCCGCACAACACACCACGGCCGTCATATCCATTCTGACGTGACTATTGGGTTTTATACAATGCGCAGCCAGAAACTATTTCAGCTACGCAATAATTAGCTGACCGAAAATGGTTTTTTACCGGTGCCGTTTTTCAGTTTTTCTGCTTGGCCTTCTCTACGATGGCGGCCTTTCGGCTAAGTTTAACTCGGCCCTGGTCATCGATCAAAATCACTTTGACCTCCAGAAAATCACCGAGTTTACACACCTCGTTTACCGAGCGAACATAGCTATCCGACAATTCGCTGATATGGCAGAGTCCCTCGATGCCCGGACCGATCTCGATAAATGCGCCGAAGTCCTTGATACTAACGACTTTACCGTTATATATCTTCCCGACCTTGGCTCCTTCGGAGATCTGTTCGATGATGTCCCGGGCCCGGTTGGCCCCGTCCATGTCAATACAGGCGATCATGACCGTACCGTCATCCTGGATATCAATCTTGGCTCCGGTATCGGCCTCAAGGGCTCGAATACCCTTGCCGCCCGGCCCGATCACCGCCCCGATTTTCTCCGGATTTATCTTAATCGTCAATATGCGTGGAGCATATTTACTGATATCGGCCCTTGGCCGTTTCAGAACCGTCAGCATCTTCCGCAAAATCTCCAGCCGGGCCTCCTTGGCTTGGGCCAGAACTTTGATAATGGTCTCCTGGGCGATGACTCGTTCCTTAAGGTCCAATTGGACACCGGTGATCCCCCGCTGGGTACCGGCAACCTTGAAATCCATGTCGCCAAAGTGGTCTTCCTCGCCCAGGATGTCGGTCAGCAGGATACGCTGATTTTCGTCGTGGACACTGCCGATCGAAATACCCGCCACCGGCTGCGATATGGGAACCCCGGCGTCCATCAGGGCCAGCGTGCCGCCACAAACCGAGGCCATCGAGCTGGAACCGTTGGATTCCGTGATCTCGCTGACCAGGCGAATGGTGTAGGGAAAATCGTCCGCACAGGGTAGGACGGAAGCCAGGGAACGCTCGGCCAAGGCCCCGTGTCCGATTTCCCGTCGGCCCGGTCCCATGATCCGCCGAGCCTCGCCCACGCAGAAAGGCGGGAAGTTGTAGTGCAGCATGAACTTCTTGCTGTACTCCTCGGCCAGCCCGTCGATGATCTGCTCATCGCGCATGGTGCCGAGGGTGGCGACCACTAACGCCTGTGTTTCTCCGCGGGTGAACAAGGCCGATCCGTGCGTACGAGGCAGGAAAGCAACTTCTCCGGAGATGTTCCGCAAATCGTTCGGTCCCCGGCCATCCGTTCGCTTGCCGGTGCTCAATAACTGCTGGGTAAATACTTTCTCTTCCAGTTCATGAATAACATTGTTGACCGTGTTCCGCTCGAAGGGTGGATTTTCGGCGTCTTTCGGAGAAAGCTGTTCCAATACCTGCTCGTAGAGTTCCTTGATGGCCGCCTGGCGCTCCTGCTTCCCCACAATCTGCCGCCGGCGAACCAGCTCGTCATGGGCCAGCTCGTGCACTTTTCGTTTAAGCTCGTCGTTCGGTGCTGGCGGGGTCCATTCGCGCGGCTGACCGGCCTTGGCTCGCAACTCATCGATGGTCTTCAGGATGGTATGAATCGATTCCATGCCGACGGCGATGGCTTCGGCCATTACTTCCTCGCTGACCTCGCGGGCCCCAACCTCGATCATGTTCACGCCGTCCTTGTGGCCGGCCAGGATCATGTCCAGTTCGGAGATTTCCAGCTCCTCGTAGGTGGGATTGATAATCAGCTTGCCATCCACCCGCCCCACGCGCACGGCCGCGATCGGCCCCTCGAACGGCGCGGAACTCAGACTCAGGGCGGCGGAGGAAGCATTGATGGCCAGAATGTCGGCGTCGAACAGCGGATCGGCGGCCAGGACGAAAGTCTGAATCTGAATCTCATCATTGAAGCCTTCGGGAAACAGCGGGCGCATCGGCCGATCGATCATCCGCATGGTAAGAATTTCTTTTTCGGTAGGCCGCCCCTCGCGCTTGAAAAATCCACCGGGGAACTTGCCCGCCGAATAAGCCTTTTCCCGGTAATCCACGGTCAGGGGGAAGAAATCGATCCCCTCCCGCGGCTCGGCCCGCACGGCCGTTCCCAGCACGACGCTTTCACCGTAATAGGCCATGACCGCGCCGCTGGCCTGCTTGGCGATTTTCCCCGTTTCCAGAATGAGCGTGCGCCCCCCGACTTGACATTCAACTTTCGTGACTTCCATAACTGCTTGTTTAACCTCTGCAATAAAAGCACTTAAACTCAGCGGGAAAACGGCCTTGGTCCGCTCGCGGGCGGCATCATTCAAGGAACACACTTTCCGCGCAACACATGATCATGCACACACGTTTCGAGGAGGTATGCGGGTTGGGGAGACTGGGGGGGAATCGGATCGGTCCGTCCGTTCGGTTACTTGCGCAACCCGAGACGGGCAATCACCTTCTGATAGCGATCATGGTCAATCGCATTCAGGTACTTCAACAGGCTGGAACGCTGGCCGACCAACTGCAGCAGCCCCCGCCGCGAAGCGTGATCCTTCTTGTGGGTCTTAAGGTGCTCGGTCAGTTCGACAATACGACTGGTTAGCAGAGCAATCTGTACCTCGGGCGAGCCGGTGTCCTTCTCGTGCTGCCGATACTCATCGATGATCTGCCGCTTTTTTTCCGCCATTACCACCATATTGTCCGCCAACCTCGTCTTACGAGCCCTACACACGGGCCGATTTGCCCATCGGCCACCTACCCAAACATCGTCCTCACTTTCTCTTTTGTCAGCCCCACAATATAGCCCGAACGCTCCGACCATGCAAGGGGGGTATGGGCGGTTTTTTCACCCTTTTTCACGTCACGTAATCGCCCCTGTCGCGATTCATGGGCCATGAGACCAATCGGCGATGCTCTTCCGTTCGTCAAAACCGAGTAAAGGTGGCATGTTTTCTATTCCTCGCTGATCCAGTCCACTTCACGGCAGCCACCGACGCGATCAAGCCTTAATGTTTTTATTTCGTATTCATTGAAGACCAATGGTTCTGGTCCCTGGCCCCCAGCAAGCTGAACATGGGCCTCGGTCGGCCAACCCGAGACTTCCTGCAAGCGGACTATCAACGCCCGCCCGTCGGCGGAACACTTGCACGCCAACAGCCTGATATTCTCCGGCCGACAGGCGATCAGCGAGCGGGTATCGGTGGCCGGGGCCGAGGTGTCACGACCAATGGGCAAGTGAGCGTAAGTCGCCGGGGGCATGGTAAGCCAGTCGGCCAAGCCGGTAACCCTGGTCTGTATATCCTTAGCCTCGCCGGCAGTGACCAGAAGCCGAATCTCGTGTACACCCTGGTCCATGAATTTCCGGGCCGGCGGCTCGTCGATCTTGAACTCGGCCGTATGACAGTAGGCCGCCGAACGTAACGCCGAAAGCCTGATCTCGCCGTCCTGAAAATCAAAGCCATGCAATCCATTATGCACCACCGCCAGAGCGGTGAGTTTGCCCTGCATCGAATCGGATACAAGAAGCCATCGGCGATGTACGTGTTCCTGCCCATCGGCGGGGCGATCGATAGCCCCGCCTGGCACCTCGCAGCGGATGCAATCCTTATTGAAGACCGTGGGAATCGCCAGCTTTAGCCGGCGACGCTGTTCCAGCCAGTTGATACGCAGCCGAAACTCCAGCACCGGCCAATGCGCGTAGGCGATGGCGTGGAGCACGATTCGGCTATGATTAAACTGGTGGACTGATTCGGTGATGGTGCGGATCGGACCTTGTTCGAGGACGATTACGCTGCCCGGCACGCAGGCAAAGCGACCGACGATTTCACGATAACTCATCTGGTCCGAGCCCCAGGAGTCGGCCGGGTCGTTCGCCACCAGGGGTTGAAGCATCGGCCCGCGCAGACATTCGCGTCCCTCGCCGGCATCCAGGCTCGCCACCAGTCCACTGACCGGATCCAAGGTATGCCGCAAGCAAGCCGGCGTGGATACCGATTGACGATCGCCCTCGGCGATTTCAATCTTGTAGTGTTGGACGCCAACCGCTGGTAGGTCGGCCATGAAGACCATCTTGCGCCGCCAGCCGTTGTAGGGTTGCAGAGGCTCCGCCCTTTCCTCCTGACAGGGAATTTCCTCGCCATCCAACGTGAACAACCGCATATACCATTTACCCGTCCACTTCGGGCGAAGATCGAGCATGCATTCGGCTTCCACCGGAACCTGTCGGCAGGCAGGATTGCTGTTCAGCACGGTCATCGGCACGTGGCAGATTTCCCGTCGGCCGGCATTGAAGGCGACCGCCGCGCCGAGGCGCAGACGACGGACGGATTCCTCGACACGCCCGTAGATTTTCAAGGCATCCTGTTCGGCGGGTTCGACGCAGGATCCCGGCAAAATATCGTGAAAATCATTGAACAGATGATCTCGCCAGGCGTCGGCCAGCTGCTCCGCGGGATATGGCTGACCAAGTTGCCACCAGGAGGCCGCCCGCAATGCCTCGGTCTGCACGATCTGGCCGAGACTCCTGACCGCCTGGCGTTTGACGCGAGCCAGCGATGTATAGCAGCCGGTGAAGATGCGTTGCAGATCGCCCTCGATGACGGGCGCATTGGCGGCCGCCGATTGCAACGCTTCATAAAGTCGCTCGGTCGTACTATGTATGATCTCGACGCGGGTTTCGCGCCGGCGATAATCCTCGATGCGCCGCAAATCCTCGCGGGTCGGGCCGCCGCCATGATCGCCCAACCCCCAGAAAACCGGAACATCCCGGTTCATACGCAAGGCCAGTTCGACACCCTCGCTCAAGCGCTGCTCAATATTGTCGCGTTCGGTATGGTAGTAGCCGGTAACGATACGCAAGGCGAGGATTTTCGAGCCATCGACGCCGTGCCACCAGTAAAGATCCGAGGGCAACGGCAGCAAATCCTGATGTGGGCGCATGTGGATATACATGCGGTATCCGGTACGGGCGAGCAATTGCGGTAACCCGCCGCTATGTCCGAAGGAATCGAAATTATAAGCCACCTTCGGATCAACGCCGAAATGCTCGCGAAAGAATCGCCGGCCCATGACGATGTGCCGGATCAGCGATTCGGTGTCGGGCATGTTCACGTCCGGCTGAATGAACCAACCCCCGCTGATGCACCACCGGCCGGCGGCGACGAGGGCCTGAATCTCCCGGAACATCGCCGGATCGTATTCGCGAATCCACTGGTAAAGCACCGCCTCGTTGTGATTGAAAATCAGCTCGGAGTTTTCGTGGAGAATGTCCACGGCCGTCGCGAAGGTGGACAAGGCCTCGCCACAGCCCTCCTCCCAGGACCATTGCCATACCGGGTCCAGATGCGCGTTACAGATTAAATGAATCGTCGGTTTCTTCATAAGCGTTTTGTGTATACCTCTTGTTTGTTAAACTTCGTTCTCAGCGGGTAGGTTACGATACCAGGTGAAATAGAGAATAATCGCCAGAACGACAAACACTCCGCTCCACAGGGTTACACGCGACCAGTTTTTCAGGAAAATATAGCAGGGAATCAGGGCCAGCGAAATCTGGAAAAAGATCGTGATGACGCCGTTGGCCGCGTCGATCATGGGCATCTTGTCGCCTCGCGGAACAAGGCCGCGCCGGACGGCTTCCGCCCGCACCGGTCCCCAGCGACCGAACGGCCGTACCTTCGCGTAAAAGCGTACCAGGATGTCCATGTCCGTCGGCTTCGTAAGCCATCCCCAAACAAGGCTGAGCAACAGACTTAGAGAAACATCGACGGCCAGGGTCCGACTCATCGACCAGTAGCCGAAAAATGCTTTTTGACAGGCGATCACTAAAAACGTCGAAAACATGCTGCCCACGAAGGCCCGGGCACTGAACCGCCACCAGTGCCAGCGGAAAGTGGCCGGCACCAGGATCATCGTGACCACGCTGAAGAGCATCGCTTCCCAGGCATCGACCACGTTCTTGTATTTCAGGCTGAGAGCGTAACCCAGCAGGATGACCCCGAGGGAAGCCACCTGGCCCCAGCGGACCAGTTGCTTCTCGGTTTTCCCGCGAGCCCAATATCGTTTCAGAAAATCGTTCAGGATGACCGAGCTGGTCACGTTGATCATCGCGCTGAGCGTGGACATCAGGGCGGCCAGCAAAACGGCCAAAAAAATCCCCTGCATGCCGACCGGCATGTTTTTGATTACCAGGGGCATGATTTTTTCGCCGTCGAATATCGGTTGCTCGGTACAATAACTCAACCCGAGCATCAGACAGGCCAGGGCGATGAACCAGCGTAGCGTATAGCCGACGGTCCACAGGCCGGCGGCCAGCGACGCCTGCCGGGCGCTGCGGGTGGTCAGGAAGAACTGAAAATCCCACACGTTCGGCCCGGCCAGAATACGGAAAATCATCCAGAGAAAACCCGCCGTCAATAACGGACCCAAAGCACCATAATGCTGATAGGTTTCCGGCACAGTTTCGCGATATCCGTCCCACAAGCCCCACGTGGGGGCCAGCGAACTCCATTCCGCCGGCTTGAGAGCAGGCAGGTCAATACCCTGCCCGGCCTGGAAGGCCAGGACGGTCAGGACTACCGCCCCCACCGCAATCAACAGGGTCTGAAACATGTCAGTGATAATCACGCCGAAAAAGCCGCCGAGCGTGACATAGACACCGACCACGCCAAATACGATCAGGACCGACTGCCAGCGGGCGAAGGGGAGGAACTCCTCGGCGAATTTGCCGGTGCCGACGGCCACATACATCAGATTGAAAAC
>CAZXSA010000259.1:0-6983 GCA_964642815.1 uncultured Planctomycetales bacterium | reverse complement strand
GAAAGGCTGTGTACGGCTTGTCTGTACCGCGGGTTCGAATCCCGCCCTCTCCGTTCGCCAGCAGCGAACAGAGTCCCGATGCAAATCGGGACGGTCTCCTACTCTACTTTTACCTACTGCGCCATTCCGGCCGCCCGCAAGAATCAATAAACAGCCTTTCCTCCAAGTGGTTCAGCTCCGGTTTCCTGCAATCCTGCGTGCCCACTATCCGATAGAACAAGCAAATACCTTGCTGGGTTCTCCGGTTCAAATGAGGTTCTGACGGTATGGTTAGTACAAAACCTTCGACCCGGTTCGTGATCTGGAGCACCGCGGGAATCTGCGTTCTGGCGGTGACGACTACGACAGGTTGCGTTGCTCTTCGCCCCATGCCCCTCGACGAAGTTCCTTTCCGGGAGCGTGCCCAAACCCAGGAACAGGGTTTGGTTACAGTCACGGTGGCCGTCCCGACTTCCCAGGAAAACAGGAAGCTGTTCGGCGCGGATTTGTCCGGAAAAATGATCCAGCCGGTCTGGCTGGAAATCCAAAACAAGGACACGGTCCCGTACTGGTTTTTTCCAAGTCACCTCGATCCGACCTACTATTCGCCGTGCGAGGCGGCTTTCAAGTGCCGGCTACCGCTGGGCGGCAAGGTGAATCATGATCTGACGCTTCATTTCCAGGCATTGAGTTTCGAGGATTACATCCCTCCCGGAGCGACGATCTCCGGGTTCGTCTATACCAATCTGGATGAGGGCATCAAGCATGTCAACATTACCCTTGCGGGCTCCAAAACGTACAAGACGTTCGCGTTCATCGTGCCGATACCGGATATGCGGGTCGACTTTCAGAAAGTAGACCATGAGGCATTGTACGGAGCGGACGACTTCGAGACGCTCGACGAGAAGGGGCTGCGCGAGACCCTGGAAGCACTACCCTGCTGTACGACGAACAAACGCGGAACAAACCAGGGTGACCCCTTGAACCTTGTGCTTGTCGGGCATGGCGAGGATGTACTCGCGGCGTTGATTCAGAGCGGCTGGGACGAAACCGAAATGCTCTACACCCGGTCGGCGTTGAGGACGGCAAATTCCTTTCTATTCGGAAAAAAGTACCGTTATGCTCCGGTCAGCCCGCTGTATGTCTTTGGGCGGTGCCAGGACGCGGCTTTTCAGAAAGCCCGGGAGAGCGTTTTTGAGCGTAACCATCTTCGCCTCTGGTTGACTCCCAAGACATACCAGGGCAAACCCGTCTGGATCGGCCAGATCAGCAGGGATATCGGAGTGAAGTTCACTCTGAGGGAAGGTTTTATCATGACCCATGTTATCGATCCCGACGTGGACAATGATCGCTGGTATCTGATTCAAAACTTTCTGAATGTCCAGAGAGTCGCCCAATTAGGCCTGGTTCGTGGCGTGGGCGCGGCGGACCCGTCCGCCCCGCGTTACAACCTGGGTGGAGATCCATATTTCACTGACGGGTTGCGCGCCGCCATCATACTCTCCAATGAGCCGGTCCCCTATGACGAGGTGGAGTTTCTTGACTGGGAGTTGTCACCGAAACAAAAGCAGTATCGGACTGAATAGCCGGGCAATCGGCCCCCTGTATGCGCTACCACATAGTATTGCAAATACATCCCATTGGACTGTTCCGAGTATGCGATGAGTCCGGCGCGATCGTCGGAGAAACCCAAGCGGCCGGATCGCTCGGCAGCGTCCGCGGGTCTTGCCTTTCAATAACGACCCTTGTATTCGTCGGCGGGGTATTTGCGGGTGTTCTTCTCCATTTTGGCGCGCAGGGCGGTGCTCAGATCGATATCGGCGGCGTTGGCGAAGGAAAGGAGGAAGGCCAGGATATCGGCTACCTCATCGGCGACCTCGGTTCGCTTGAGTGGGTCGGCGAGCAAGGCCAGGGCATCGTCGTTTTTCACCCAACGGAAATGCTCCATCAACTCGGCCGCCTCGGTGGCGATGGCCATGGCCAGGTTCTTCGGATCGTGAAACTGCTCCCAATCCCGCTCGCGAATAAAGTTCGCGACGCAGTGGCGCAAGTCCCGAATCGTGGTTTGCTCGTCCTCGCACACCGCCGCTTGCCCTTTCAATCATGGATAGTCACGTACGAATAGTCCGGTACGAGCAAGGTGAAAACCCTCTCGATATCGGCGTCCGCTAAACGGACGCAGCCGAGCGATACGTCCTGCCCGATGGTCTCCGGCTCGATCGTGCCGTGAATGCCGTAACCGCTCTGGCCTACCGCATCACCCTTTATTCCTTCCAGTCCGATCCAGTAATCGCCGATCGGGTTCGTCGGATCGTTCGGGTGCCAGCGTTGGCCGGTCCGCGGATCGACCCATTGCGGATCCTTCTGGCGTACGGTCACCCGCCATACCCCCGTCGGCGTGCTGCCATTGGCCCCCAACGCGACCCGAGCGGACCAGACGTATACATCCTGCAAATACACGTGCAACGCATGTTCCGATTTGTCAATGGACACGTTGAACGGGCCGCGAAGCACCTTGAGCCGCATGCCTTCGCGGATCAGATTCTTGTTCGGAATCCGGTTGATGTTCGCCAGCAGATCGTCGGTAAGTTTATAACGCTGGGCAATCAGGGCCAGATTATCACCGGATCGGACGATATAACGCTCGGCCAAGGTATCACCGTCGACGACGCCGAACGAAAAAACAGTCTTCTCGGCCAGTTCGCCCAGTTCGCGCCGGACAATATCCGCCTGCTCCCGGGGCAAACCACTATGCAAAGCCTTATTCAAACGCGCGCGAGCGTCAAGCAGGTTTCCGGCGTTTTTGGCGGCCAGGCCCGCCTGCATTTCATCACGGGCTTGCTGGGCGTCCTGAGCAAACGCCGTCGAGGGCTGCGTGGCCGCGTTGACCACGGGCTCAATCGAAGGCTGGGTCGTGGGTTCGGGAACCACCACCGGATTCGTATTCTGCACGATCGCCGGAACCGGCTCCGGCACGACCGGCTGTTCCGCTTTATCGTCCGATAACCTGCTCAATGCGGGCTGAGCACCCGGTGTATCTGCTTTACACTGCAAATACGACACTTTGGCCGTGAGCGATGAGAATTTGCCCTCCGGCCCCAGCAAAACCACTCCCGCCAGAACAATTCCAGCGGTAACGATCATTGCGGCCATCCAAGTCCGGGTACGAATCCGCCGACGGGCCATTTGCCTACTCCTTGCCTGTCCCGACTTCTAGAATTTGTACTTTTTTCACATGCTCAGTATGCAGGCGGACATTTGCGCCATGAGTTAAGGATAATCGTTTTACCGGTTAATGCAAGAAACGCCGTAGGATGCCCACTGACCGGACATTCTCGGATGATAACGAGGGGGATAATCATACACGCCGGATGATCCGGGTTGTTTCCGAATCATCCGGCGTGTGGGTTTCAGGTATATCAAACAGGCCAATGACTTAAACCAAGTCGATCATTGAATGATCTCAACTTTATCCAAATCGAGCTGTGCGTACCAGATGTAAAATGTGCGGAACTCCAACTGGTGCCCGCCGCCTGGATTGGTGAAATTCAGATCGAAGGCCTGATAAGTGCCGGCCTGGTTAAAATCGTACCGGCTGATGGTAACCGGCTGAACCAGATACTGTTGGGCGGTGGCGTCGTAAACATCGATTTGGCAGATGTTCGCATCGTCATACGTGTTGTTATCCACCCGCAACCAGAACCTGGCCTTCAAGGCGCCGGCCGGCAATACTGTCGTGTAGGGTCCATAAGCCATGAACGTATTATAGTTGTTAGCCACGGTGACGCGCCAATCCGTACCGAGGGCTGTGCCGGTCAGATGGTAAAAACCGGCATTACCTTCATACGTGGCGATGGTCTGGCCGGATGAGACGGCCGTACCCACCACGCGGACATAATCCTGTCGGACGTAGGAGGTATCCCACCAGTACACCCGGAAATCGTAGGTCTGACCGGCGGTGGCGGTAAAATCGACGCGAAACTCCTTATACATGAAATCGCTGGAGAAGTTCCAGCGATAAATGTCCTTGTACGCGACTCTGGTCGCGGTGGTCGTATTCCAAACCTCACAAGTGGCCACCTTGTCGTTACTGGCATTGAGCACGTCGATCATCAACTCGAAATAGGCCCGTGATGAACCGCTGATGGCATTCAAACCGATGCCGTGGGTCATATATCCGGCGGCGTCCTGAGCGACATTGGCGCTCCATCCGTCGCTGTCGGCGCGGCCGATGTTGTGATAGACGGACTCGGCCTGATAGGTCCAGGTCGTTTCCGAAGTGGTCACCGGCGTGCCGAACTGGTTACGCAACATGATCATCATTTCCTCGGCGGTGACCAATTGGACATCGCTGTCCAAATAACTGACCAGCAGAGCGACATTATTCATGACCAAGCCGCCATAATAGGACCAGGCATG
The DNA here is from genome assembly GCA_964642815.1 of uncultured Planctomycetales bacterium. GTDB lineage: Bacteria > Planctomycetota > Phycisphaerae > UBA1845 > PWPN01 > JAAYCU01. The sequence goes on along the minus strand of CAZXSA010000259.1, from coordinate 2,585 downwards.
GATGTTCACCAGTGAATACGAATTCTGGTCGGTCGTCGGGCTCGTCGGCCGGGCGTTGATGGCGGCGGCGATTTCCGCGGCGGTATCAGGGTCCCCTGAATTTTCCCACATCACAAAATCGTAACCCTTGATCGGTTTTCCGCTGACCCAACGGATACCGGATGCTCCCTTGTAATAGTTATCATATTGTTTATAGATAACCCCAAGGCATTCCTCGGACTGGGCCCATTTGTCGCAATAGGATTTATCGGTTCCGTAATCCAGCACCGAGACGACGTGCAGATCGGCTTCACGGATAAAATTGTTCATTTTGGCCACGAAACCATCCTTGTCGGCATAATACCGCGGATACACATAACTTGTCCCCGACGGGCTATCGACAAAGAAATCGTTGGTGGTGGCCGTGCTGTAATAATACTGGATCACCGGGGGACAGGCGTCGAGACAGGCGGGGTTCATCTCCCAGTTCATCTTGAAATTTCCGCGGTTGCTGTTGCCCCACCAATCGGAGCAAGGGAAATTACGCTGAAGCCATTGGATGTTGTCACCATCGGACATAACGATGGCAACGTAGTGTTTGCCGGCCTGGGGCGTCAGGGTCGGCAAAGCGTGAACGGCGGGATTCTGAACCGCCCGCTTGCTACCAAGTTGGCATAATAGAGACAAATTCTCGCTGTAATTGGCCACCACGGGGATGGTTTTCTTCTGGCTGCAATGCTTCACCCAGGCGAACTCGTCCATGCCCCAGCCCCAGTTCAGAGCATTATCGTTGGCCGCGGTGTTGATCGTCTGCCGGAAAGTGGACGATCCGTTACCGTCGTAATACATCAAATATTTGCGATACGTGGCCCAGTCACCGAGAAACTGCTGGGTAGCCGCTCCCGAACCATCGTACTGCTCGATGAGACCATGCTTGTTGAACTGGTTCCAATAGTTGTTGTACATCCACAATTCGTTCTGCCCGCGAACGTCGAGAGCCTGGGTCAACCCGTAGGATTGGGCGGTGGCAACCCAGGCCGCGGTCACGGGGATGGCGTTAAATACACCGGCCAGACTGCGGGCGACGTTCTGGGAACTCTGGTACAGATCGTAGACGATATACTGGCTGATCCCGGCGGAAGTTTTAAAATGATTAAACAGACCCCAGGGATTGTTGGCGTAAGTATCATTGAAGTCGACCCCGTAGTAGTTGTCAATCCAGTTTTGAAAGAGGGTGTTGGTCTGCCACTGATACCAGATTTTGTCGGTACAGTTGCGGTTCACGATACCCTGCAGGGCCTGGATCATTACCAATAGAGCTTGTTGATTGGCATCCGCCTCAGGGTACTGGTTGGCGGTAATATTGATGCGATAGACGTTCAGGGCATGAACACCGTTTGTCCAACCCAATGTCAGACAACCAATAAAAACCAAAATCCTATGACTGATTCCGTGCTTCATTCCGTTCATGGTTTTACCTCTCAACAAAATAATGACGAATTTGAAATGGCATCTCTTTCGAGACTACGCTCACTGTGTTAACCGACTTGATTTGTTTCTTGACTCGAACGTGCTCAAAGGATGATTATCGCATAGGCACCTCTCTTTCGTTTTCTCGAAAGACTCATACGAAACAGCGGCCGCCACCATCTGATCGCGCGTTCACCAAACGTTGAACGAAGAGACGGTTCGACCTTCAAGGACACGTATCTTGCGCGGTATCAAGATTTGGATCGTTTCGTTTTCCGTTAACGATGACCGGCCGCTAAAGATAAACGGTTCCCTGTGCCTATGCTCACGAAGAGACATAATACTGGCCAGCTTGAGCCTCCGCAACATTAAAAACGGAATATAATGCATAAACGTATTTACTCATTTAATGCAATATTGCTGACAGTTTTATGGGGCATAAAAACGGCGGAAATCCCTCAGGCTGGTAAATGACGAATTTCCTACTCACCGAGATTGAGTTTTCCTGGGGTTACGTTCAGGCTGATACACCGCGGCGAAAGAATAAGTCCAACCCCATAACTACATGGCACCGGAATCGTTTCCTATACGAAAACGATAGACCTGCTGATCGGTGACCAGCATGTCGACTTTCTGATCTGTTTCAACCACCGGAACCTCATCGACGACCTGCTCGGCCAGGGCCAACCCGCAGGCAACGCCGTGCCAGTCCGGATGGGAGAGGAAATGATCGTAGAACCCCCGGCCCCGACCGATACGGTTGCCCCGTAGGTCGTATCCCAAACCGGGCACGATAACCAGATCGATATTTTCAATGGGAAACGGGATGCCCTGGGCCGGCTCGCGGATACCAAATTGCGATTCGGTCAGTTCGTCATCGGAAAGGGACTGTATTTCGATGGGCAGCATCCGCCGCTGTTCCCAACTCACCTTGGGCGCCAATACACGCTTATGGTCCCGCCAGGCATGATGGACCAACGGGCCGGTGTTGACCTCGGTGTGCAGGGAAAGAAACACCATGATGACCTCGGCCTGCTTATATTCCTCGGTGGCGACCAACAAATTGCAGGCGTTGAGGGAGCGGACGTGAAAGGCGGCCGGCTCGACGGCGGCCAGCATTTCGCGAAGCTTTTTAC
>CAZXSA010000258.1:0-7061 GCA_964642815.1 uncultured Planctomycetales bacterium | reverse complement strand
TGGAGGCGTACGTTTTCAATCCGCGCATCTACGCCGCCCGGTTTCATTTGAATCCGGTCATTGTCCTGATTATCCTGCTGGTGGCTCACAAACTGTTCGGCATCTGGGGCATGCTGCTGGGTATTCCGGTAACGCATTATGTGCTCAATATCGCCCAGTTGCCTACGCAGCCGCGTCGCCTGGGTTTCGGCCGGTTGCGAAAAAGCGAATCGTCTGAAACGGTCAAATAGGGACCATTCCGTACTTGGCTCTTGTTGCATGGGAGAACGCTCATGACCAAATCCGCGAACAGAAGTAGAAACGTATCCGGCGGGAACATGTGGACGATTTCGGCCGCCCTTGTTGCACTCTGCTTCGGCGCGGCATGGGGGGCGTCGGAACCGGCTCGCGGAGACACTTCCGCCGATATCAAGGCTATTTTCGCCAATCCGCCAAGGCAGTATAGCTCCGGCCCGCTGTGGGTATGGAACGACTGGCAGACCGAGGAGCAGATCGTGCAGGCCTTGCGGGACTTCGCCGCACAGAAGGTTATGTGCGTGTTTGTTCACCCGCGGCCGGGATTGATGACACCCTACTTGTCGGAGCGATGGATGGAGCTTTGGAAGCTGACCCTGGCGGAAGCGGCAAAACTGGATATGGATGTCTGGATCTACGACGAGAATTCATATCCATCGGGTTTCGCGGGCGGGTGGGTGCCGGAAACCATGCCGGAATCAAGGGGCAAGGCCCTGGTCATGACCGAAATAAAAGAACCCCCGACCTGGACGGAAGATACCATCGCGGTTTACACCCTCGCCGACGGGCAATACGAGGACATATCGGCCAAGGTTCGATCGGGACAGACGCCACCTTCCGAACGCTATCTCTTGGTCACGCGGGTTTGGGCTGACGCCAACCGATGGACGGCCGGCCGATGGTACGTCGATCTCATGCGGCCGGGCGTGACCGAGAAATTCCTGGAGGTCACGCTGGAGGCTTACCGAAAAGAGTTCGGCGAGGAATTCGGCAAGCGGGTTCCGGGCTCGTTTACGGATGAACCCAATATCCGCGTTCTGGGCGGCCGCAGTTTCCCCTGGACGGACGATCTTTTCGAGCGTTTCGAGAAACGGTGGGGTTATCGGCTGACCGACCATTTGCCCTGCCTGGATCGCCAGGTGGGCGACTACCGGCGGATCCGACACAACTATCGGCAAATCCTCAACGATCTGTATATCGAACGATGGGCCGAGCCGTATTATGCGTATTGCGAAAAGCACGGCCTGGAATTCACCGGCCATTACTGGGAGCACGAGTGGCCGGCCTGCTCGTTTGCCTCCGATGCGATGGCCCTGTCCGCCTGGCAGCATCGACCGGGCATCGACATTCTGTGCAACCAGTACGACGACGAAAGCCCGCAGGCCCAATTCGGTAACGTGCGGGCGGTGCGCGAGCTGGGCAGCGTGGCGAACCAACTGGGCCGGCGACGAACCTTGTGCGAGGCCTACGGGGCGGCCGGCTGGGATCTGCGGTTCGAGGACATGAAGCGTATCGGCGACTGGATGTACGCTCTCGGGGTGAACACCCTCAATCAGCACCTGGCGTTCAGCACCATCCGGGGAGCCCGTAAGCGGGACTATCCGCAAAGCTTTTCCTACCATGAGCCGTGGTGGGAAGCTTATCACGTCTCGGCAAACTACTTCGCCCGGCTGTCGGCCGCCTTGGCCCACGGACAGGAAATCAATCCCATCCTGATACTCGAGCCAACCAGCACGGCATGGATGTATAGTTCGTTTCGGGAACCCGATCCGCCGGCGATGGAAATGGGCAAGGTTTTTCAAAAGTTGGTAACCACGCTGGCCCAAAACCAAGTGGAATACGACATCGGTTGCGAGGACATTGTCGCCCGTCAGGATGAAAAAAAGATCATGTTCTCATCCTGGAGTGGTTTCATCATCGAAAAACGTTACTACGGGACGGTGGTTATTCCGCCCTTAACCGAAAACCTGAATCGTCCGACCGTCGATATGCTGGCCAGATGCATGGCTACCGGTGGCGAGGTGTGGTGTTGCGGCGAGCCGCCGAGCCGGGTGGATGGCGTCGTTTCCGATCTGGTGAACGAACTATCGAGCAAGCCGGGATGGAAGCGCGTGGAGGTTGACCGCCTGAGCGAAATGCTTTTGAGCAAATCCAAGGATTCCTTTTTCATCGAACGGGCGAGTGGTGATCGAGGTATCCTGTATCATCAGCGGCGACACGTGGCCGACGGGCAAATCCTGTTTCTGGTCAATACCAGTCTGGAGGCCAACAGCCAAGGCACGGTTCAGGCACAAGGCGGCGGTGTCGAGGAATGGGACGCGATAACCGGCGCGATCAAACCGATGCGTTTCGAGAAAAAGAACAAGGACGTTCGTTTCACTTTCGATCTTCCGCCAGCCGGCAGTCTGCTGGTTTTTCTGTCGAAAGAAGAGATGGCCCCGGAACCGGAACCGGCGGCTTCGACGGTCAAAGTGATCCGGGCGCGAGAGCCTGTACTTGTTCGGCGGCTCGATTCAAACGTGCTCACTATCGACTTCGCGGATGTGACGGTCGGCGAGGAAACCAGGAAGAACGCCTACATTATCGAGGCGGGAAACTTTGTATTTAAGAAACATGGCTTTGACCGTAATCCGTGGGACTCGGCGGTACAGTTCAAAGATGAGTTGATTTCCCGCGAATTCCCGGCCGACAGCGGATTCGAGGCCACCTATCATTTTATGATCGAGGGGCAGGTGCCCGCGGTCCTGAGCGCGGCTATCGAGCGGGCGGACCTGTATACCGTGACGTGTAACGGCCAACCGCTGACCGTCGATAAGCGGCAGTGGTGGCTGGACAAGGCCTTTCACCGGTTGAATATTCGTGACGCGGCTCGGGTCGGTGAGAATACGATCACCATCAAGGCCACGCCCATGACCATGTGGCACGAACTGGAGGCCGCGTACATCATCGGTGATTTCGATCTTAAACCGGCGGACAAGGGCTTCGTGATCGTGCCGGAGCAAAAGCTGCAAATAGGGTCGTGGAAAGAACAGGGGCTTGGGCTTTACGGCCATCGGGTGGTTTATCAGGCCATGTTCGACGTGCCCGAATCAAAGGGTACATACGTGGTCAAACTCGGCCGCTGGTTCGGCACGGTGGCCAAGGTAATCGTCAACGGCCGGGTGGCCGGCTACATCGCTCATCAGCCCTGGGAATGCGACGTAAGCAAGCTGATCCAGCCGGGCACCAACCAGATCGAGGTGATCGTGTTCGGCTCGTTGAAGAATCCGCTGGGGCCGCACCACAACAATCCCGCGCCGGGCGTCGCCTGGGCCAACATGTGGAATCAGGCCCCGAAGCAGATCCCGCCCCCCGGCCGGGAATACGATACGCACGATTACGGATTGTTCGAGGAATTCATATTGCAACAGAGAGATTGAACCGGGACGATAAAACGCTGTTTCCGAGAAAACCTCTTGCCGATTCTTTGCGATGACTTATGCGTCGCGATAATTGACGATCTCGGCCCGTTCGGCATCGGCCGGGGCAGGGTCTAGCGGCAACGCGACGGTTTGCCCGCGATGCAGGGATAACAGGGTGGCGACGTCAAGCTCGTAAGCCCGGTAACCGTCCCAGCCGGTTACCAGAGGTTTGTCGATGCCACGTACAACCTGCAGGAAATTCTCCACCAGCCCCATGAAACCGCCGAATTCCTCATCGAACAACAAGGTGTTGGGAACCACCGGACGCCACGACTTGGCCGGGCCTTCCTCACTGTCATAGAGACGTAGTTCGTACTGGTCCTCAACGGCCAGCCAGGCCTTATCGGCATACACCTCCACCCGTTCCCAAGGTTTGAGGCTTACCGCTGAAGAAGAGGTATATAACTGGCCGACCGATCCCGAGGTGAACTCGAAACTGATCATGGCGCTGTCAAACGGGTACTTGCCCTTGTTGTGCAGGTACTTGTTCACGCCGATCGCATTCAGGCGGGCAACGTCACCCATGAGGTAACGGGTGATATCGAACAGGTGAATCGTTCCCGCTTCAAGCATATGAATCACGTAGTCGTAGCCGAGGTTGAACTTGGCCGCGAACATCGCCGGATTGTTCACCGGCCCCTCGTCAATGAATCTTTTAGCGCGGCGGTATGGTGGGCTATAACGCTTGTTGGCGACGGTCATCACCGGCACGCCGCGCTGCCCGGCCAGTTTGCACAACCGTTCGCCATCGGCGAGCGAAAGCGTAAAGGGCTTCTCAACCAGAATGGGCAGCCCGCGTTCAATACAGGCCAGGCCATGCTCGGCATGCAGGTCGTTGGGGCCGAGAACCATGACGGCGTCAAGTTGCTCGCGATCGAGCATTGAGCCATAATCCTTGTACCATCGGCATCCCCAGGTTCGCTCGATCTGTCGCCCCGCGCGTTCGTCACGCCGGCTGAACGCCACCACCTCGACCGGCTCCCAGATCGTCTGAAGTCGCTTGATTGCCGGCAGATACTTGGATACGGTCACTCCGCCGGCACCGATGATGCCCAGGCGGACGGGTTTACGGGAAGCCCGCTCTTCGTCGTATCCGACGCCATAGACGTCCGCCAGGTCAAACATCTTTCTGATCGGGGAGTGCCCGTACGTATCCTCCAGCACGTTACACCTCCTGAAACCTCAATCGATCACGCCGATCACCGTACATGGCCCGCTGTCCATGTTTTTCACCAGCCAGGGGTTCACGCGGATCTCGCGCAACCCGCTCAGGTCTTTGCCAAGGTCCATCTCCTCGATGATCAGAAACCGCCGACCCGAGCCCTCAAGCAACACATTATGGCAGCGCATGGTCCGATCGAGCTGGGCAATGGTCGCCACCGAGGGTACATCCAAACCCATGGCCCGCAATCGCGGAAATTGTTCGCGCAGCCATTGGGCCGACTCCAGGCCAAACCCCGGACATCGGCTGCTGAATCGTCCGGGATCGCTCGCCCGCACCTGGCCGTACCCGAACCGAAAAAGAGCAATATCGGCATGACCCAGCGGCTTTGCGTAAGCGTGCAAATGAGACGGCTGAACGATCTCGGCATCGCCCAGGCGCAGATCGATCACGAGAGGTTTCGTGAAGATCAATTCCTCCGGAGCAAACTCGGTGATCCGGACCGCACCTTCCACCACATGACAAGGGGTATCCAGGTGCGTTCCGGTGTGGCTCGCCAGCCGCAGGATCTGCACGCTAGCCCCATCCCTATCCACCGTGTAGAGGTTCGACAGCTCCGGCGCGGGGATCGCGGGCGGGCGGGGTCCATCGATATCCAGTGGATAGGAAAGCCAGACGTATCGGGACATATCAGGGCAACTCCGGTAGATTTTTCCTTGCGTCGCGGATGATCTCGACATAACGGGCCACCTGACGGGTGATCCAGCCGAGCCCTTCGGCCGCGACTTTTTCGCGGTTCATAAAGGTGCGTGCGCCCGAGACCGCGCACGCCCCGCAGCGGATAAACTCGGCGGCGTTCTCCAGGCTGATCCCCCCGGACGGAATAAGCTGAACCTGCGGATAAACCATTCTCAGATTCGTCATATACTTCGGTCCGCCCAGTTCAGCCGGGAAGATCTTCACCATGGAAGCGCCGGCCCGCATGGCGGCCAGCACCTCTGTGGCGGTGAAGGCACCCGAAAAGACGGGTACCAGATAACGATTCGCGATGTCGATCACGTCGGGAATAACTGCGGGATTCACGATCACACTCCCCCCGTGCAGGATCACCTCGCGCGCGGTCACCGGATCAAGCACCGTACCCGCCGCCACCCACAGTTTTCCCTTGAATTGCGAAGAGATGGCTTGTATGGCGTCCAGGGCTCCCGGCGTGGTCATGGTCACTTCAATGACCCGGGCCCCGCCGTCGTACATGGCCTGGGCGTAGGCAATGAAGTCGTCCTTCTCCTTGAGCTTAATACAAGGCAGAATACCGGTGGCTTTCGTCTGCTCAAGCACAATTTCCCTAAGGCTCCGATCATTATCGTTCATCATGGACGCCTTCCTTTCGGTCAACGGGATACGCGGTAATCGCGGGAATTCATGATCGCCTCAACTTCCCGCACGGTTACATGGGCAACGTCGCCCGGCATGGTGAAATCGACGGCACACATGGCATTTGCAAACTCGACCGCATATTGAAGATCACCCCGCACAAGATACGCATACATCAAACCGGCGCCCCAGGCATCGCCGGCACCGAAGCGGTCAACGGCATCCACCTCATACTTGCGGCCACGGTACAGCGCGCCTTCGTGCAGAACGACGGAATCAACTGTTCCGTTCAGAACACTGTAGACCTCTCCCAAGGTGACTCCGACGATCCGACATCCGAATTGCTTGTGCAATTGGCAGGCGATCTGGTCGCCGGAACCGTGACAACCGAACACGGTCTCGGCATCGCCCCGGCCGACGATCAGGATGTCCACCACGGCCACCAGATCGGACAGAACCGACGCGGCCTGCGCCGGCGACCAGAGGTGTTCGCGGTAGTTTACGTCAAAGCCGATCAGGCAACCCTTGCGCTTCGCCGCCTCCACAAATTCGACGGCAGCCGCCCGGCAACTGTCCGACAGGGCGGGAAAGATACCGTCCGTATAAGCGATTCGAGTGCCCTCGAGGATTTCGTCCCAATTAAAATCGCCGGGGGCGATGGTACTGGCAGCGCTGTTGCGTCGATCATAGACGGCCGAACTTGCCCGCGGCGTGGCCCCAAACTCGATAAAGTTCACGCCCAATCGCGAACCGGGTACCAGCCGGATATGGGCGGGATCCACGCCACAACTCATGTAGTAATCGCGCATGAGCAGGCCCAGGGCGGTATCCGGAACCTTGGTAACGAACGCGGCTTTCAAATTCAACCGAGCCATGTTGCAGGCCACGTTGCCCTGCGAGCCGCAGACGTGGAGATCGAGTGTTCGAGCCCGTCGCAACCGCTCGTGCGGCGGCGGTGACAGTCGCAACATGCCTTCACCAATGGTCACGATATCGAACATCTTCGTTTATTCTCCGGGTCACCGCGCCTCCGCGTCATTGGTTCCTTT
>CAZXSA010000257.1:0-7109 GCA_964642815.1 uncultured Planctomycetales bacterium | reverse complement strand
CGGCCGTCGAACACCAGTTTTCCGATCCGAACATCTATCGCGACGCCGAGCGGGCAAAAGCGCTGCGCCAGCAAGTCGATCTTCTCCGCGCCGAATTGTCGGCCCTAAACGCGGCGTGGGAGGCCAAGGCCGGCGAATCCGTGTGAATCGAAATAAACGTATCGCCGGAAAGCTGGAGGAGCCAACAACTATAACAAGGTGGTACGCAACGGATCGAACCATTTGCGCACGCCGCCGTCGCATTGGACGATTAATCCGCCGTGTGGCTCGACCGCAAGGGTCTGGCCGGCGTATTCCCGGCCGTCACAACGGAGCCGTACACGCCGGCCGATGGGCTCGGCGTAGCGACTCCATTCATCGTGCAGTTCCCGGTCGGAAGGTTTTCCCGGATCAGCCAACCGTGCATCCAAAGCACGAAGCAACTCCCGGGCAACGGCCGTCCGATCGATAGGATGCGATGCGGCCAGGTCGAGCGAAGTGGCCGTCTCACGCAACTCCGGCGGAAAATGGCCCGCCTGCTGATGACAATTAAGGCCGATCCCAATCACCCAGGCCCGCAAGCAACCGCCCAAGGCCCTCGATTCGATCAAAATACCGCCCACTTTACGGCCACCCACCAGCACATCGTTGGGCCATTTGATGCTCGGAGTGATTTCGGTGGCCTGGCGCACGGCGGCACAAACACTGACGGCCGACAACAGGGTCAATCTACCGCCGATGCCGGGATCGTTCGCCGAAGGTGCCGCACGGTCTTGCCGTCCGCCGGACGTTGCGGGCGATGGATCATCCATCAACAGCAATACGCTGCACAAGACACTGGCCCGCCGTGGAGATTGCCACGATCGCCCCAAACGTCCACGGCCGCCGGTCTGATAGTCGGCCAGCACGACCAATCCGTCGGCGTCGCTTTTATCCGCTGCCTCCAGGGCAACCGTGTTAGTGCTGGACACCTCCGCATAGACCTCGATCCGCCGACCCACGCGCAGAGGATGCCATCCTTGAGCAAGCTCCTCGGCGGTCATGGACGGAACGGAACCAGAGGTCATGCCTTATCCTCCAACCGTGTTATGGTCGGATTATGGATTCCCACGGAACATGAACACAAGCATATCCGCTTTCAATCGATGATCCCCGAATCGACAAGGAAAGCCCGCAACCGATCGACATAATCCGCGTCTCCGGCCGATCCGGGGAAGTCGTTATGTCCGCAATCGTATTCGACGTAAATACTATGCGGCGTCAACGCATGCAGCCTGCGGCCGTGCTCGACGGGGATGATCGTATCGCGCCGGCCGTGAAAAATCAGGATGGGAATATCCAAACCCGGCAACACGCGGTCGGTACGGAACGGATGCTTGGCCAGGAATTCGGGGGCCCAGTAAGCGCGAGCCATGGACGCCACGCTTGCGAAAGTACATTCGAGAATCATGGCCGCGGGCTTTCGGTGGGCGGCAACCTGGGCAGCCACCCCGCCGCCGAGCGATCGGCCGTAAAATATGATCCGTCGGGTATTTACATCCGCGCGTTTAACGATTTCGTCATAAAAGCGCACGCAATCCTCGACAATACCCGCCTGCGAGGGAACGCCATCGGCCCGTCCGTAGCCGCGATATTCCGGCAGCAGGACCGAGCAACCGAAGGAACGAAACAAGCGTACGATGTCCTCCTGCTGATCGATCAATTCGGCGTTGCCGTGAAAAAATATGACCAGCGGGTGGGGATTATCCACGCCGGCCGAGGCGGCGGGGAAGAACCAGGACTCCACCTGCCCGCCGTCCGGTAGAGACAAGCTTGTCACCACCGCGTCATCACTGAACGGCTTGGCCAATGGCGCGGGCGCGGCGTCGGCCGGAAAAACCAGCCGGTCCTGGTAAAAATACAAGGCCGTACACCAGACAACGTAAAATCCGGCGGCGTACACCAATAAGCGAAACCAGAGGCGCTTGCGCAGTGCGCGCCGCCCCGGGCGTTCAGGCAACGAATCGGCCGGCGTATTCATGTTTCCGCATCCCCCAAATCCGGACAGGCCGCGTTGCAGTTCCAGCAGATTTCAAAACCCGCGGGAACCTGCTGGCCGCAGCTCGGACAAGACCAGGCCTGATCGACATAAAGGGAGGGTGGTTTGGCAGCAAAACTAAGCGCATAAAGCGCGTCGAGAATAAACTCACGGGGCACCCGGATGGCGCCCGTACCCATCGATACCATACCCCCGTACGCTTGATGCAAACCCACGTTGTCGACGATGTAGGGAACCTTGGCATCGTAAAGAACCGTACGGACCACCGGTGCCATTCTCGGCGACACATAGGGGCTGATGTCCACCCAGTCGTCCTGTTGTCCAATATTGTGGATATCAAAGGGTTGATTACATGCCGGACAACGGTCGTCTTCCGCGTCAGCCAGCGGTGCGCCGCAGGCAGAACAGGCTAACCCGAAATCCGGCAAGGGGCGCTCGTGGCCGGTGAACGAAGGTTCGCGTTTTTTCAGGTGGTGGTCATTGAAATCGGCCGTATTCACGGGAAGCCCCCTCGCCCACTGCACCCGGTTTTCAAGAAGTACGCGTACGGAAAACGGATGGCCGCATTCCGGGCAGCGATTAAGCGTCAAGCAGGTCAGCGAATATTCGCAAAAGGGACAGGTCAATCCGACAGGGGCGATGGGTTTATGCTCGGCTAAAAGATGCAAGATGTCGAAACCCTTTCGACAATTCTCACAAAAATAGCCATGCATGCCGGCCAGCGGGGTCCGGCAATGCGGGCAACGCAGCCCCCAATCGGGGATGGGCAGTTGGTAGATATCGTCCATGTCGGCATTATAAGCGATTCCGCGGCCAGTCCCCCAGTCCCCAGCCACTTTGAGCCCGACGGTGCTTAACCACGCTTTTGGCCATATAATACTAATGCTATAGTCCGGTACCGTCGCGTACCTGTTCGATCATGACTCTATTCGAGGATCTCGCCCATGCCACAACTCGTTCGCCTCAGTCTGTCCATCGAGAAACCCCTTTACGATCGCCTCGAAAAAATGGTCCAGGCCAGCGGTTATGGAAACCGCTCCGAGTTCGTCCGCGACCTGATCCGGGCCCATCTGGTCAAACGCCAGTGGGAGGCCAACGAAACGGTCGTCGGCACCGTCACCCTGGTCTACGACCATCATGCCCGCAATCTCAGCGAGAAACTGATCGACCTCCAGCACCATCATCATGGGGCCGTGCTGGCCACCACCCACGTGCATCTGGACAAGCACCTTTGCGCGGAGGTCATCCTGCTCAAGGCCAAGGCCCGGGAAATCGAGCACCTGGCCGACCGCTTGCGGCAGCAAAAAGGCGTCCTGCACGCCGAACTGGCCATGGCCAGCACCGGGGCCGACCTCCGATAGGCCCTTGCCGGCCCCGCAATTATTTTTCATTTCGCCCGCCCCACCCCCTTGAACCCATCCGCAAGCCGGTTATGCTCATGTATTATTACGATCCTATAATTCGTAATACCGGCGGGATAGGGAAGCCGCGGGAAAAGCTGATGGGATACACCGTGAACAAGATCGCAAACCGTAAAAACCGTCGCGCGCCGAACGGAGGCGGCCGCTTTTTGGAAAGCCGCGCCCGCCGGTTCGGTTTTTCCCTTATCGAGGTGTTGGTGACGGTTGCGGTCATTGCGGTTTTGCTCGCGATCCTGCTGCCCGCCTTGCAGGGGGCGCGGGATCAATCCCGGGGAGCGGTTTGCCTAAGCAACCTGCGCCAGATCGGCCTGGCGGCGTACTACTACGCGGAGCGGGATCGCTGGTATCCGCGGGCGTATTGGAGCGCGGAGAAGCGGTGGATGGATGCCATCAAGCCCTTCTTGACCAAAAATTCGGAGGTGTATCGCTGCCCGATGGACTCCAAGCAGATCGCCGTAACCTGGGATCCGACGATCATCATGAGTTATGGCATTAATACCTTCCGGTTCGCCGATCCGGAATTCTGTTTTTGGTATGGGGTACGGATGGACCGGATCAAGCGGCCACAAGGTGTCATTATTTTCGCGGACTGCACACCGGGCAAGTATTACTGTGGAGGAGGCAACCAGTACTACGAGCCAATTCCGGACGTGGACTATCGGCACCATGACCGGCGTTTTAACGTCGTGTTCTGCGACGGACACGCGGAGGCACGTAAAACATCGAGACGTTTGGAATGGGACGCCTCGCAGTGAGGGAACCCACCTGTTTTGTAAGAAAGGAGAGAAAAGTGTTCAAACCATGTAGCAAGACTATCCTTTGGGTATCCGTGGCGGCCGGAATGGCTTTCATGTCCGGTTCGGCATGGGCAGGGTTTCAGGCTTCCGGATACGATCTCCAGGTCGTTGATTCAGCGGTCGGTTTGGAAAACGCGGCGGTATCCTACCAAACCATACCCACCTGGTCAGCCTCGGGCTTGAATACCCCCGTATCCAGGAATTTTACGCTGCCGGCATGTCAGAACATCCATTTTGCCCGGCTGTATCTGGATGTCTGGGGAGGCAGCAATTACAAGAATGCGCGGGCAACGGTAACGGTAAACGGTACCGCCCTGCCGGTCATCGATTTCGGCAATACGGGAACCGTCAGCGCGATTTCCACCTACGATGCCAACCCGACATTCAACGCCGGCGCCAATTGCGTATACGGCTCCGGCGCGGGCGCCTGGCAAATCGGTTTCAGCGGCATTGCCGACCTGCTCCATACGGACGGCACGGCCAATACCATCAACGTAACCATCTCCGACCCGCAGGGAAGCCAATTCGACGGCCGCATGTACGGCATATCGTTGGTATCCGTTTATCAGGATCCGAGTATCGACCAAACACTCGACTATTATCTGGCCGAGGCGGATGGAACCATGAGGAGCGGTCAGCCCAACAGTTATGGCTCGCCCAATCAACGTTCCCTTACGCTTTCCGGACTGAACACGACTAACGTGAATTCGGCGGTTTATCACGCCGGATACACCCACGGCAATACGGCCAGCGGCACCAGCAACCTTGACCAGTTGTACTTCAACGGCACGGCCTTGGGGGTTGGAAACGATGTCTCCACGGGAGATGCGATCAATTACCCGCCTAATAATCTGGCCTTCGACGTGAGCGGTTACCTGGCCGCGAATCCCACGGTTCGCTATAGCGTCAACAGCGCGGAACTGGGCGGAACCGGTGATACGTATCTACGGGCCAATATCGGCCTGTTGGAAATCGCCCATCCGATTCCCGAACCCGCGACGTTAGGCCTGCTTGTACTCGGTGGACTGGTGGCTGGTCGCAAGAGAAAGGCGCGGATTTGACTCGGTCGTTTCGAATAACCCGTCGCATGACAACGACGACCGTCATTCTGGCGGCCGTCGTTGTCGCGCGGGCCAACGTATTGAACATGCCGGCCGGGCTGGCCAGCGTGGAATTTGTCCACGTTGGCCGTGCGGGCAACGCGCCGGACATGCGGATAATGAATGACGGCACGACCGGCTTCGGCGCGGTGGAATATCTGTATCAGATCGGCAAGTATGAGGTATCCGCCGCCCAATACGTCGAATTCCTGAACGCCGTCGCCCGCACCGATACGTATGGCCTCTACTGTCCGCACATGGCCAACCCGGTATCCGACGTAGGTTGTAACATTCAGCGGAACGGTTCCGAAGGCAGTTATTGCTACAGCGTGGTCGCGGATTACGCCAACCGGCCGGTTAATTATGTGTCCTATGGCAACGCCATGCGCTTCTGTAATTGGCTCGCCAACGGCCAACCGGTTGGCGAACAAAATCTAACGACGACCGAGGATGGTTCGTATTATCTGAACGGAGCTACGGACAACGATACTCTTCTGGCGGTTACGCGCAAATCCGATGCCCGATACGTCATTCCCACGGAAGACGAATGGTACAAAGCCGCGTATCACCGGAACGAGAGCACGGCCGGCGATTATTGGATTTATCCCACGCGCAACGACCAGGCCCCCGCCTTCGAGGCGCCGCCGGGACGGACGGATCCACCGGGATCAGCCAACTTCAAATTGGGGCAGGGGGCTCCGTACTACCTGAACGAAGTGGGCGCCTATTTGTATTCGCTCAGCGCTTATGGCACGTATGACCAGGGTGGAAGCTTGTGGGAGTGGAATGAAGCGACGTTGCCTCCGAGCTATCGCGGGACACGCGGCGGTTCCTGGCTGAGCAACAGCGATATCTATCTGCGATCCGACCAACGTTACGGATTCAGTCCCATTCGGGAATACAATTTCATCGGTTTCCGGATCGTCCGATTGTACGATAGGATCACCGCCGACTTCGATCGCGACGGCGACGTGGACCCGGCGGATTTCACGGCTTTCCAGAATTGCGCTTCCGGACCGGGTGTTTCTTCCCTCGGCGGCGAAGCTTGCCGGCCGGCCGATTTCGATAAAGACCATGACGTGGATCAGGATGATTTCGCCGTCTTTCAACGTTGCTTCAGCGGCCAAGATATACCGGCGAATAGTATATGCCTGGACTGAGATTTGAGTCATGTGGATAAGGCGTATCATCATGCTCGGCTTGGGTATCGGGGTTGTCGCCCTGATCGGCTGGGTCGGCTTCACGGTTGGGCCGCGATCGACTCGGCCGTCGTCCTCGACGCGGATGGTCCGCGATCTGACGGGCCACGAGGTGAATATTCCGCTTGAGCCGGATCGCGTGCTGAGCCTGTGCACCAGCGCGACGGATACGATTTTACGATTGGAACAGGGGCACCGATTGGTCGCCATGGACGAATACAGCCGCACCGTTCCTGGTACCGAAAACATTCCGGTCGTGGCGAGGGGGTCGGCGATTTCGCGCGAGCAGGTGATCGAACGCGGGATCGACTTGGCTTTCGTATGGTGGTATCAGGACGATGCCGCGGCGGTACTCGAACAACTTCGGGTTCCGTGCGTGCGAATCAGTAATGTCCGGCTTGGTCAGGTGAATGAATTGATTCGGTTCGTTGGGGAATGCTTGAATTGCGTACCGGCGGCCACGCATCTGGTTGATTCTCTGCCGGCGATAGCGTCGAGGACGGAGCCGGAATCCCCGACGACCGTTTATTTGGAGTTGTATGGGCCTTTCAAGACGATCGGCCGCGAATGTTATA
>CAZXSA010000256.1:0-7181 GCA_964642815.1 uncultured Planctomycetales bacterium | reverse complement strand
TAGTCGTCCCGAACGGCATCCAGGAGGGCCAAGGCCATGTCCTCCTTGCTGCGAAAGTGATGATAGAACGCACCCTTGGTCATACCCGAGGCCTGTTGGATGTCGGACAGGGCCGTCCCGGAAAAACCATGCTCGCTGAATAACCGCCGGGCAATGTTGATCAGATCATTGCGTGTCGCCTGTCCTCGGGCTTGAGTGGTCGCTTTGACTTGGGTTATCATGTCGATATCCTCATAAAATACCGGTCGGTCGGTATTTATAAATCAAACCATAAGCCGCTGTCAAGACCCTGAAAAACGCTTTTTTGCATATCAAACCATTTTCTACTTAACCGTTTCCGTCACGGCCTCTTCGGCTGGTTGGGATGAGACGCTGCATTGCAGGGGCCGGTTATTAAGGTTATTGTTGGGGAAACGTAAAGTATTACAGCCGACTTTTCGCCGGAGGCAATGCTTTCCGGTTCGTGATGACTTATACCGGAGCGCCTGTCATCCCGGATGATCCATTAAAGGAGAAGTAGCCAGCATGGGGAATGTCAATCTGGGCCTTTGTAATAAATGCCGGGCGCGGGTGCCTTCCGAGTTTTTAACCAGGGACGGGCAATTGTGGATTCAGAAAGTGTGTCCCACTTGCGGCGCGACCGAATCGATGGTGAGTTCCGACGCCCGGGTCTGGCAAAGTAAGCGGGACTTGTGGCCGTACGTGTCCATGGAGCGCGGGGCCTGTAGCATGAACTGCGACCGCTGCGCGATCGACCATAAGCCCAATATGGTTTTCGTGGACGTTACCAATCGCTGCAACATGAATTGCCCCATCTGTATCGCCACGATTCGCGGGATGGGTTTCGATTTCAATCCGCCGTTGGCCTATTTCGAGAAGCTGTTCGCCGAGATCGGCCGCCTGGATCCCAAGCCCGTCGTTTCGTTGTTCGGCGGGGAGCCTACGGTCCGGGAGGACCTGCTGGAGATCATCACGATTGCCAAGAAACAGGGTCTGAGACCGCACGTGGTGACCAACGGCATTCGTCTGGCGAACGAGGAGTACTGCCGCAAGTTGTGCGAGGCCCATGTTTCCCTGCGTTTCGCCTTTGACGGCCGTCATCCGGAAATTTACGAGCGGCTCCGCCGGAATCGGTCGGCCTATGATAAAAAGATGAAGGCCCTGGAAAACCTGCGTAAATACAGCCGGCGCAAGCACACGATCATGGCCACCGTGGGACGGGGGTTCAACGATCGGTATCTCGCTGATCTGCTTCAATTCTGTCATGAGAATCGAGACCTTATCTCGGATGTCGGCCTGATCCCTTTGACGGAGAACTGGCAACCGGGCACGTTCGACGCCGGCAAGCCTACGACCATGGAAGATGTGGAGAAGATGGTCGAGCGGAGCTTCCCGGGCGGGGAGGTCGAGTTCGTCCCCTCCGGGCTCTCCTATGCGTTGAAGAAACCCCGTTCGTTTTTCCGGAAGAACCCGCGCTCGGAGGTTCTGCTGCTGGCCGGGGTGCATCCCAACTGCGAATCGATGACCCTGCTGATTTCGGACGGCAAATCCTATCGGGGTATCAACCACTACCTGAGGAAACCTTTTCATCAGGTGGCCGTGGAACTCGCGGCCCTCTCCCGCAGGCTTGAACCGAGGCTCGACCGCCTTGACGCACAACGTTTCTGGCCGAGGCTCCGCGGGCAAGCTTTGATCGTACGGGCCTTGCTGCCGTGGTTGCTCGCCAGCATCAGGTTCGGCCGCCTTTTCGGCAACCCGTTCCCGGTCTTGGGACGGCTGATCTGGAATCGGCTGAGCCGCGGGTGGACCCGCGACGAAACCCCTCCCCGGCGAGCGCGGCGGTTGCTGCGCGTAGGCGTGCTCCCCTTCGAGGAGGAACACTCGATTGACGCCGCCCGGCTGGAGAAATGCAAGGCGGTTTTTGCCTATGAAGACACCGAGGATGGCAAGGTGAAATATATTCCGGCATGCCTCTGGTACCCTTACCGCAACCCGATTTTGGAGAAGCTCTCGAGGAAGTACGGGACCGTCGGCAAATGGGCTGAAACGCAATACCCGCGGAAGCAGGATGATGAGCGTGGTGTCGAAATGGCGCCGGCGCAGCTCATACAACATGGCAGCAGGGAGACCAGGAGAATAGTGGAACCGGTCGGATAACAGGCTTGGCAGCGGGACTTTTGACGGTGGGATACGGGGACGCTTGATGTCGCGGCGGGCAATGCTTCTCCGCGAAGCAGCTTCGCTACGAAGCACGAGAGCCCGCCCTACGTCACTTCCCGATGTTATGGTGGTCGGCAAGCCGCTCCCACTCAATTCCCTCCACGAAACGGCTTGCTTCGGGCCTCTGCCGGAATACAATTCAACCATCCGGTGGTTTAAGGTTCGGCAAAGGGTAATCGGCATAGAATACGAAGTTGGGCCGAATAAAAAAATGCGGAGATGAACATTGTTGTACCTAACTGTTGAACAGCATCAACAGGTTGTGCGTCGGTTACTTGACCTTGGGAAAGATCGGGCAGATAAAATTCCTCATCATTCTGCAGGACTCGAGTATACTTCTCTTATGGTATGTTTTCTCCTCCACAACCTGTCTTCAGCCGAAGCCCTTTTAAGACTTTCTGATTCTTTCACAACTGAATGGTTCCCGATTACCGTAGGTTATACAGTCGCTCGCACAATGTTTGAAACGAATGTAACTGCGCACTATATAACTAAATTGCCAAAAGAACGTGCCCGCCTCTATATAGATTTTGGTGCAGTCTTAAACAAACGAAAAATGGATGCCATTTCTAAACATCGTGATAGCACGAACTCAAGCTGGAAAGAGGCGATGGCTCTTCAGTGGCAGAATTATTGGCAACCACGAGAAAAGGATGTAAACATAAAATATAATATAATCGTCTCTAATTTTATTCACAAAAATAAAAAAGGGAAAGGGTCTGTTGCCCGGAATTGGTCGGACAAATCAATTTACCAGATGGCCAAGGAAGTGAATCACGAAGAAGCATATGACATTTTTTACGCTGAACTCTCAACTTTCACGCATGTAGATGTTCACCTCGCGGATCGCTTTCTAAAGCATGATTCCGATGGACCTATTTGGTCACAACGAGCGACAGAATTTGACGTCGGGAATGTATTCCGGCATACAGCTTCTTTCCTGACATGCTTTTTAGAATTATTTAGTGATCAGTTCAAGACGTGGTCACAATCTGATGTGCAAGCATGCTGGCAAGAATAGACCAAAATAAAGCAGGTACGAAACGGGGACGCGGATCGTTTCTAGGGTCCGGTATATTTTACAAGCAAGGGTGCCCATCTTCCTCCGCACGCCTGCCAGCGACAAATCGCCTATCGGCCTACTCGATCGTAACCTTTCTCCGCCACCGATATAGTTGCCCGTTGGTCGCTTGTGCAACAGCCCTTCGATAAGAAATCCACACACTTCATCACGGCCACTCGCCATCGCTGCGGGCAATGTGTTTGTTTAGCGACCATGCAAAACCCGCCGACATGCCCAATCAGAACCCTAAGCAGTTTACCTCGCCGTGGCGGGGCAGCGCGGGGCCGAAGGGGGACAATTTTTCGGTACTCGATACGCCGTACTCCACCGGCCTGTCGCTTCCGCTCCAGGTTCTGATTACCCGGTCGCTAAATACATACGCGGGCAATAGCCCGTCCCCTACGCCACTCGCCATCGCGGCGGGCAATAGCCCGCCCTACGTCACTCAACAGGATTCCAGCCGATGTCGAAGCGATAATCGCATGAGAATCTTCGAACCAGCACGCCTTCAAAGCGTCCTCCGCCCCGGCCGGGGCGGGTAAACCAGTTCCGGCGACCACGGGTTTCGCGTCGGGCGGCGTAGCCGCCACGCCGCTCCACCCGCGGCTACAAATCGGCGCTCCCGCGGAGCGAAAAAAACATCCGGAGTTGCCGGCCTTGGAGGCGGGTCCGAAGACCAACCGGCCGTAGAACGGCCGGCCTATCCGCCCGTGGCGGGAAAACCCCCTGAAGGGGGTTCCCCCTTCGCGACAATCTCGCTCAATACCCCGATGTTCCAGGGCCTCTGGAGAGACTAGACTGATAGGTTCCTCGTCCGCGACAGTCTTGCTCTATCCCCCGATTCCGTTATGGAGCATATTCGTGATGGGCGGAAAATGGGTCTTGCGTCGGCGGGCCGGTCGGATTAAACTTTTGTCGTCACGTTGGGAGCGTGCCAATCAAGTTAACTCAAGGAGATAGCCATGTTCCGCCGCAAGGAAGTGCTCGCGCTGTTGTCTGGGATGCTGTTGATGTTCGCCTCGGGATGCTGCTTGTGCGACCTGTTTAAGAAACCCGCCGCAGCGGCCCCTCCGGTCGTCGAGGCCCCGCCGCCGGCCCCCCTGTATGTGGAACCCGCACCCCCGCCGGTGGTCGAAGCGGTGGAAGCCGCGCCACCCGCGGAGCTGCCACCCGCGGTCGTCAAGTCGATTCAAGAGCTGAGCGATAAGTATCCCGACCTTTTCAAGTTCGATAAAAGCAAGAACCTGCTGTACTTCAACACGGACGCCATGTTCGACTCCGGGTCGGCCGTCGTGAAGTCCGACGCCAAGACCGCTCTCGGGAAACTCGCCAACATTCTTAACGAAGAGGATGCAAGAGACCGCCATTTGCTCATCATCGGCCACACCGATAGTGACCGGGTGGTTAAACCCACCACGATTCAGAGCCTTCGGAGTCTCGGTAAGAGCCCCAACAACATGGGTCTGAGCGAGGCTCGGGCCGAGGCGGTCGCCGCGGTCCTCCAGTCCGGCGGGATCGACGCCTCGCGGATGAGCACCCAAGGCAAGGGCGATGCCCAGCCGGTTGGGGATAACCGTACACCCGCGGGCAAGGCCCGGAACCGTCGCGTCGAGGTTTTCGTGACACCGGCCGACGCCGGGGCGTAAGTTATCCATCGGCCGGAATGCATGATATCGCGGAAGCGAAAGATTTTTTGATTACCAAGACGCTTTAGCGTTTGCTTCCCAAAGCATCGATCATCCCCACAACCCGTAAACCGCTGCCACAACCATGGCAACGCGGCGAGCTTCCGTTGCGATAGGCCGCCCGGCAGTCGGCCGGTCCATATTCCCACGAGCCGCCGCGAACAATCCGCCGGGCCGAATTCCCGCCCTTGGTCCATGCACTGCCATCGGTCGGGGCACCCTGGTAATTATCATGCCACACGTCCTCGCACCACTCCCACACGTTACCGTGCAGATCATGCAAACCAAAGGCATTGGGCTTTTTTTGGCCAACCGGATGCGTTTTTTTTCCGCTGTTGCCGGCATGCCAGGCATATCCGTCCAGTTCCGAGTAGCTGTCTCCGAAATGAAACTTCGTCGCGCTACCGGCCCGGCAGGCGTACTCCCATTCCGCCTCGGTCGGTAAACGAATGGTTTGCCCGACTTTCGCCGAGAGGAACCGGCAGAATTTCCGGCTGTCCTCCCAGGATACGCTTTCCACCGGCAGATTGTCCTCTCCCTTGAATGTTGACGGGTTCTTCCTCATGACCGCCCGCCACTGAGCCTGGGTCACTTCGTATTTGCCCATGTAAAAAGGCGCGGAGATCCATACCCGATGTTGCGGGCCCTCGTCGGAACCGCGTTGGGCCTCCGTGTTGGGCGAGCCCATCAGAAACTCGCCTGCGGGGATAAGGACCAATTCCATCTTCACCCCATCACCGATGTCCAAACTCAGATTCTTGGGCAAGCCAAGCTGCCGAGCAGCGTTCTCCTGGACCTGGCGGGCCTGCTCGGCGGTCATTGGAAACGAGGCCGTGGTCGGGCCAGAGCTTTCGGGCGGTGGCCAGCCTTCAAACCCCGGCCCCCGCGATGGACCGGAATCCAATGTCGTCAAGATCATCCGCTCATTGATTTTTCCGCATAGCTCCGGAACCTGCAACGTGCCGGTTTTCAGGGTGTGCTGGGTAACCTTATTGCGGGCGTACCTGAAGGCCTCCCCGACGTCGACCTTTCCGTCCCGGTTACCGTCCATCTTTTCGTCGGCCGCGCCGCGGAGCCCCTCGGCGAGAAAATGAACGAAAAGGCCGCGGCCCAATCCCGGATCCTCGTGACTATGCTGTCGCGGCCCGCAGGCCAATAGCGTCATGACGCTGTCGCTTAACTCGGACCACGCCGCCTGGCTCATGGCCGGGGAATCGTCGGCCTTGCCGCCGGCGTGGAATATATCAAGGATAAGCAGTTTTTCCCGGGCCTTGCAGGACTCCAGCAGCGCATGCCATTCGGCAACGCGTAACCCCATTTCAGAAAGATTTTCGCGCGAAGCGTCGATCGGCAAGAGGCAGGTACGCTCTTCCTGTTCGACCTTGATGGCGCCGCCGTGTCCGCCGAAGAACAGGACGACGGTATCGTTCTCCCGAGGAAGGGAAAGGAATCGGCGAAGCTCGCTCCGGAGGTTGGCCGCATCAGGTCGCCGAGCGTCAGGGGCATCGTCGGTCATGACCACGACACGATGCGGCTCGAACCCGCCGTATTGGATTAGGGTCTGGGCGAGGAGCTTGCAGTCCGGCACGGTGAAATCGAGCTCGGGCATGGCGAGGTATTTCCCGACACCGATCAGCAAGGCGTATCGCTCACCCGCCGGCGCGGAGGTCGAGGATTTCGACGCGATCCCGGCGGCTTGGTGATCCATCGGCGGATTCTGTCCCTTGAGGGCAAGGGGCGAAAACACGAAGGCAAACCCCGTCAATCCACATAAGACGACACAATTCGATAAGCGGGTTCTCATGGTGTCGGCCAGTATACCTCTGCTTAAACGAGATGTGCAATTCAAGGGGAAGGTTCGGACGGCCTCATCGAGGTAAATCAATCCGAGGAGAGTGCCAAAGGCCATCGTCACGGTTGAGGCACCTTGAACGTCCGGCCCGTGCCGAGGGTCATAAAACGATCCTCATATTCGTCGTGCAGGCGGGCCATGGGGAAAAATCCGGTGCAGTGGCTCGGTCCGACTTTCTGGAGGTCATACTTTTTCAAGGCTTCAACCGTTCGGTCGAGCCGTCGGCGGGAGGCGCTGTGCAAATGCATGCCGCCGAGTACGGCGTAGATTTTTTGATCGCCGGTCAACGAGCATACGTAGTCCAATGTATTGATCACCCCGGCATGTCCACAGCCCAGTACGACAACCGTCCCCTGTCGGG
>CAZXSA010000255.1:0-7185 GCA_964642815.1 uncultured Planctomycetales bacterium | reverse complement strand
CTTTCTCGTTCCTCATTCAACCAGTGACTTCTCCCCGCACATCGGGCACGTGAACGTCTGCCCGATACTCGCCGATCCCGTCCGGACCCTGAAGCTTTCCCGGCAGTGCCCACAGATCACCTTGCCCTCGACGATAACCGTTGGTTTCGGCTTCGGTTTAGACGGCTTGGGCTCAGGCGTCGGTGGCGGAGGAGGTGGCGGTGGGGGCGGTGGTTCTTCAACTGCAGGTTCTCCGGCCATTCGCCTGATATCCCGGGCCATATCGACAACGACACCGGCAATCGAACCCATGAGTATCATAAAAATTGATCCCACTATTCCGTTGACCATAATCGCGAATTCTTTGGTTCCTAATCCCGCTAAAATGCTCGCGAAAAACGCGATGAAACCAATTGCGGAGATGAGGGCGCCTAGATCGCGAGTGTTTTGATATGGTTTTTTTGTCATATTTGTCCCCGTGTTCTACTCATTTTTCGCTTGATAGAACAAAATACTATTATATTATGATGAATATCACAACAACGGCTTCGGTGTCCGTCACACCGGTGGCCCCTCGGCGATCCGCGGGGTGGCAACTCTGATAAATTAAATTCTTGTCCAAGACGGCGCGAAACGGGGACGCTAGTTTTTAGGACTATACGCGCAATCATGGCAACAGCACATTTTACAACACCCATCGCTACGTCACTCGCCCTCGAAAACGGCCTCGAATCTGCATTGGCACCAGCCTTTGGGGCCTGTGGTCGATTCCGTATCGTATCGAGTCGTACATTTCTCACAGGGGATGGGCATTCTCTCCAGGGCCTGCGCGATGGTAAGTACCGTTCCATTTTGCCTGCGACAGGCTGGGCATGGTTGCTGCCAGTTCACGATGCGAACCTTCGTGATAATTTTATGCGCCTGGAGATCGAGCAGTTCATACCGGCTTGCCAGGCGGAGCGGTTTGCGGAAATCCAGCCCGGCGATCGCACACGCTTCTGCCCAACAGAATGAGATCATTTTGCGTGTGTGCGGATCGTTCGCTGCTCTTTGTAAGGCCAGCGGCCAGACTTGGCAGACGAGTTGATTCTCGATAACGAACTCATCCTCTTCTTCATTCTCGCTGGACGCCGTCTGTGGTATGGTTGTCTTCAAGGTCAGCCAAGTCGCGACTACGTCACCGAGCCGGATGTCATAGTTTCCCTTTACCTGCGCTTTGTGTGAAAACATGTCGAAAGATCGGACACAGATGTCAATGTCCTCGTCAGTGAGCGTTGCAGGATCTGGTGGACCGGCCCATCCGGAACATCTGACGGCTTCCACGCGCAGTGATCGTATCACGGCGTCAGCCCCCCGGCCGTCCATCTGTGCAGTTAACTCCGCAATCTTTCGATCTTGTGGACGAATGCCCCATTCACCGAGCCTTGACATTTCACGGACAATCGTCTGTGCGGATTTTCGCTGGTCGGGGGTCAAGATCATGGACGGGTAGAGCCACTGCTCCGGCTCAACCCAGAATCGTTCGCCACATTCGGGGCACTTGCTCCATGTCTTGGGCAGCTTGCGGGTCAGTAGCCTGCTACAATGAGGACAGAGCGGATGGGCAGTATCGTGACAGTTTCGACAAGCCACATGCTCCCCGTTGATGAGATAAGCAGGCTCGAGGCCAGTGATGGCCACATTGCAGGAGCTGCATATCTCATCGCTCATAGCATGCTTCCTCATATAGTGCAGCCATCGAGGCGGGGCAATAGCTCGCCCTGCGTCACTTTCGCAGGCTGCTTGGCACAATCCCCTTTTCTTTTTTATTCATCCGCAAGCATTTTCATATCCCGCCAGACATCCAGCGGGACGATAACTTGGATTCGATTTACATGGATTGGAAAGACCACGTACCCATCAGGTCCAACCCAATCCAATTTGAAACATTCTTCGTCTATATAACTGTCAGCTTGCCCGGTCTGTATCAAACTCAAATATATCTTTGGATAGCAGTCGTCCTGATCTGAATATTGGCGTCTCGCAAAACAAATCTTTGTTCCCTTAATCTCTGAAGGAAGATCGCCTGTCAAATCGAACATAATAAGAGGGCGGACAGGATCCGCAATATCGCTACTATCGATACCCCTAAAATTCGCCCAACCCGTGATCCGTCCCGGTATGGTGTTATCCAGTTCCCCTTCTAGTAGGGAGTCTTCCCCCAGGTTTGTTTCTCTCGGCATACTTAGCTTCATCGTTAGGCCCTTTCTTTCCGGATTGTGTTTCCTTTTTTCCGGGATGCGCAACAGGGACGCCATTTTCCAGGGCCATACGCGCAATCATGGCAACAGCACATTTTACAGCAGCCATCGCGGCGGGCAATAGCCCGCCCTACGCCACTTCTTTTCCGGCGATGAGGCACATGATGCCTGCACAAGAATAACAAAAACCATAACCAATATATACAATGCCGACTTTCCAGATTGTTTCATGTGCATCATACAGCCACCCATTATTTCAATAATTGAGACAGTCCAGCGGCGGGCAATGCTTATCCGCGAAGTCCGCCGCGGCGGACGAAGCACGAGAGCCCGCCCTACGTCAATCCGGCCAAAGCGGCGTCGCGGACGCCGCACTCCATGTTTGTCCTACACGTTCCCTTCAAAGGGCAGGCGGTACATTTTGGCGAAGGCCTTCATGCATCGGGCGTCGCCGCGGTCGGCGCAGAACAGGACCGGATGCGGGCCGGGGTAGATGGTGCATACGTCGTCGACTTTGTCGATATCCATCAGCACCCGCGTCGCGCACCCGCCGGTCGGCGGCGAGGCCGGCGATTGGATCACCTTGCCCGTCCAGCAGCAGAGTTTTTCCAGATCGCTATGGTACTTGGCCATGATGATCGGCTCACCGGGCGTCCATTGCACATCGAGGGCCGGGGTCTTGGGTAACTGGTGGAAGAACGGCCGCACGAGGTATTCCTGAGACGGTCCCTGCGGGCCGTGCAGCTTCCACGCGCACGTGCAGTGCGAGCTGTAGTAGCGGTTCTCGCTGGTGTCGAACTCCGGGTTGTGCTGAAACCCCGCCCGGTCGAACAGCCAGCGGCCGAGCATGAGCGTCAGCGTCGCGTTGAGGTCGTTCTCGCAGCCGCAGGGAACCAACTCGCCGTTATGCGCGGCGAAACTGATGCAGGGCTTGCGGTGTTTGAGCATCAGGCACTCGATGGTGATTGCATCCGCCCCGTACCGCTCCAGCATCCTGTCAACGGAGCGGTGGGCCCGAATCGCGTCGATGAAATACTGGTCCTCCACGTCCATCACCCGGGCGGCCTTCTTCTTGATCTCCATCGCCTCGCGCTTGATCGCGTCGTCGGCCGATATACTGTCGAACAGGTCGTTGAACTCGGCGGCCGGCACCTCGATCACATCGACCCCAAGCTGCTTCTCGAGCATCCGCGGCGGCGTCGGCGTGCGCCCCGAAATCCGCAACAACCGGCTTTGGGCGAGCATCTTCCTGGCTCGCACCGCCCGCAGCCCACGCTCGATCTCGGCCCAGTTCTCCATCGAGTGGATGTAGTACAACCCTTCCGCCTCGCGCAGCTTGGCCGGCGGCAGTTGATGGTTCGCGCCCAAGGCGTGATAGACGATCGCCGTCGGGGCCGATTCGGTGGCCATCTGGTAGGACCACGGCGAGAACGTGTTATAGAAATTGACGATCAGCACCGCGTCCGGCCCGGCCGCCTTGGTCCGCTCGATGAATTCCTTGACCTTCGCCGCCTGATAAACGGCCTGCGGCTCGAATTGAACGTCGATGCCCAACTTCCTGGCCATCTCGGTGATTTTGTCGACGAATTTGCGTTCCTGGGCCTCGAATTCAAACTGGTTGCCCGGCCAGGTGAACCAGTTGTGTTTGGCCCATCCGTCTTCGTTTTTGCCCGCGTTGACCACGTCGGCCGGCGGATAGAGAAACGCCACCCGCACCGTGGCCGGAGCTTGCTCCCGCCTGGGCAGAGGCAGGGTCAGGGCGGCCTTTGTCTCGTCGGCCTGCGCCGCGGAGATTAAGCCCGCCGCGCCGATCAGGCCGGCCGCCGCCAGAAACTCACGCCGATCCATACCGTTCGATGAACAGGATTCGCACACGATACGATCCTCCTTAGTTGTCGGATGAGATGTTGGCCATAACGATATTCGGAAGACCACAGTATAGCAGAAACTGAATGATGAAAACATCCTCCCGCTTTCGCCAGCCGCGGTGGCTGTCAGCCGCTGGTGCGAGAATCCTGTCTGGCGCTCACGGGCAAACGAATCCTTTCGCATATCGGCATTCACGGGATGGGAATCCCGCCGGAGGGGTATCGAGATGGGAATCTCGATACAGCATAAACGCGGCCGCTGGCAGCGCACTCTTTATTCCAGCACCTCGACCTTCGCGGTCTGGTAGAAGCGGAGGTCGCTGAAGATGTCCGTCCAGGTGGCGGTGTCCACGAAATCCTCCGGCAGCAACTGCTGCAACAGACCGAACACGCCGACGGCTCCAAGCAGTACATGTAGATCCGGTTTGCGGGCCAGAAATCCCGGCCAGTTCCGCACCCACCCGGCACCATGCCGACGCGCGGCCTCCAATATGTCGGCGCGGCGATATGAGGGTACGAGCGAACTCATGTAAACCAGGCCATAGAGGGCGTCGAGTTCCATATAGTTGCCGTAAACCAGCCATGAACCATCGGGGCGCTGCATGGCCAGGATGCCGTCAATCACCCGTTCCGGATACGGGAACCGCCGATGGTTATGTTGATAACAAGGCCAGATATGGGCTCCGCCGGCCACCGGTTCCCACGGCTTGAAATGCGGAACGCCCTTGCGCCACCAGCCGGTTCGCGGATCGAGGTTCGCATCGAGCCAGTCGAACATGGCCTTGCGCCATTGCTCCGTGCAACGACTGCTCATGCTGTAACAATGCATCCCACCCCAGAACAGGTGCGAGCCGCCCCACTGCCGGTACCAGTCGATTTTCTCCAGCCACGGGCCGATCTCTTCCGGCGAATCAAAACGGTCATATAGCCGTACGGGATACTTCTGTCGTCCGCCCAGCACGCCCAGCGTGCCGATGACCATTCCGTTACCATGCTCGGGCGAGTGCTTCTTGCGGTCCGGACCATAGGTGCCGTCAGGTTGGGCGAAGGAGTTGATATGCTCGATCCATCCTTGGCGCTGCTCCGGGGTCAGCATCTTTTGCAAATCCTCGCCCATGACGGTGCGCATGAAGGCCACGTCACACGAAGCGTAGAGCGAAGGCGCAGTCGTGGCACTCTCATGGTCGAAATACCAGCCGAGCGGTTTACCCGGCACCTGTAATGACTCGGTGTAGGCCAATACCTGGTGGCGAATATCGGGCAACGATACCTTGGTTATAGCCGCGCCCCGCGTCGCCGTGAGAGAATGCTCCGGCCTCGACGCGGGTCCGGCCGGCCCCGTCGTCGCCTCGTCCGCTTTCACGGCGGAGACAAGGCCGGTCGCCCCGATCAGGCCAACCGTTATCAGGAACTCACGCCGATCCATACCGCTCGATGAACAGGATTCGCGCATGATTTGCCCTCTCCTGAAATCCACCGACTTGTCAGTGACGATATTGCGTAATTCGCAGTATACCGAAAGCCGGATTCCTTAGACACCACTTGGATTCACCAATCTTCGCACACGCAAACGATCGACCCGCACAGAGTTCTCATCAATACCGAGCACATCATCGCCTCATGAGTGATGAAAGCGTACTTCTGAGCCGGTATTAATCTCTGTGTGGATCGATTTTGGCCTGCCGGAAAATTGCCCGCAACGTACCCGGACAAATATCACCGGCGTGAACGGGCACCGTAACTCGGCGGCCGTCCGGATGGAGGAAGGATTTATGGCTGCCCATCTGATGGTCTTCGACAAAACCGTTCCGGCGAAGAAGAACGATGACCTCCCGAGCTTTCATGGGCCGAAGCTTGCTCATGGGCGGCCCACAAGGACTGACGTGGACACCGTCTCATCCAACGGTATCGGTTCACCGTGCTTGATCATGCTGGCCAGGTGGCATTCGATGGCTTCGCGGGCATGTTCCCTGGACGAATCAAGGTCATCACCATACGTAACGCAACCGGGCAAGGCCGGCACCGTCACGGTGAACCCACCCTCCGGCTCGGGGGTGAGGATGACCGTGTATTGACTGACAGGAACTTTGAGTTTTCGTGGTCGAGGACGTTTCATGATATCCGACCCCGTATAGGAAACCACGGATAGCGAACACGTTTTATGCAAGCGACATATTCATGGTACACCTGGCGGCGCATCAGGACAAGGTTGACCAGGGCCATTGGCTGATTTTGATTGACAGATCGCTATGGTTGCATCATGGGACCGGCATCAGGATACAGCTTTACCCGGCCTGGCGGGAAGCTTACTCGGTCACCAGGACGGTTTCGAAGCCGCTGGTCGTGGTGCGGTAGTAGAACGTGATCACGCCATCACAAGTGTAGTTGCCGGCGGTGGCGTAGCGTTGGGTGCCGTAGCCCATCTGCTCGCCCTCGGGGCCGAGGAACAACCCGCCGAGCGTGCCGACGGCCGCCGCCTGGCTGCACGGAATGGTCACCGAGTCACTGTCGTTAGCGGGAATGGTCCCCTGGCCGCTCAACCCGATCCCCTCGGTCAACCGGTTGTCGGGCACGAACAGAATAGTGGTCAATTGGCTTAAGGGCGTGTCCGCCGGTACGGTTGGGGCCACATAGAACTGCACGTCGAGTCCATAAGTGGTTTCATTGATGAACCGGACGGTGATGGTATCGACCGGAATCACCGGGTCGGGGGTATCCGTCGAGCCGGAATTGTTGCCACCCCCCGGATTCACTTGGATATTCACCGGACAACTGGGGATACTCATTAAAAATCCGCTGGAAATACAGAAAGCCCAACTGAATACAGACTGCCACATGAATACGCCTCCTTGACCTTAAAGACGGAGCATCTCCCCTTAAGCTCAACCGGCCTATCATCGGCAAAAAACTGCTTTTTACTGTTCAAATTGTCCGGGTTCCGCCCAAACAGGGCGAGACCACGCATTTTGCGGCGTTGACACCTGCCTCTTCCTAAATATAATGGCAAGCTGAACTTCCTGTAATCGGCGCGAGAAGCGCCAATGGCTGGAGTCTGACCTGATGGCTGATCTGGCCTTGCGCGATGTCACCAAGATTTA
>CAZXSA010000254.1:0-7242 GCA_964642815.1 uncultured Planctomycetales bacterium | reverse complement strand
ATCGTCGAGCGTTTTCAGGGAATTTCTCTCGTCCGCTGCCGACCGCTGACCGGCCGCCAGCATCAGATTCGCGTCCACCTCGCCTTGATCGACCTGCCCCTGCTGGTCGATCCGCTCTACGGAAATGCCGAAGCCTTCTATCTTTCGCAGATCAAGTCCGACTACAAACCCAGCCACCGCCACGAGGAACGCCCCCTCCTCGCCCGTCTCAGCCTCCACGCCGAATCGCTCACTTTCACCCACCCGCGGACCAACCAACCGATCCGTGTCGAAGCCCCTTTGCCCAAGGACCTGCACGCCACCCTCACTCAGTTGCGAAAAATGTGCGGCTCGGCAAGTTGACCTCCTCGCCATACCCTGCCTGGCACCACCACTCGCTCCCGATTGTCTCGTTATCAACAGCTCTCTATAATCGCCGTTCGAAGGAGTATAGATATGACCACCGTGCGTTTCGGGATCATCGGAGCCGGGCTGATGGGCCGCGAGTTCGCTAGTGCTATCGCCCGGTGGTGCCACCTTTCCAACTTGGATGTTCGCCCCGAGCTGGTGGCCGTCTGCGATAAAAACCCGGACCTGCTGCCCTGGTACAAGGACAATTTCCCGACCATTCGTCTGTTCACCGACGATTACCGCAAACTGCTGGCCGACGAGCAGGTCGAGGCCGTCTACGTGGCCGTGCCGCACAACCTGCATCAGGAGATTTACGGTGCCGTCCTCGCCGCGAACAAGCATCTTATGGGCGAAAAACCATTCGGTATCGATCAATCGGCCAACGACGCGATCATGGCCTCCATCCAACAACATCCGGACCTTTTCGTCCGCTGCTGTTCGCAGTTTCCCTTCTTTCCCGCGGTCCAAAGAATCGGAGCCTTGATCGAGGCCCAGGCCCTCGGCACCATCATCGAAGTCGAGACCGGCTTTCTTCATTCGAGCGATCTCGATCCGAAAAAGCCGCTCAACTGGAAACGCATGATCGAAATCAACGGCGCATACGGCGTCATGGGCGATCTTGGTATGCACGCCTGCCATGTTCCGTTCCGCGCCGGCTGGCGCCCGCTCAACGTCCGGGCCATCCTCAGCGACATCGTACCCCAGCGGCCTGACGGAAAAGGCGGCGTCGCCCCCTGTAAAACCTGGGATAACGCGACCCTGCTTTGCGAAATGGCCGACGTGCAAAACGACCGGTCCTTCCCCTGGATTTTCAAGAGCCAGCGTATCGCGCCCGGCGAAAAGAATACGTGGTACGTCCATATCCTCGGTACCCGGACGAGCGTTCGCTTTTCGACCAAGAACTCCAAATGCCTCGAAATACTGCAATACGAAGGCCGCGAGCAGAACTGGTCACGCATCGACATGGGCATGGAAACCGCCTACCCGACCATCACCGGCGGGATTTTCGAGTTCGGCTTTTCCGACGCGGTCCAGCAGATGTGGGCGGCGTTCCTCTACGAGCTGCATAACGGCCGGCCGATCAGCAAATTCGCCGGCTGCGTTACGCCCGAAGAGGTCGCCCTCAGCCACCGCCTTTTTACCGCCGCGTTGCAGTCGCACCAGACGGCCGCCACCGTCGCGTTGTAATCCCCGGCCCGTCATCATAAAATGACCGCCGCGAAAAACGGGATCAGGTTGCGGATGCCGGTTTCGCGCTTGCGCAAGCAGGTGGCCTGTCCGGTTTCGCTGGACCACCCCTGACGCACTTTTCGACCGGCACCACGGCGTAAGGAGGTATGTCTGACCATGAGCGATATGTACAAGATCGGTCTGATTGGTTGCGGCGTTGTCGGCCAGCAGGTCGCCCGTATTCTGCAAACCGAGGCCGACGAGATCGAAAAGAAGACCGGACTACGCCTCCAGCTTGCCCGCGTCTGCGATAAGGATCTGGCTCAGGCAGGCAAGGCCGGCATCCCCGACAACTTGCTCACCACTCAGGCGGCCGACATATTCAACGACGAGTCCATCGTCGCCGTCGTCGAGCTCGTCGGTGGGACCACCATCGCCAAGGATTTCGTGCTCCGGGCTTTTGAAACCGGCAAGGATGTGGTCACCGCCAACAAGGCCCTGCTGGCCAAGTTCGGCAAAGAAATCTATCACGCCGCCCGCGCGAAGAACCGGGCGATCGCGTTCGAGGCCAGTTGCGGCGGCGGCATCCCCCTGATTCTTCCCCTGCGCAACGGGTTGGTCGCCAACCGCATCACCGCGATTTACGGGATCCTCAACGGCACCTGCAACTACATTCTTAGCGAGATGAGCAGCAAGGGTAAATCCTACGCCAACGCCCTGGCCGAGGCCCAGGCCGCCGGCTTCGCCGAACTCGACCCGACCCTCGATGTCAGCGGCGGCGACACCGCCCACAAACTCGCTATCCTCGCCTCGATCGCCTTCTGTTGCGACGTCGAGCTCGACCGCCTCTATGTTGAAGGCATCGCCCAACTCGACGCCCAAGACATCGCGGCCGGGAAAGAGCTCGGCTACGTGTGCAAACTCCTCGGCATCGCCCAGCGGACCGATTCCGGTATCAGCCTGCGCGTGCATCCCGCTTTCGTGCATGACGATCACCCGCTGGCCTCCACCGCCGGCTCCTTCAACGCCATCAGTGTTTACGGCAACTGGGTCGGGCACACTCTTTTCTTCGGCCGGGGAGCGGGCGGGAAACCCACCGCCAGCGCGGTCGTCGCTGATTTGATCGATCTGGCCTCCGGCAACGCGGGCCGGACCTTCCGGTTCCCCATGCTCAACGACTGCACCACCGCCCCGAAATACGTGCCCGTCGAGGAACTCCGCAGCCGCTTCTATGTCCGTCTTCTGGTCGCCGACCAACCCGGCGTCATGGGCAAAATCACCAATGTTTTCGGGGCCAAACAGATCAGCCTGCGGGCCGTTACCCAGCACGAACGGGCGGATACCGCCGCCGGCGGTTCCGTCTCCGTCGTCGTTCTCACTCATGAGGCCGTCGAAGGCCGCATGCGCGAGGCGCTCAACGAAATCGCCGCCCTCGACGTCGTGCAGGCCAAACCCGTGCTCATCCGCGTCGTCGCCGAACACGCTGAATACGCTACGTAAATTGCGAATCCATCCCGGAGTACCGGGATGGGCCACCCGTCCGTTGCACTGGTCGTGACCCCACCCGTCCATACCATCAGTCAGCGGGTTCATCGGGCATGGCGACAAACGGCTTAACCAACGTTATCCCATATCGCTCTTGGATCTCTTCAAGGCTTGGTATCGCTGGCCCCTCGCAAACCTGGATATGGATCCGCTCATCGCTCTGCAAGGTTACGGTAACCGCTAATTGGAATGGGCGACCGTATCCCCCAGTAGTCAGATCTATCCGTCGGTGATTTCGCCGTAGGTGTTTCCGCACGCGACGCCAAACCTCCGCCGGATCATTCTGTGAGCGGCTGAACGGCCGGTCTCCCATAATCGGCCCGGCATACGCGAGGATATTTTCTGGAGTCAGAACAACTTCCGCCGGCGGATCGGCAGGGATGCTTCGAACTGCTCCGAGAATAACACAAATGAACATGTGACTCGGAGATTCTGGATCGACCGTGAAATATCGCAAATCGTTACGCCATACCGGCCAGATGATCACCCGACGCATCGTCCAATAAACCGCGCGAAATAAATCTTTCAAATCGGCGATCGACCAGGTCATGCGCGGTTTATCCCAAAACATTGGATCGAAATCCCTTACGATACGGTATTGCTCAATCATCAGATTATACCACATTATGCTGCGTATTTCCTTGACACGAGAAACGACGAAGCTCCATTGGTCGGTTGGCCCATCCTTTGCGCTAGCAAAGGGTGGGGTCTCGATGATGTCGAAATGATGCGTTCACGACCCATCCCGGTACCGGGATGGCACCCTCGTAATCCGTCGCCCTTTTCAGGGAGAGATCCTCGCCCGCCCGCCACGGCTTGCCCAAGCGAGGCAGGCCCGGCTCCGCAGGGCTCCGCCGTGGCGAGCGAGGTAAATTGCGTCGGGACGGTAGACCCTTGCTTGCGCTGCGGGCTGGCAGGGTCAAATATGCTCCGTCTGGAGGTCGTACATCTTGGCGTAGGCCTTGAACTGGCGCACGTGGTCACCGTAGATGAACAACTGGTGGAAGCCCTTGGTGGTCCGCACGTCCTCGGGCGCGTCGATGCTGATGTCCACCGAGGTGCGACAACCGCCGGCCGGTGGCGTCTGATAGTTGCGCAACACCTTGCCCTTACCCAACAGGATCATATTCGGGCCGCTCATCTGCATGATGGTTACTTCCTGGCCCTCTTTCCAAAGAACCTGGACGGCCACGCCGATGTCCGATTCGCTGTGCGAACGCAGCACGAACGGCTCGCGCGGCTGGTTATAGCCGTTCAGCCGGGTGGCGCAGACACAGTGGGCTCCGATCAGCGTGTTGGTGTCGGTGTTGGGCACGGGGTCCTGCATGAAGCCGGGCCGATCGAGCAACTCGCAGCAAAGCGTGTTACCCATGACCGCGTTGATGTCCGCCTCGCAGACGCCGGGGATACCCTGATCGAGCAGCTTCGCCCAGGCCAGGCACGGCGGGCAGGGGATGTTTTTGTCATAAACGGCCCCGAGGCAATCCATGCTGATACCGGTGCAGCCTTCGTCGTTCATGATCTTGACCGCCGCATAATAGTTTCGAGCGGCGTTGAGCAGGTCGGTTCGCTTGGGTTCGACGATTTTTTGGGCGGCCTTGCCGTATTCGTCGGCCATGGCCGTCACTTCGGGGGCGGCCGGGTCGATGCTCTGGAGGGTCTCGGCAAAACGGTCGCGCGGCAGATAGCGCATGGTCAGGCCGAAAGGTTCAAGTCGTTCCTCTTTGGTTTCGTTGCCCCGCAGGACGGCGACTTTACGGTTGCGGATATTATGGTTTGTCCGGACCATCTTGAGCCCGAAGCGGACCGGTCCCAGTTCGAAATCGGGGCTGGAGGCCAGGTAAAGCCGGGGCAGCTCGCTAAGGGTATTGACATGCGAGGTGAAGCACATACCCAGCGGGACGAAAGCTATGGTCGGCTTGCCGGATGCTATCATTGGCCCCAAGGTGCCCTTGGATCGGACTTCCTGAAAATGAAGGGGGAACAGCAGGGCCGCGTCGGCGTCGGAAGCTCGGGTTTCTTCAATCCATTTTCCGGCGGCCGTCTGATCGTAAATCGGTTCCGGAGCGAATTCGAGACGGATGTTCAACTCTTTGGCGAACTGCTCGGTGAGCTTGCGGCTTTTGGCTACGTAATCTTCCAGAGGGAAAGCGGTTCCAGGCCAGCCCAGCCAGTATTTTTCGCGCGGGCGCATGAAAGCCACCCGCACCTTAGGCCACTGGGCCTGCGGCTCCACGGGGCGCACGAATTCTTTCGCCCGCGCCGTCTGCGCGAACAAGCCGCCGGCCAAACCGGCGACGGCCGTTGATAACAGCACCTCGCGACGCGAAACACCTTCTCCACTGATCGGACGACGGCAACAATGACACATGATCGTTTCTCCCTGTGGTTTGTGTAAAATTTTATCCGGTAGACTTATTCTATTGCCTTGAGGGCCTTCGTGAAAGAGCGAATTCGGGGAAGCCTTATAAAGCACCGATTTGAGGCCATAGTCGACCGCATACGCCATCGCTCTCAAGCCGACGGGTAAGCCATCTTTATGAGATTTTTATTCCATTGCCAGCGTTTCCAATAAAGGCAGATCGATACGATGCGCCGCGACAACGGGGCGCGAGCCAAATTTATAGGGAAACGGGAGGTTTCATGGCTCGGGGATATGGTGCCAGATATGATTTACCCTTAGAATAATGGGCGTCGGCGAGCGTTCCGGCGGCAGACCTGTTCCCTGATTCTCCGAGTGTTTATGTCAGGAGTCGATACCAGACCGAGAGAGCAACCCGTGCGGGTCTCCTGCATGGAGATCTGGGGCGGTAACGACGCGGTCGAAAAGACGGTTTCGGTCCCCGGTATCGATGCGTGGGTTTACAGCCGCCCTTATGCCGATCAGGATCGTGGCGGAGACATCCATTACGTTTCCATGTGCGGGGCGGGAGCGATCTCGCGTTTCAGTCTCGCGGATGTTTCGGGCCACGGCGATACGGTCGGCGAGGTCGCGGGGCATTTGCGGGCGTTGATGCGTAAACACATCAACAACCTCGATCAGACACAGTTTGTACAGGCGTTGAACCAGGAGTTTTCCACTTTGGCCGCCGACGGTACGTTCGCCACCGCCGTCTTGATGACCTACTTTGCACCGACCGATCACCTGATTACCTGTAACGCCGGACACCCCACGCCGTTGTTGTACCGTGCCCGGGAACAAAGCTGGCACTTTCTCAAGCATGATATGCCTGATCACGTTGATCGTCTGGCCAACCTGCCGTTGGGAGTGATTGATCCAACCCCTTATTATCAGTTTGCCGTCGCTTTGGAGCGGAACGATCTGGTATTGATCTACACCGATTCGCTGATCGAGGCGAAAGACCCCGACGGTAGGCTGCTGGGTGAGGAACAATTACGGCAGATGGTCGGCCGGATCGATCCGCAATCGCCGGAGATGTTTTGTCCGCAACTGCTGGAAGCTTTAGATGCCTATCGGGGACATGCGCCGGCGGAAGACGATGTTACCTTGATGTTGCTGCGTCACAATGGCGAAAACCCGCCTTCGCAATCTTTCGGCCAAAAAATGAAGGTGATCGGCAAAATGCTGGGCCTTCTCGAAATATAGTGATTCGGAAATCTGGCGATTAAATAAGGATGTCAGGTTATGAATAAGAAAAGTTCAACTGCGATAAGTCGTCGCGACGTTCTGATGACCGCCACTTCGGCGGCGGCGGCGGGGTTTGCCTTGGCCGCGGAACCGCCGGCCACTCAGCCGGTCAAGCCGCTGTTGCCGGCCGGTTGTCTGGGGCGAACGAAGTATCCCGTTACCCTGATCAGTTTCGGGACCGTTTGGTTGCGGGAGCGTCGCGATGTGCGCCTGGTTCGGCAGATCATTGATTCCGGCGTGAACCTCGTGCATACGTCCAAGAGTTACAACAACGGGAACAGCATCGAGATTATCGCCGAGGCGTTCAAGGCCGATCGGAGCTGCCGTGAGCGTATTATGCTTTGCTTTAAGAGTTTCCGGCCGCAAGAGGAGTCGGAAATCGACGAAATGCTGACCATCCTGGGCATCGATTATGTGGATTTACTGTTGCCTGAGTTGCACAAGGCCAAGCCGGAAGACCTGGAGCGGATTCAGAAAGCGCAGGATAA
>CAZXSA010000253.1:0-7257 GCA_964642815.1 uncultured Planctomycetales bacterium | reverse complement strand
GAACGCCCGGCGGCGGGGGTATATGATCGGCCTCCATCCACCGCCCGATGGTTCGTCAACCGGCTTCGTCACCGTCAGCCCGAACCCTCGGAAAGGATCATACTGTAAATCGCGGGCTCAGGAAATCACGAATGATGTTTCATGCCCGATCCCCTATCCCCCTCGACCAACTCGACGTCAACGAGCATTTTTAGGTATAGTGGTTTAAGGAAACGGTGATAGTCGATCCGTTGTTCCGAATGTGAAACATTCGCTTTCGACGAAGCGCGCCGGCCAATACCCCGTCCATTCGGTAAAGACCGGTACATGCGTCAGGAGGCCATCATGAGCCGTGAGCAAGCGGAACTTCTTGCGGAAATCGAGGTTCTGCGTAAGCGCGTGCATGCGCTGGAGGAGGAGCAGCAACGGATGAAGTTCCTGACCGCCGCCTTCGACGGCTGCGCCGAGGGAATCGCGGTCGTGGATATGGATGGCCGTCTGCGGATGCTGAACCAGAGCTTCGCCGATATGTATGGGAGAAAAATCGAGGATCTTCTCGGTCAGCATCTGTCCATTTTTCACCATGAGCAACAGATGCCGGCCGTCGAGGAAGCCATCCGTCAGCTCAAGGAAACCGGTAGTCACGCCATCGAGATCGAGCACGTCCACCGGGATGGAACACCCTTCACCGCTTCGATGCGCGGCTCCCTTTTGTATGACGAGAACGGTCGGCCGACAAATATTATCGCCTTTACCCGGGACATTTCCGCCCTGAGGCAGAGCCAGGTATCGCTGGAAAAGGCCCGGAGTAAACAGGAATCACGCATCCGGGAACGCACCGCCGAGCTGGTGGAGGCGAATCGGCGACTCGAACGGGAAATGAAGGATCGCGAACAGGCCGAACAGGCCCGTCACGCCAGCGAGGAAGTGGCCCAGGCGTTTCTGAACGCCGCCACGGAATCGGCCCTCCTGATAGAAGCTGACGGCACGATCGCCACCTTGAATCGGACGGCGGCGGAGCGTCTGGGCGGCACGGTCGAGAATCTTGTCGGCACCGATGTGTTCGCTCATTTCCCGCCCGAATTGGCGGCAAACCGGAGAATCCAGGTCCGGAAAGTACTTGAAACCGGGCAACCGCTCCGCTATACGGATCAGAGGGCCGGCCGATGGTTCGACAGCCATATCTATCCGGTGTTCAACCGGGAGGGACGGGTCACCCGTATCGCTGTTTTCGCCCTCGATATCACCGACTATAAACGAGTGGAGGAGACCCTGGCCACCGAACGCAAACTTCTCGAAACGGTCGTCGACAATCTACCGGAATTAATCTTCGCCAAAGACACCCAAGGACGATTCCTGTTCGTCAATCAGGCGGTCGTGGAGCACTTCCATGTCGCCGGAAAAGAAGACTTGCACGGCAAAACCGATTTCGACCTCATGGATCATGCCCGGGCTCGGCGTTACGCCGAGGAGGAGAAAGAAATCTTCGACCAGGATCGACCCATGATCAATCGTGAATTTCAAATCCCCGGCCCGTCGGGCGACTGGCGTTGGTTTCTCGGCACGAAGATTCCCTGGCGCGATAACCAGGGACGCATCCTGGGGTTGGTGGGACTGAATCATGAAATCACCGAGCAAAAACGCGCACAAGAGATGTCGGCCGCCGAGCGTAACCTGCTGGAGACGGTCGTCGATAATCTTCCGGAATACATTTACGCCAAGGACACCCAAGGTCGATTCGTGTTCGTCAACCGGGCGGTCGTGGAATACTACCATGCCGCCGGAAAGGAGGATGTAATCGGCAAAACGGATTTCGACATCATGGATCCTGCTCTGGCTCGGCGTTACGCCGAAGAGGAAAAGGAAATTCTTGAACGGGATCGTCCCATGATCAATCGTGAGGACCAGGCCCCGGATCCGTCGGGACGCGATCATTGGTACCTTGGCACGAAGATTCCCTGGCACGATAACCGGGGCCGTATCCTGGGGTTGGTGGGACTGAACCATGATATCACCGAGCATAAAAACGCGGAACGGCGACTCATTGATGAGCGCAACCTGCTTCGGGCCCTGATCAATAACCTGCCTTACCCGATTTATGTCAAGGACACGCAAAGCCGGTTTATCCTGGCCAACGAGGAAACCGCCCGCCTGCTCAAGTATGATAAAGAAGCGGATATCCTCGGAAAAACCGATTTCGACTTCTCCGAACATTCCCTGGCCTCCCAACTTTACGAGGACGAGCAGACCCTCATGCGGACCGGCCGGCCGCTGGTCGGGCTGGAGACGGAAACCTGGGATGGGCGCTGGATTTCGATCACCAAAGTCCCCTTCCACGACAGCCAGGGACGTATCGCCGGCCTGATCGGCATGAACCTGAACATCACCGAACGAAAAAAGGCCGAGGAGACCCTGCGCAAAGCGCATGAGGAGCTCG
This sequence comes from uncultured Planctomycetales bacterium, assembly GCA_964642815.1. Lineage (GTDB taxonomy): Bacteria > Planctomycetota > Phycisphaerae > UBA1845 > PWPN01 > JAAYCU01. Next base: position 4,841 of record CAZXSA010000253.1, on the reverse strand, counting down.
AGCGGCGGGTGGCCGAACGCACCGCTGAATTGCGTGAAACCAATGAGAAACTGCGTCAGGAAATCGTCGAACGGGAAAAAGTGGAACAGGCCTTGCGGCGGAGCGAGGAGACCGAACGCCACTTCCAGGCCCAGTTGACCGCCCTGCTGGAAATCAGCATCGCCTTATCCCAGGTCGAACGGATGGACGATCTCTGTTGCCTGGCGGTCAAACTCGGCAACCGCCAACTTGCTTTTGACCGGTTGGGGATTTGGTTCACTACGGCCGAGCCAATGGTCATGGTCGGCTCCTACGCCATCGACGAGAACGGTCATTTACGCGACGAACGCCATGTCCGCCGCGTCGAGCAACGCGAGGACGTACGGGCATGTCTCAATAGCAAACGGCCTATCGCTTTTCGCACGGAAGGGCCGCTCCACGATTCCCTGGGGCGGGCGATCGGCGAGGGAATCCGCATCAGCGCCGCGATCTGGGATGGGCAGGAAACCATCGGCTATCTGTCCGGCGATAACCTGCTTTCCCGCCGACCATTGACCGAACACGACGGTGAACTACTCGCCCTGTATGCCAGTGTCCTGGGACACCTGTGTGCCCGGCTCCGGGCCGAAAACGCCTTGCGTGAAAGCGAGGAGCAGCATCGCAACCTCTATGAAACCGCGATTGTCGGATTGTGGCGCACGCGGATCGAGGATGGATTGTTCATCAAATGCAATCAAACCATGGCCATGCTGCTCAGCTTTTCCGACCCGCGGGAAGTGGTTAATAAGGTGTCCACCCTTGATCTGTATTCCACCGAGCAGCGGAAAGAATTGCTCGGCCTGCTCCGTAAGCAGGGAGCGATCAGCAATTACGAAATCCGTCTTCGTTTGAAAGACGGAAGAGAGATCGATACCTCGATGTCCGCCCGGATTTTCCCCGACAAAGGATATATCGAAGGCGCCAGCCTGGACATCACCGAAAACAAGCGGCTTCAACAGCAGCTTCTACAGTCCCAGAAACTGGAAAGCATCGGCACGCTGGCCGGCGGCATCGCCCACGATTTCAACAACCTGCTGGCGGTCATTATCGGCAATGCTTCGGTCCTTACCCGCCGATCGTCTCTTCCCGCCAAGGTTCGCGCCGCCCTGAACGACATCGTGGAGGCGGCCGAGCGCGGGGCCAGCCTGACCCACCAACTCCTGGCCTACGCCCGCGGCGGATTGCAGAAACCCGTGCCCACCGATCTTAATCAGGTGGTCAAATCCGTCTTGCAGATCTTTCGCCGGACGACGCCCCCGCAGATCGAATGGGTCCGCAAGCTGGATACCGACCTGCCGGCGATCGTGGCCGACCCTATCCAGATCGAACAGGTGACCATGAACCTCTGTCTCAACGCGGTTCAGGCCAGTTCCTCGCCCAGCGTGATCGAAATCCGAACATTTGCCGCGCGACTGGACGAAACGCGGGCCGCGACCTGGAAACGGCCGCCGGGCCTGTATGTATGTTTGCAAATCGAGGACCATGGCTGCGGGATGGATGCGCCTGTCGCCGCCCGCATCTTCGAGCCGTTCTTCACCACGAAAACCAGCGGGCGCGGGATGGGGCTGTCCGCTACTCTCGGTATCGTGGAAAGCCATCAGGGCCATATCGAGGTCCAAACCCGGCCGGGCCAGGGCACGACCATGACCGTCTGGTTACCCGCCGTCCAGCAGCAGGCCCAAAAACCGGCATCCCTGGCCACGGAGATCGGAACCATGCAGGCCCCGCGTGGAACGGAAACGATCCTGTTCATCGACGATGATCCCGCGGTCGCCAAAACCGTCGAACGCATCCTTTCGCCGCTCGGCTATATCGTGATCACGCATACGGACACGGATGAGGCGACGGCGTTCATGAACACCAATAGCGAGGATATCGAACTCGTGCTCCTGGATCTGAATATGCCCAAGTGCTCCGGGGTCGAGATGTTCCAACGAATCGCCCAACGCTGCCCGCATGCTCCGGTCATTCTGGTCAGCGGATTTGATAAGCCCGATGTGGTCGAAACGCTTCGGCGGGAGGGCGCGGTTGACTTCCTGCAAAAACCTTTTTCCATCGTTAAACTGGCCACGGCCATTCGGAAGGCCCTGGATGAGCGTAAGCCTGGCGAGAGTGACCCCTCGAATTGAGCCGACGGTATTACGCGGTGGCACTCACTGACGCGGTCACCGGCGGCGGGGCCGGTTCCGGACGTTTGGGAAGCACCAGCGGAACCTTGTCGACCGCCACGCCTTGAGCGGGTAACGCTTCCAAGGCCGCCGTCGTGGTCGTTGCCACCGGGTTGGATACCGTTTGCGGATCATGAATCTCGGCGGCCAGCCGGGCGTAATCTTTCGCTCCGTTGCTGTCCGGAGCGTAGTCGAAAATGCTTTGACCGTAACTCGGCGCCTCCGCCAGTTTGATGTTCCGTCGAATCGCCGTTTCGAATATCCGGGCCCCCCGCCAGGGGAGGTCTTGTCCCTTGGCCTCCCCGAAAAACGAGCGCACGTCCTGCACGACCTCGCCGGCCAGCTTGGTCCCCGCGTCATACATGCACATCACCACCCCGCTGACCAGCAGTCCCGGATTGATTCGCTTGTTGACCAGGGCAATCGTCTCCAATAGTTTGCCCAGCCCCTGCAAGGCCAGATAATGCGGCTGCAAGGGGATAAACACCTCGCCGGCCGCGCATAATCCATTAAGGGTCAACACCCCCAGCGAAGGTGGACAGTCGATCAACACGTAATCGTACTGGGTCCGATGATGATCCTTCCCCGCGCCTACATGTTGATCGAGTAAATCGCGAAGAATGACCTCACGGCCCACGACGCTCACCAATTCCACCTCGGCTCCCGCCAAGTCGATACTCGAACCCACCAGCCAGAGATTCTGCCCCACCTTGCGGCGGGCCTTGGCGAACGAAGCCGACCCCGTCAGTAACTCATAAGTGCCGAGCCGCCCCGCGCCGGGATCCTGCCCCAGGTGCAAGGTCAGATGCGCCTGCGGATCGAGGTCGATCAACAGGACACGATGACCCGCCCGCGCCAGAGCGACGCCGACATTGACGGTTGTCGTGGTTTTGCCCACTCCGCCTTTTTGATTGATAACGGCTATGCGTCTCATCGGACTTCCCTTCCCGACACGTGACCGCGCACCCGGGCGAGAGGCCTCATGCCCATGAAGAAACTGTACCCCGTCATTATAAAAAGCTGACCGGGCAATGCAAAAAGGAAAGAATGCACCAAGAAGGTAGGCTGTGAGTTTTTACGCGCCGGACTATCCCTGGCTGGAAAGGATACGGATCAGGCCGACCGCGGCTTTCAGCAGTAGGCTCAACAGGAGCAGGAAGAGCAGAACCGCCACGCAAAACGTGATCAGCGGCCAGGCTCCGGCCAGCGAATCGGCCGTCCCCGGGCTGATCTGACCGAAAAGAAACGCCAAAACCCCGAAAATCAACAGGGCCCCCAAAGCCCCGCGAATATTACCCGTCAACGGGGCCATCCGTACGGTCAGGCAGACCACCAGATACAAAAACAGTACGGTCCGCCAATCGCTCAGATTGCTCCTTTTAAGAACATCAAGCAAACGCTGAATCAAGTCGACGCAACCGTGCAACATGGCGAAAAACAGCGCCAAACTGCTGGGTAATCCCAATTGTTTCTCCGGCGGAGGCGTCATTTCCGCTAAAATCTCCGTTCCCCAATAGCGGCTGACTATCCAAATCGCCACCGCGCAGCCCACCATGGGTAATAACGCGATCACTATCGTTCCCACGATTGGCACTCGCGGCTTGGGATCCTGCCCGGTTTGCGGCTCACCCGAATCGTCATCCTTAATCAAGGCCGTATTGTTAACCGTCCCCCCGGTTATCAGTAGTCCAAGCACATAGCCAAGCTGGGCTACCAAGGTTCCCGGCAATAAAATCGAGTTGACCACCTTGGGCTGTACAAGCGAGCTCCATATCTTATGGACCCCCAAGGCGGTAAAAACAATGACGGCCATCCAGAACGTTAAGGACGCGTATTCCATGCCGGGCTACTCCACAAAGGGATCAGGAACGTCCCGTAAAATATCGACCAAACACCCTATTTTGTCTGAGAAAGGCATGATCATTTGCGTCACTGAAACGTAAACAACTATAAAAAATATATTTATGAGATACCAAATGACACGCATGTCGCGCGTGGATACACATAACGGTGCCGTTCGCAAGAATAAGGCGACGCAATTATTTTGATATATATCAATATATCATGAATCATTGAATATATAGCGATGCACGGCTGCTGGCGAAATGCATGTTCTTCAACATAATTTGCTCTCAACCGCTGGCGGATAGGGAACTACAAGAGATATAGTCGTGTCAAATGAATCCATGAAGGAGGTAGAAATCATGGAAAAACGTATCTTGAACGGCACCGGCCTGCTCCTGCTGGGGCTCGGTATCGCCATCGGGCTGTTTCTGGGGGCGGTTCCCAAATCCGAAGCCCAATCCGAAACGGCCCCCGGCGGTGGGATCGCGGGGCGGCTGTGGCGTTACAGCATCGGGGTCAGCGATAATTGCTCGATTCTGCTCGATAGCCAGACCGGTGAAACCTGGCGCCTCATGGTCACCGGCGGTATCGACCCGCGCAAGCAGGAATGGGTAAAGATCCCTCGCCAAGAGGACGAGCCCCCGCGCCCCATCGGGATCAAGCGTTAAAGGTCGAAAGCGGCCAAGACCCGTGCGGCCAATTGCTCGGGACGGTCTTCGTCGGCCACCTCCACCCAATGGATGTCCGGCATACGTTTCATCCAGGTACGCTGGCTCTTGGCCAAGCGGCGCGAATTGATCTTGATCTTCT
>CAZXSA010000252.1:3917-7273 GCA_964642815.1 uncultured Planctomycetales bacterium | reverse complement strand
GGAAATACGGGGGTTTACGACGACGCCGCATGAGATAAACTGATGACTGTCGAGTAAATAGGATAATATTGTATTAAGAAATATGCTGTTTGTATTATAGGAGTGCAAGGACATTAATGATAAGTAATTATGGACGAGTTGTTCATGATAGAAACGAATCATCCGCTCGCCTTTTGGGGAATCAGCGGATGGCTTTCTCGCTCATGATTATTCGTTCCTTAAATTTTCATAATGCAATATAAGATATTCATATATAATGGATTACATCATTAATTCGTGGGACGTATCCCGTAATGCATGAGCGATTTGACCTTAAAATATGCGCCAATAAATCATGGGTGACATGGCAGTTATTTACAATATATGCAGCACTTCAAAGCAAGATATATTTCTTGACAAAACGAGTGTCCGGATTATACTGGCATTTGCCGATTCGATTTGAATTCGACCATATCATTATGCGTGGCCAGACGCCTTGTCGAATCGGTCATTATTCATTTTTAAGAGCATTCTGTTCGGAAGAGGGAATTCGGGAGAGGAAAGAAGGAGGTCGAAGAAGCACGGCTTGCGTTCCGCTCACTTCTTGTGATCCCCTTGATACGTATGGGTTATGAAGAATCACTGATCCCACGCGGGAGGTATTAACGCGTCGACAGGTGGTTTCTGCACGGGTTCGGTCCAACTCAAGAGGAGGCATTTCGATGAACATCGTGGATTCCCTGAAACGGTCCATGTTTCCGATAGCGAGGCGTGGAATCAAGCCCGGCAGGGTTATGCGTGCGGCTGGGGGATTACTCCTGCTCTTGATGGTCACCATCACCGCCGAGGCGGCGACGATTACCTATCAGGACGCCACCACCAACGGCGACAGCGCGAACATCAAGGATGCGTTCATGCGTTGGATAAGCACGGGCGCGGACGTCAATAAAAATTGTGGATATTCTCCCGATCCTAATGCTACACCCACTCCATTCGCCAATGGCTTCCGATGGTATCCTGACGCCAACACCGGTTGGCATCGGCACTGGTTATTCCAATTTGATTTAACGAATATCCCGACGGGGGCGAGAATCGTAGGTGCCGACTTAAATCTCTGGATGCAGGCGGGTGGTGCTCTCACGGATCAAAAAGCCCGAGATGGCAAAATTGCGCGTGTTATCGCCGGCTCATGGACGGAAGGCACGAAAAATCAAGCGGCTGCCGACGCCGGCGAGGTGACCTGGGAAAGCCGCGCACACCTGAACAATCCTGCTTGGGCAACCGCCGGGGCCACGGGGGCCGCGGATATTGATACGGCTAACGCCTTGGATGTTATCGTACAGGCCGCCGCTACCGGCAGTGGGTTATTTCTGCAGCAGTTCTCGGTATCACCGATCGTCGAAAGCTGGTGGCCGGATAGTGGTAGCGGAACCCCAAACTATGGTTTGCTCCTCTATGGAGGGACATCGGCTTGGGGGAGTACTGGAACGTTGGATGCCTACGGAATCGTCGCATCGGAGGCTACCACGAAAAGCTATCGTCCCAAGCTGAACGTGAATTACGATTATCGAGGGCCGGGGGCGTGGATTTATGAGTACAACGTGCGTTCCGACGGCAACAACGAATTCAATAATCACCTGTTTGCCAAATCGAACATGGCCGTCGCGCATGAAACAGGTACTCCTTACAACGGTCAACCCTCATACATTTATTGTACGGCCGCCCCCGGTAACGGATATGTCACCTGGTACTTCACCCCGGAAACGGGATGTACGTTTTCCAGCGATCTGCAATACAAATTCAATAGCAATTTTTTCGACACGGGATCGGGAGACAACATCATCCTGGCCCGGAGTACGGATAATACCAACTGGACAAATGTCCTTACCGTGACCACTGGGCACGTCAGCAATACCGGCAGTCTGGGTTTTGCGGGCGGGAAGAATCTTTATGTCCGATTGACGATCAACCACCCGGTGGTGTCCGGCGGAGCTATTTACATCCAGATTCTCCGGGAATTCGGTCGCGGACAAGGTTCTCCCGCGGGCACGCAAGGTTTCAAGATCAACGGTACGATTCTACCGGATTCCCCCAGCGCGGGGGCAACCGCGACGGCGAATTCCACGAGCCAGATCACCTGGGGCTGGACGCAGCCGAGCACCAAATTCGCCTACCAGGGTTTCTCGGCGTCATCCGGTGGAACCGCCCTCTGGACCTCGGGAACCAATGTCTCCTCCTACCAGGAAGGCGGTCTCTCGGCCAACACCCAGTATACGCGCTACATCGGCTCTTATCAGAACAGTACGGCAAGCACGACACGTCTGGCCGAACCGGCACGCTACACGCTCTCGGTCGCTCCCACGTCCGGCAGCGTAACCCCCAGTACAACCGCACCCTGCGTGAACACGTCGGTCACCTGGACGGCGGTGGGCGGTTTCGGGGCCGGCAAAATCCAGTACTACCGCTACGTCTGGGACCAGAGCGCCACGCACACTTGGACGAATACGGAGACGCAATGGTCGAGCGGAACAATAGCAACCACGCCAACCGCCGCCGGCACCTGGTATCTGCACGTAAAGGGATACAATGGAGATGATATCGGAAACGGCACCTATGACTATAGCGTTACCTCGCTCGCATCTTCTTCTGCTCCAACTTCAATTTCGGGCACGACTACCATATGCAACGGAGATTCAACCACCCTTAGCACGGTAGGTGGTTCTTTGGGTTCAGGTGCTGAAGATGTTTGGTATGAAGGTGCTTGCGCTACGGAGGGATTTACACAGGAATGGGCAACACAACCTTATAGCGTGGGTGCTACAACTGTGAATAGTGTTTCAGACGGAATTCTTAATGTTACATCGACGACAAATGACCCGATGATCTTTATGCCTTCTTTAGGCTCATTTGATCCGAATACATACAGGTATGTTTCGATGCGTTATAGAATTACCGCCGGCACGGGCGGATATTGGCAAATTTTCTTTTATAATACAATCCACGGTGGGGCGGTCGGTGGCGAAGTAGTTACCGGAGCATTAGTTTCTGACGGTGCTTGGCATACCACAAGTATAGATATGTGGTCTGACCCCGATTATAAGACCGGTGGCAATATTACAGGCTGGCGCTTTGACTGGGCTGGTAATTCAGGTGTTATCATGGATATTGATTTTATCACACTGGCTACAGGGCCAATAATCGGCACCGGTACATCAATAATCCTTTCTCCAACAACAACTACTACTTACTATACGGCTAAAAAAGGTGAATGTAATACTACCGGTTGCGTAAGCACAACGGTCACGGTAAACCCGCTACCCGTGGCCCCGACCTTGGCGAACAACACCGGTCCGGTATGTCCGGGTGGGGCCGTCACC
>CAZXSA010000252.1:0-3817 GCA_964642815.1 uncultured Planctomycetales bacterium | reverse complement strand
ATTACGCCCGCTGGGAGAATTCCTGCGGCAATTCGACTTGTGCATCAACCACGGTAACGGTGAATCCCAATCCAACGGCCCCGACCTTGGCGAACAACACCGGTCCGGTATGTCCGGGTGGGGCCGTCACCTTGACCTATTCCGGCGGGTCCGGAACGACTCTACGATGGATGTCCGGAAGCTGCGGCGGTACGTCGGTCGGCACGGGACAAAGCCTGGTCGTCTACCCGACGGAAACCACGACCTATTACGCCCGCTGGGAGAATTCCTGCGGCAATTCGACTTGTGCATCAACCACGGTTACGGTGAACCCGATGCCCGTGGCCCCGACCTCGGCGAACAACGACGGCCCGGTCTGTTCCGGTGAGGCCGTAACCTTGACCTGTTCCGGTGGGTCTGGAACGACTCTGCGGTGGCTGGCCGGAAGTTGCGGGGGTGAGTCCGTGGGTACGGGACAAGGTTTGGTTTTATACCCGACCGAGACCACGACGTATTACGCCCGCTGGGAGAACTCTTGTGGCGACTCGTCCTGTGTATCGACCACGGTGACCGTGGCGGCGGGCACCGTGGTGACCACCGATCCGGAGGATCAAAACGTGGTGGAAGGCGGCATGGCTACCTTTACCGCCGCCGGGACCGGCGAGGGAACGCCCAGTTACCAGTGGCAGATATTCAACGGCGCGACTTGGGAGGATTTGTACGGGGAGACCGAGGACACCCTGGAAATGGACGAGGTGACCGAGGATGACGAGGGTCTGTATCGATGCGTGATTACCGCGGGGTGCGGACCGGTCGTGACCGAGGCCGCGGAACTGACCATCGCCCCGCAAATTCTAAGTTGGTCGAGCGTCAAGACCCACGGCAGCGAGGGGGAAATCGCCCTGGAGATGCCCGCGGGCACGCCGCTGGTCGAGCCGCGCCGGGACGATCTGGTCATCCGCGTGACTTTCAATCGGGACGTTCTCGCCGCCGATGGTGCGCTGGATGCCAATGATTTGACCATCAAGGATTCCGCGAATAACAGCTACACCCCGAAAGCTCTGGCCTTCAACGGCGCGGGGCAAGGGGACGCGCTGGATATCACCGTGGACGGGGCCCAGGCCGACCGGAAGCGGTTGACCCTGGAGTTGGCGGACGGCAAGTTCCGCCGGCCGACATCGACCAAGGCGGTCTTGGTCGGCGCCCGCTCGCGAGCGGTGCGTTGCCTTATCGGGGATGTGTCTGGAAACGGGGTGGTCAATACTCTTGATCTAGGCAGTGTCAAGGCCAATCTTTTCAATGACGCCACGGCCAGCGCGCGTTGCGACGTGAACAACAGCGGCAGCGTTACGATCGTGGATCTGGGCTTGGTGAAGAGTAAACTGGCGACGACCGTGCCCTGAGAAGGGTTCGATGAATGAGTAAAGGATGGTGGATGATGAAGCATGGGATCGTGAAGGTAATAACGGTGGGGATATTGTTAGGGACGACCGCGGCCGCCATGGGTGGAATGACCGCCACGATGCTGGACACGGAGGGAGACCCCTATCGCGTTATTATTTCAGCGGGGTCTTCCTTCGATGTAATCGTCGAGGTGGACACGGATGTCAGCCTGACCGCTCTGCAACTGCGCTTGCGGGAAACCACGGACTCGCCCTCCGGGCTCTTTCAGTTGAATTCGGTCAGTTTCAACGCGCCGATCTGGAGCGATGACTCCGGCGATCAGTATGTGCCCTCCCTGCCGGCCCTGATGGACGCGCTGAGTTGCAAAACCGACTACTTCGCCGATATCGCCGGCGATCTGGACTATGGGACGGGAACAGGAGCATTCCATTTCGTCATACTCAACATGACCTTCACCGGCCCAAGCACGCATGCCGAATATCGTCTGAATCTCTCCGATATTGTGTACGGCGATCTGAATCTTGACGAACATGCCGGCATGCCCGGCGAGGACTATATTGTCGTTATTCCCGAGCCATTGTCGGTGCTGTTGATCATAGGCGGCCTGAGTGTCCTTGGCTTGCGCCGGAGGCGGGGTTAGTTCCGGCGCACGTCGCGGACAAGATATGGCATTCGCCCTGCTGGGGCATTCCCCGAAGACAGTCGCGGGAATGAAAGAGAAGGCCCTTGATACAACCCGGCCGCTAAAACGTCGGCCTTGCGGCGTGGTTCGCCGAGGACGACGAAGGGAGGATCGTATCAAGGGCCTGTGCTTAATGCGGATAAGGCAAACGCCATCCGCTTACAACTGTTCCTCGCCCGGCGAAACCATTTTGGGCTCGGACTGCTCGATGCGCTCTTCCTTCTGGATCGTGGTTATTTTCTGTTCGCAACCGGCGGCCAGCAAGGCCAGCCACGGGGCGACCAACAGTAGCAAAGCCAGAAATACACGACGCATATGATTCTCCTTCCTATTGAATCCTGGTTACCCGGACTCGCTCATAAATCACTTGCCAGACCTGCATGCCGGGAACGCTGACGGTGACCTCGGCGGTGTCGCCGTCGAACTTGGTTTCGTCCACGGACGCGCCCACCAGCACGGCGTCGACGTAGGAACTGATTTCATCGTGCTGGGTGACAAAATCGCGTACCGAGGTCTCCGACGAGATGCGCAGGCCCTTGATATGCTCGGCCAGTTTGCGCTTGGCGTCGGTTTCGGCGGCCCGGGCGGCGAGCAGCTTGCCCTGCGGCGTGCCGGCCTTGTCCTCCGGCGGAACGCCATTGCCGCTCATGCGAATTTTTTCCTTGGCCCACTCGGGATACTGCACCTGGGCGGCCGCCTGAGCTTGAGGCAGATATTTGTCCGGCGGAATGCCCATGCCGGTAGCCTCGAATTTCTGTGTCTGAAGCCGCTGGGACAGTTCGGTGATATCCGACCCTTTGACCCGGTCGCCCTGAATGCTTCGAGTCTGCAGGGTCTTGATGGTGGTGATAACCGACTCGGCCGGAACCTCGAGCGTCACTTCCACGATCGGTTCATCGTGATGGTAATAGACGCGAGTTTGAGTATGGCCGATGAGCGTGCCGCGGGCCACGGTATGGATCGTATCCGATTCAGTCACGAAATCACGAACGATGGTATCGGAAGTGACACGCAAGCCGATAATCCGCTCCACAAGCTTGCGCTTGGCATCGGTTTCAGCGGCCTTGACGGCCATCAGCCTGGCTTGCGGTCCCATGGCAATCCACAGGTCGGGAATCGGCGGCTCGGGCGGGATGGGCGGACCACCGAGCTGGTCCACCACTCCGCCGGGCAGATTAGGCGGCAGATCCTCGCGGGGGGCACCCATGCCCACCACCTTGATAACCTTCTTCTCGATGTTTTTATTCATCTGCTCGATGTCCTGGCCGGTGACACGATCGCCCTTGTAGTGCCGGGTCTGGATCGTTTTCAGCGTCTCGACCACCTTGGCTACGGTCACCTCGGCCGGCACTTCGCAGGAAAAGTCGGCGTACCATTTGGGATCGCCGAGTTTAACCCCACGAATAAACGCATCGAGTTCGCTTTGGATGATGTCGCTTTCGGCCACGAAATCCTTGACGTAGGTGTCGGCGTTGATTTGCAGCCCCTTGACGCACTCGGCCAGCTTACGATAGGCGTCGGCCTCTGCGGCCCGCTTGCTAAGAACCTTTTTCTTGGCGTCGGCGGTGTTGATCTGCCCCAGAGTGGGTATCGCCATGGCGCAGATGGCGATCAGGGAAAGACATGGTTTGGCGAATCTCATACTTTTCTCCTTTTGTTATCGAACCGTGAATGGTCCCGGTTTCCTGCCCTTGGGGAGGTTCAGGCCCGCCCGCGAGGCCCGCGGGAGCAGGTTCACGGTACAAGACACCT
>CAZXSA010000251.1:0-7281 GCA_964642815.1 uncultured Planctomycetales bacterium | reverse complement strand
CCTGGGGCGACATCTTCGTCACCGCGACCGGCAACGTCGATGTCATCACCCGTAAGCACATGGACCGGATGAAAAACGAGGCCATCGTCTGCAACATCGGGCATTTCGACAGCGAGATTCAGGTCGATGCGTTGAACGATTTGCAATGGGACGAGATCAAACCGCAGGTCGATCACGTGATCTGGCCGGACGGCAAGCGGATCACCATCCTGGCCAAGGGGCGATTGGTGAACCTGGGCTGCGCGACCGGGCACCCGAGTTTCGTGATGAGCAACAGCTTCACGAATCAGGTCATCGCCCAGATGGACCTCTGGGAAAACCGCGACAACGATAAGTACGGCCAGCATGTTTATACGCTGCCGAAGGTGCTCGACGAAAAAGTGGCCGCCCTGCACCTGAAGAAACTCGGGGCCAACCTGACCCAACTAACCGACAAACAGGCCCGGTACATTGGCGTGCCCGTCGAGGGGCCGTTCAAGCCGGACCATTACCGGTATTGATTCTTTCATTGGGCAGGAAGAGTGGACGATAGCGCCGCCCGCTCGACGTGTCATGTCATCCTTCGCGGGCGAGGTTTCGGTTCCAGCTCGGCAGGTCGATCACCAGGTCGCGCGTGCCGTCGGGCACGCATTGGCAGGCCAGCCGCGAACGCGGGGTGAGGCCGTAGGCGTTGTCCAACTGATCCTCCTCTTCATCGCCGGGCGGGCTGCAACTCTCCAGCCCCTCGCGAACGATGACATGACACGTCGAGCAGGCGCAGACGCCCCCGCAAGCATGGTCGATATCGACGCCGTGCCGCAGGGCGATGTCCAGAATACTTCCGGGTTGGCCTTCATGGCCGTAGGGCAAATCTCGCATATCGACTGTCACCGTTCTATTCGACGGCAGAAAGGTGATACGAAACACGCGGCTGGTACTACCCGCCGTCGATCGAGACCCCTGGGCTTCCGGATTGCACGTCATCAAAATCCTCCCGTCGCGATGGACTGACGGATGTCGGACAACATCGCCCACCCGCCGTCATATAGCTCACGATTCTATATTCACCCACGCCTCAAGCCCAAGGGAAATCTGCCAGAAATGACATACTCCTTGTAACATCTTTGAGGGCAATGCCTTGTGTACGCTGAAAGCCTCGACGCATGTCAGCATGGCATATTTGAACAAACCCGCGCAAAACACTCGGCATCCATAAGTCGCCTATTCCCAGCATGTTATGGACGCAATATCGCTCTGGCACGGCATTTGTAAACAAGAACCCCGTGGAGTGGTTAATGGTTATTGCGAGATAGATGGTTGAAGTGAATTCGGGGGCGTGGCCCCCGGGAGGTGTTCAAATGTTACCGGTTCGATTCTTCAGAGATCCATGCGTGATGACTCCTTCATCCGGCTTGCTGGGGCGTTGGGGTCGAGACCTTGATCGGGTATGGGATGGATTCTTTCCCGCAACGGCCGGCGGCATCTTCCCGGTCGATATTCGCACCGAGGGTGAGCAGACCGTCATCGAGGCTGAGTTGCCGGGGTACACCCAGGACGAGATCGAAGTCGATGTTGAAAACAACATGTTGACCATCGCCGCGGAGCATAAAAAGGAAACCGACGAGGAACAGGCCGGCTATCACCTGCGGGAGCGTCGCTGGGGGCGGATCAGTCGCTCTTTCCGCCTCAACGAGACGCTGGATACCGATAATGTGCAAGCCGATTTGAAAAACGGCGTGCTCACCCTGCGGTTTTCGATCAAGCCGGAAGCCAAACCTCGGCGGATCGAGGTGAAGTGATCTTTGTTGAGCCAGGGCAACGGGTTCTGGGCAGTTGAGTCCATGTCCTTCGCATACGGGCGGTGTGTTTCGTGTGGTCGGATGCCATACGAGGCACGCCGCCCGTCAGGTTTTACCCTTGTGGTTGGCCAGGGCGATGGTCGCGTTTCGTTTAAGCATGGCCGGCTTCGCCCGCCGGATAGCCTTACCGGCCAAATGCTTGCGATATTCATCCTCGGTCCAGTTCAACAGATCATCCAGCGGCGGCCGCGGCAGCCACGTCTGGTCCGGATCCAGGCGGTAGGCCGACTCTCCGCCGGGCGAAGCTTTTTGGTTGAACGGGCAGACCTCCTGGCAAAGGTCGCAGCCGAAAACCCAATCGTCCATCAGCGTGGCCAGCTCCGTCGCCACCTCGCCGCGATGCTCGATGGTCAGATAAGAGATACAGCGGGTAGCGTCCATGCCATACGGTGTATGCAACGCGCGGGTGGGGCAGGCCTGCAGGCAGCGCGTGCATGTTCCGCAGTGATCGCTCATCGGCCGACTCGGGACCAGTTCGAGCGTCGTGATGATTTCACCCAGAAAGATGTATGACCCCAGCCGCGGATGCAGCAACATGGTGTTCTTGCCGATCCAGCCGATGCCCGCGGCGGCGGCGATCTCCCGCTCGATGATCGGGGCGGTATCCACGCAGATGCGCGAATCAAACGGTTCGGCAATCGCTTGATGCAAAGCATAAACCAGGCCGCTGAGTTTCTTGCGAAGCACTCGATGATAATCGCGCCCCCAGGCGTAGCGGGCAACGCGACCACGGGGGCGATCGTCGTCGCGCTGATTACGATCCTCGTCGGCCGGGCCGGGTCGATAACTTTGGGCCACGACGATAATCGACTCTGCCCCGGGTAGCAGGCTGGCCGGATTCATGCGCAGATCATGGTACCGTTTCAGGTACTCCATCTCGCCGGCGAAGCCGCAAGCCAACCATTGGGTGACATACTCCGCGCGCTCGATAGGCTTAGCGGCGGCCACGCCGACCGCCTCGAAACCGGCCGCTAGGGCCGCCCGTTCCACCAGTTCTGTCAACTGCTCGGAGGTCATCCAGCCCATGATAGCCGCTCTAGCGACAACTCCCAAGATCACCCAGCGATATAGGAATGATCGAAACAGGCATGAACACCCACAAAAACCAATTGTATAGGTATCACTTATGTGTGCATGGAGTAATGCATTATGATGCAACCGTATCCATGGTCCGCAAGTTTCCTTGTAACTTTGTCCAGGGTTCAGCTTGCCGGGTAAAAAACACTGATCGATCTATTTCCTATACTCACAAGCCGGTTTTTCTAAACCGGACCATTCTGTAGCTCATTCTCGCGGCGGCGCGGGCGAAAAAAGAACTTGTAGTGTTTTTTATGAATACCGTTGCCGATATTACCTCACCCTAACAAAAGACAGACCACCGATCGAATGATGGATAAGCCTGTTTCAGGTTCCATTTACTCCCTTATCGACTTCATGGTCCGTTTACCCACAAATGATGGTTGAAAAAAGTATCTGAAACGGTTATAAATAATAGGAACGTTTGCGTGTCGCCGAGCGTATATAAATGCGAGACAACAGTAAAACAGCGAAATCAGATATCATCTGCCGCTTTTCACTGAACCACACATGAGGAGGCCTGATTATGCAGGCGGCGTCCAGAATTGTTTACACAATTGGAGCTATTACGATCGCCGGTCTAACGGCACTTATTGCCCAGGCAACTCCGCCTGACGGTCAAGTATTGTACACGACCAGCTTTAACGGCGGAGTCGGTTCTGAGTGGGGCTCGCTGGCCGGCGCGTTTACCGCCTACGATTCAGACAGCGACAGCATCCTGGATGCCCTTCGTCAAACCGGCGGCGAGGCCTGTACCCTGGTTTACCTCAATCAGCAGCCGTGCAACGAATCTTCGCAGGGGTTACCTTATAACGGTGAATATCTCAACGATTATCAGGTGGTCATGAACGGAAAAGCCGCCAGCAGCGGTGGCAATATAGGAGTTGCGGTACGTGGCAACCACAATTCTGCGTTAACTTTTCAGTGGATCCAAAGTCACTTTTGGGTACTTAAGGCTAATGCGGGAGGAACGTGGCAATTCGGAACGGATTTCGGACTCGCCACGAACTTCATTCCTGGTTTCAGCGAAACCCAGGCACATGAGTACAAAGTGCGTGCCTTGGATGGCAATTTCGAATTTCGCGTCGATGGGATATTGATCGGAACCCAGAGCAACCCCGCGTTTACGGGACGCACCTTTGATAATTCGTCGGCCGGAACGGTCGGAGTGGCCGGCTTCGATCCGATCATCATTCTGGATTTTGAAGTCAAATTCATTGCCGGCGGGACACCTCCGCCTACCCCACCTACCCCACCTTCGCCCAAGGGGCAAATTGTACAACGCGCAAACACCTATGACTGCAGCACTTTCTATCTCTATGTGCCCAGCACCGCCACGGCGGATAACCCCCTTCCGCTGGTGATCACCAGCCATAGCACAGTAACCACCGCCGACGAAGAGATCGGCCTGAATCCTGATCCGACGTGGGGGTGCTGTGAGGAACCACCCTTTCCAAACACCCGGTGGTACCAACTGGCCGAGAACACCGGCAACGTCAACTTACACAATCAGCCGTTCATCGTAGCGGCACCGGCCCTGAGTTCGGCCAACGGCGGATTGACCCCCGGCAATGGCCCGACTTGGCTGGGCGAGAGCGAAGCCGCCCTGGATGAACAGCGAATCCTTGCGGTTTATCACCAGATCGTCGAGCAGGAAGCCACCACTTACGGCTTTGCGGTGGACACTACTCGCGTTATGTTGACCGGCTGGTCCGGCGGGGGAATTCCCACCTATTACGTCGGGGTTCGCCATCCGGAGATCTTCCGCATGATCGTGCCGCGGTGTGGCAATTGGGCTTCGGGCATGTTCGATACCGCCGGCGATCTGTCGGCATTAAATTCATTGGCTATCGGAATGATCCACGGAGATGGAGATACGATCACGACCCTCGCCCAACAACAAACCGCCAGGGACTTCTTCCTGGCACATGGATATGCGGCGACTTTTATGCCTCCGGCGGATCCGCTTATTCGTATCGTCCCGGATACCGAATTCCCTTCGGTTCCGGCGGGCCATAAATGCCATTCATTAATCGCCTTCGACACCTTTATGGATTACTGCAACCAGGTGCCCGTCGCTCCCGTCGTGAACGAGGTCAGCCCCGATCCGAGCCGGGCCACGGTAGGCAGAGAATACGTCCAACAGCTCAGCCTCTCCTCCGGCTTCCCTACGCCGACCTGGTCGGTGGTCAGCGGGCCGAGCGGCGTACAGGTGGACAGCACGGGCCGGGTTTACGGCTGGACGCCGACTTGCGGGCAGATTAACCAGATGTTTAACATAACCATCCGGGCCAGCAACTCATCCGGCACCGACGATGAATCCTGGCAGGCATCGGTCAGGTCCAAGGCGGATCTGGATGCTGATGGGGATGTGGACCTGTCCGACTTCGGTCGCCTGCAGGTCTGCTACTCCGGCTCGTCGGTGTCGCCCGCGAGCGGCTGCAGTGACGCCGATCTGGATGCCGACAACGACGTGGACCAAGCCGATTTTACCGCGTTTAAAGCCTGTTTGAACGGGACCGATCAATCACCCGTATGTCAATAGACATCTCGGAAAACCATACCGGGCCGGCCGGTTGCTGATTCCTTCGACGAACCGTTAGGCGGTTATGGGTGACCCTACCCCTTATCGCCTACTCTCGGGACGCATGAACGGCGAAACGAAAACAAATCTTGATGAGAAGATGACAGGCAAAAAGCTTAAAACCATGTTATAGCAGTAGTTATACTCTCTTCTGGTCACGAGAATCTGGAGGAATGATTTTTTATTTGCATTCGAGCCTGTTCCTAGGTAGACTGGGCTGATAATATTGAATTGCGAATGGCAAATACATTGAGATCGATGCGGCTATTGGGCCGCGAGAAGGATGCTTGAACGCAACGTAAGGATGCCAGTCGTGACATCGAAAAGCATGGGAGCGAAATGAAAAAGGAGGTGAGGTCCGAAAGAAAAAAAGAGAGGAGGGACAAGGAGGCTAGGGGAGGAAAATCCTCAATGATGCATATCGCACTTTAAGTTTTGAATATCCTTGTCACCATCAGAAAGTCTGGGTGTAACCCACTGATGATTCTTTATTATCAGAGGGCGTGTATGTTTTAGGGGTTTTTTTATCTGAGGAGGATTAGAATGCGAAAAATGACACTTGCGTTAAGTATTGTAATGCTCATCGCCATGCTGGCGGGAAATGCCTTTGCCGACAAGTATACGGCTCAAACTTGGTCCAATGGCGCGGGCGACCGGAATTGGCACACGGTCGGCAACTGGACCTCCGTTGCTCCTGCAGTACCGCAAGGATATTGCAACGCCTTAATCGGTATCGCCGGGGCCAACAGTCCGATCATCTCGGCCGACGCGTCTGCCTACAAAACTTTTGTTGGCAACGGCACCGCGGGTGAATTGACCCTGAATGCGGGTAACTTGACAGGCTACTACAGCGGTTCGCCTGCCCTCCAGAAAAGCAATTATGTCTGCATCGGCTACGATGCCGCCGGCGTCTTTAACATGAATGGCGGAGCCGTTTATACCCAGAACTTCGCCCTCGGCTATAACACAGGCGTAGGTGGTGTCGCCAATGTGTCGGCCGGGACCATTAACGCGGACATTTTTATCGTCGGCAACAGTGGGTCCGGAATCCTGACCATCGGTAACTCGGCCGTTGTAAACGCTTCCGCTTATCAGCTTGGTAAACTGGCGGGGAGCAGCGGTGCATGCGATGTTTATGGAGCCCTTACGGTCAACGGCTGGTACGGCGGCACCGGCAATACCGTCCTGCATATGGGTGGTTCGATTATCAAAGTCGGGACGGTTACCAGTCTACCGAATCTGGTTCCTGAAACCGGCAAGACGCTAAACTTCGATACCACAACCTACCCCGGCCAATATACCATTATCACCTGTGTTCCCGAGCCAATGTCGGCCTTGCTGATGCTTTGCGGTCTTCCGCTGCTGCGTCGGCGTCGTTCGGCCTAATTACTTGTGGAATTCTCCGTAACCGATTGAAGGTTGTACAAAAATGGAGGGACCGGCTTCATCGGCTGGTTCCTCCGTTTTCTTGCGCGTATCCGAAAAGAGCCCTGGAAAATACCGCCGATCTTGCTGATCTGTGTCTTTTCATGGCGGGGCAACAGCAAGGAAAAGTAACGCTGGATGATTTCGGAGAAGTCGCGCCGCGAACACGAAACAGGCCTTGCATTTCCCTCAAATCCCATCCGATGCAACTTGCACGGCCGATGACACCTATAAGATGAACGGGTACAATACCCCCCGCTTGAGGCGCCCGGCCGGTCGAGGCGCGTTTCCGGTTTTCTCTACGGAGGTATGGTGAGTGCATAATGGCTCGTCCGCTCGGATCGGTTCAGCCTTCCG
>CAZXSA010000250.1:0-7296 GCA_964642815.1 uncultured Planctomycetales bacterium | reverse complement strand
GGTTTATATGTCAATACCATCGTCTATTCCTACCTTCGATTGTTCGGCCGATCAAAGGAAGCCGCCTTGCTGCGAAAGCTCATGAATCGTCCGGATATCCGGGGGCCGAAGCATCTACGCTATTTTCATGAAGGTTTTGTCGTTCCCCATAAACCTCACTATGCGATGTGGTCTTTCAAGATTTACAACGATGAACGTTGCGATCTGCTGGGTAATGCTCTGGCCATCCTGTCCGGTATCGCATCCCCGGCACGCGCAAAAAGAATCGTGAACTGGATAGAGGCCCAATGTGCCGGCTTGCGTCACCGGCGGCAGTTGATCGGTCGACTGCCGCCCTGTTTGTTTCCATACCTCGAACCGGGTGAGCCGGATTGGCGAGCACGTTATGCGAAATACAACAGGCCGGGCGATTACCATAACGGCGGGATCTGGCCGTTCATTTGCGGGTTCTACGTGGCCGCCTGCGTCGCCGCCGGCCGGCAGCATCTGGCCGAGGAAAAGCTGATCGAGCTGACCCGCCTCGTTCGACCCGCCCGCAAGGCAAGAGTGGCGTTCGGCTTCAACGAGTGGATCAAAGCCCAGAGCGGCAAACCGCGCGGACAAGACTGGCAAACCTGGTCGGCGGCCATGTATCTCTACGCCGTCGAATGTGTCCGAAGCCAACGCACACCCTTCTTTGACGAAATCCGGGCGATGAACAAGAGCATGGGAATATCGTGAATAATATCGCGGGATGTTTCGTAATCACGGCAGAAACCATAGCATAAGGCTTTGCCTGTATTCCACAATGAATTACCGGGACGAATGTGTTGTCGCCGTAGTCCAGGCCGGGGCGGCAAAACCGCGCATTCTGAGCCAGTCGGCACAATGTGCCCACCAGGTTTCGAGAATGCAGCGAGTTTCCCCTTCAGCTCTTTCAAAGTTGTGCGGCCCCTGCTCGTAGATGTGCAACTCACAGGGCACCCCTGCTTTGCGCAAGGCAGTCGCAAACATAAGGCTGTTTTCGACCGGCACGAAACGGTCGCTCCAGGTGTCGACAATAAAGGCCGGGGGAGTTTGCGCGGTAACCTGCTCGTCGGTCGAACAAAAAGTAACGAGTTCAGGCTTGGGATTATCCCCCAACAGGTATTTTACGGATCCTTCGTGGGCATGCGGTGGGCGCATGGTAATGACCGCCACACTCAGGATCATCAAGTCCGGCCGGGAACTGACACGTTCGATCGGATCAGCGGCGTCGGGCCGACCGGTATCGAAATGTGTTCCGGTCATGGTGGCCAGATGGGCGCCCGCGGAAAAGCCCATAATACCGATACGTTGCGGATCAATGCCCCACTCAGCAGCTCTGGCCCGCACGGTTCGGATGGCCCGGGCACCATCCAGCAACGGTGCCGGATGTTGGTACTGAAGATGTCGATATTTCAAAACAAAGGCGGATATCCCGATCGAGTTCAACCGTTCAGCGACAGGCTGTTGATGAATGGTGGCGAGATGATGGTAACCCCCACCCGGGCACACGATAATCGCGGCACCTGTGGCCTTGCCGGGTGGCGCCAGATAAGGAGTCAAGGTCGGAATATCGGCCTCGTCATGCCCCATAGCCCCCGGAGCCCCTTCAGGCCACAATATGATCGGCTTGATGGATGCTTGCTTCTCTTCTGCACGGGACACGAATGACATAATCCCGATGCCGCACATACAAACGATTAACGGCCCTTGCCGATTGGACATAATCCGGTCTCCTCTATCGGTCCCCCCGCTTCACAACGACGCGCATAACACCTTCAATAGGGCGGGGCAAGACGGCGAATAACATGACCCACTACGACAAGTAAAAAGACAAGATTCCTGATTGGAAGAGCCGGCCAAAATAATCTTGGACAATTGGCATATCGATCCCCAGTGAGCCCTTGGGCAAGTGCGTGGCCTAACTGTTCCATCCAGCCGACCGTGCGCGGCCATTCCCAAAGTCCGCTGATCCATTCCGGTGGAATACCCTCTTTGCCCACACGCGAACCGATGATCCCTCCCAAAATTGCCGCCGTTGTATCCGCGTCTCCTCCCGCGCTGATCATCTCGCGAATCCCGCCCGAAAAATCATTCTGGTATCGCAACCAAGTTTGAATCACACACGGAACCGTATGAAATACATAGCCGGAAATGCCGTTTCGGCAACCTATTCTTTCAGAAAAGCTGCTGACCTGTTCACCCTTCTCGGCCGATTGAGCGGCCCGGCCAATCAAGGTTATAAACTCATCGGCATGTTGATCAGCTATCAGGTTTTGCAGTGTTTTCGGGTAGTCCGTGGGGAAAACTTGCTCTTGCGACGCGCTTAAAAAGGCGGCATGAGCAACCGCCAAAGCACCCTGATATGCCTTGGGGTCGGTGTGAGTGATCTGCGTGGAGCGTTTCACGAACTCTTTCAAGATCACGGGATGGTCGCCAAACACAACACCCAGAAGGCTGCTGCGCATCGCCGGTCCATTGCCTGCTGAAAAAACGCCGCTCCTACCTGGAGGAAATCCAATCCACAGTTTAAGAATGGATCGGAGGGTCGCCGAACCCACCCCCGCGGGTAGTGTAACAATCCACCATCGTAACAAACGCGCAAGAGAACGGCTGAATCGATCCGGGTCTATTCTTGATAGAATGAGCGATTGGGCTACCAAGCAGGTGTGATCGGTGTCATCCGAAACCAGGCCGTGCCTGAAGAAAAAACGAAACCGATCGGGTGGGCCCAGCAACCTGCGTCCGCGTGAGCCACTCATTCGCTCATAGGGTAAGCCTAATGCATCGCCTACGGCCGTCCCCAAGATGCAACCTATGATCGCTTTTTCCTTCATCGGATTGGTTCGAAACTTGTTTCTCTCGGTATTTATCTTTCCATCCCTTTCAAAGCGACACGGGCCAATTGGACCGCTTCCAGGATTTCCGGCAGAAATTCCTTCGACGCAGCCTCGTGAGCGAAGCGTACGAAAGCATCGAGCATCTTTTCCGCTTCGCGGATGGATGTGGCCACGCGCGGACCGCGTCCGTCAACAGTGACATAGATCGGACTGGTGTGGGCAAAGCGCAGCCGGCAGGGTGCCTGATAATTCGACTCGACCCGATAGACGGCCAGTTCCTCATCAGAAAGCAGCAAATCTTCCTCGGTGCAGCGGGCGGCGATCCAGGAACCTTCATCGAACGTATGAGTAACGGTCAATTCGGCGGAGCGGGCGTCGGGATCGACGGATGCGGTGCCGATCACCCGGCCGTTCGCCACGATCTCCAGCGAACGCAGCGGCTGTTCCGAAAGGGCTTGAACCTTGATCGTCAATTTACCGCCCGTCTTTGGCAGGTTGACGGTATCGCCCGGTTGCGGAGGTTCACCTGAACCGCTCGGCGGCACGACCGTAAGAAAAATCATCGGCCCGTTGGTGTCAAAATTTTTTCCATGTCGCCACGCTTCATAAAAATCGGCTAACGTGGGGTTCTTTCCCCCCCGTACGTAGGCGCGGTTGTAACCGACCGGCGCATCCTTCGCCCCGGTGGCCGTCCCCGCGCCGGCGGCCAGCTTTAACCCGCAGTTCAGCAGCCGATAGTACGTCTCCGTGTTCATCCGCATCATGTCTTCCGGAGTGTCCGGATAATCGGGAAACCCCTCCACATTCAACAGGTTTGAATACTTTTTGCGCGGTTGAAACTTGTGGCGATGGAAGTTGTTGTTGCAGACATTGACCACATCGACAAGCCCGTTCAGGGCATCGACCAGCACCTCGCGCGACCAGCCGCCCTGATAGCAAATCATTGCGTCATGAGCGCGACCTTCCTTGACATAGGGCAGGTTCGCCCGCTTCTGATCGGCCTTGAGCGTAAGCGGTTGCCGCGAACCGATGATGTAGGCCGCCCCCCACGCGAATTCGAGTTCGGCGTCAAAAACACTGGTCGGGGTCGTCACGCCGCCAAAAGACAGATCGGTCGCCCATTTCCAATCGTCCGGAAGCTTCTGTCGTGGGCCGTTCCACCAGCTTAAAAGAGTTCCGAAGTTCAAATCCTCACCCGCCGGCATGACCGGAGCCTCTGAGGGTTTCACATGCAGGTGATTCTCGCCGCTGACATAGCCGCGGGCGCGCATGTCGATCCAACGCTCAAGCGCGGCCTCGAAACGCACCGTGCCCGTATCCGGAACCTTGATCGTCGTCTTGATCGGCCGATATTCCGTCCCACGCTCGACGCGAATGATCGCCTCGCCGGCCGGCAATTCGATACGTTCGGAACCGGCCGTGTAGAACCATTGGTCCTTGACGATCTTCAAAGTCACCGTCTCGGGAGGCACATGGTCCTGACCCTGCGCATCGCGGACGCGCACCCGCGCGGGCACCGGCTTGCCGGTGGCCTTGTCGGTAATCGTCAGATCGAGAGTGCCGGCCTTACTCCGCGGCGCGGCCAGCCCCACACTTACCGCAGACAACAACAGCATGGCGTATCGCGATTTTGCTGGTTTGTGCATCATCGTATTCCTCATCGCAAAATATCCCTCAAAACGTCCGCTTCGAATCCAACAGGATACTCACCGGACCATCGTTGACGCAATGCACGTGCATGTGCGCGCGAAAAACGCCGCGAGCTACGCGAAGACCAACATGTTCCAACTCCACGCAGAGCCGGTTATAAAACGATTCCGCCATTTCCGGCCCGGCGGCCGGGTCGAACGACGGCCGGCGGCCTTTGCGGGCGTCGCCCTGAAGAGCAAACGCACTGATGACCAGTACCGCCCCACCGATATCGGCAACGCTGAGATTCATTTTGCCCTGGTCATCGTTGAAAATGCGCAGGTTGGCGATTTTATCGACCAGGTAGGCCACATCCGCATCGCCGTCGTCCCGGCCCACGCCAACGTATACCAGCAACCCCACGCCGATCGCGCCGACGACCGCTCCCTCGACGGTAACCGACGCCTCGGTAACACGCTGCACAATCGCCCGCATCAAGTTTCTCCTTGGCGGCCACCCGGCCTGCACAAGCGTGGACACATCGGGGGTCTGGTTTAGGTTACAACTTCGCCCGGCCGCAACGGCTCAGATCCCCTCGCGAATCCACTGGGCCAGATCTTTTGCAAAGTAAGTAATGATCAGGTCGGCTCCGGCGCGACGGATGGCCAAGGTGCTTTCCAGGATGCCGGCTTTTTCGTCGAGCCAGCCGCGCGCGGCGGCAGCCTTGATCGAGGAATACTCCCCGCTGACATGATAAGCGGCGATCGGCAGACTGAACTTCTGACGTACCCGCCAGATGATATCCAGATAATGGACGGCCGGCTTCACGATTACGATGTCAGCCCCTTCCTCGACATCGGCGGCCACCTCGCGCAAGGCCTCATCGGCGTTGGCAATATCCATTTGGTACGTTTTACGATCGCCGAATTTGGGCGGCGACTCGGCCGCCTCGCGGAATGGACCATAATAGCTGCTGGCGTATTTAGCGGCGTAGGACATAATCGGAACATGGTGGAAACCGGCTTGATCCAGGCCGTAGCGTATGGCCGCCACTCTACCGTCCATCATGTCCGAAGGGGCCACGATGTCCGCTCCGGCTTGCGCATGCGAAAGCGCCTGATCGACAAGCAACTGCACCGTGGCGTCGTTATCCACGACCCAATTCCCCCCGCGTTCGGTAATCAAACCGCAATGCCCGTGATCCGTATACTCGCAAAGACAGACATCGGTAATCACCAGCAATTCCGGGCAGGCAACCTTGATCCGGCTCACCGCTTTCTGGATCACGCCATCGGGTCGCGACGCTTGCGAGCCGACGGCGTCCTTCTGTTCCGGGATACCGAATAACAGGACGGCCGGGATACCCAGATCCGCCACGACCTTGCATTCGTGGGCCAGGGTGTCGATGGAATACTGAAACTGGCCGGGCATGGATTTGATCGGATGGTGAATGTGGCTGCCCGGCCGAACGAACATGGGAAAAATCAACTGATCCACGGAAAGGCGGGTCTGTCGGACCATGCGCCGCAGGGTGGGATTCGATCGCAACCGGCGAAGTCGATGCTGGGGGAAAGCCATTGTTTTGTACTCAACTTAAAGGTTTATTGCCCGACCGCAAATGGAATCCGCGACGCTCTACAACAACTTCAGAATCAGCTTCAACATTAGAACCAAAACCAAGGGAAGCAGCATGAACATCATGAGCATATTGCCGATCCATTCCTGGAAAGGCGAAAACCACCCCACGGGACGCTCGATCCTCCAGATCGAGACAAAGCGGTGTCGTTTATCTGCCCAACCCATGCCACATCACCAGAATGACGGCCACCAGCAAGGCGACCATGATCGGCCAAAACCAGCCTCGGGCTCGCCGCTCCGCCGGCGAATCGCCGAAAAGAAACGCCCGACAATACGGACATTGTATCACGCCTTCATAAATCTCTCGCCCACAAGAAGGACATTCGATCGTATCCTCGGCGTCATCCTCCGAGTCCAGGTCGATATCCTGCGGATCGTCATGGTCGTCCATGCGTATACCCGATTCAATATGCGGGCATCTATGAGCCGGCGTTTGCCTTACGAGCGCTGGCGGCGACCTGATAGGTGTTTACGCGAAATACCAACTGCTCAAGGCACAAGGCCAGATCGACGGTCGCCAAGGCTACCGTTTCCGGTACGTTCAGGGAGGCCGGCGCGAAATTCAAAAGGCCTTTGATACCCGCAGCGATCAGGTCATCGGCGACTCTCTGGGCGGCGTCGGCCGGCACGGTGATAATGCCGATCTGCACGTTCATCTCCCGAACGACCTGCTCCATGCGCTCGGCGGGCAGGATCTCGAGTCGCAATTCCCGGTCGATCGGCTTGCCGATCTTAGCCGGATCGTTATCGAAAACCGCCACAACCTGAAACCCCTTCTGGGCAAACCCCCGGTAGCTCAACAAGGCCCGGCCCAGATTGCCCGCTCCGACCAGCAGGGCGTTCCAGCCCCGATCCGTGCCCAGAATGCCGCGAATGCGGGCGATCAATTCATCGACCCGATACCCGATCCCCGGATGCCCAAATTGCCCGAAGTAGGCCAGATCCTTGCGTACCTGCGCATCCGTCAGGCCGAGAGCCTGCCCGAGCTGGCGGCTGGAAATCGTTTGCCGCTCCTGCCGGTACAAAGCTTCCAGTTCGCGCAAATACAAGCTCAGCCGCCCCACCGCAGGCGCGGGGACGGATTCGGGCTTGGCCGCCGGCCGCTGCCCGGACTGAAATTCAGGAAGTGCGCTTTCTGCCGCCATGTTTACTACTGTACAAACTGGTAAAGTATCCCGTCAAGTGA
>CAZXSA010000249.1:0-7413 GCA_964642815.1 uncultured Planctomycetales bacterium | reverse complement strand
GTGCGTTACAGCGAGACGGACCAGATGGGCACGTTCTACAATTCCCGTGCCCTGGAATGGTTCGAGTGCGGGCGGACCGAGTACCTTCGCGCCATCGGTTGCGCGTACACGGAGATGGAGCGGCGGGGCGTCCTGCTGCCGGTCATTGAGGCACACGTACAGTACACGGGAAAGGCCCGTTACGACGACTTGCTGAAAATAACGACATCGGCGCATCTGTCGGGCAAGGCCCGGTTGCGTTTCGATATTTGCATCGCGCAGGACGACGATGAAAAGATAATTGCCCACGGTTACACCATTCACGCTTTTGTCGATCCTTCCGGGCGGCCGATTCGGCCACCGGCATGGCTTGTCGAAGTGCTGACGGATGGCGGACGGAACAACGCATGAATCCATCAAACCGGTATTTATGGAGCGGTGACGAGGCAGTGGCTCGGGCGGCCCGCGACGCCCAAGTGGCCTTGGGAGTCGGTTATCCGGGTACGCCCTCCACGGAAATTCTGGAAACGCTCGCCGCCCTCGGCGGTAAGGCCCAATGGTCGCCCAATGAAAAAGTCGCGTTGGAGGTCGGCCTGGGAGCGGCGTTCGCCGGAGCTCGCGCCCTGGTCACGATGAAACATGTGGGCCTGAACGTGGCCGCCGACCCGTTATTTACGGCCGCTTACACGGGGGTAAGCGGGGCGCTGGTGATCGTGTCGGCCGACGATCCAGGCATGGCCTCCAGTCAGAACGAGCAGGACAATCGCCGCTACGCCGTGGCCGCCGGCATGCCCATGCTCGAACCCGCCGATTCCCAGGAAGCTTATGATTTCACTCTGGCCGCCTTGGAGATTTCCCACCGCTGGCAAACACCTGTTCTTCTGCGGATGACCACCCGGGTATGCCATTCCCAAACCATCGTCGTACCCGGCCGACGCATCGAACCGGCGGCCCCCGCGAATTTTCAGCGCGACATCCAGAGTCGCGTGATGATCCCCGCTTACGCCCGCCCCGCGCATCGGCGTTTACGGAAAAAGCTGGCCGAGATCGAGGCCTGGAACGAATTGTCAGGACCGAATGAGGCGCATCAAGGCTCGCCGGAGCTGGGCATCATTACCTCGGGTATTTCCTTCGCCCACGTCGTCGAGGTTGCTTCCGAGGCAAGCATTCTCAAGCTGGGCATGACCTATCCTTTACCGATGGAACAGATTCGGCGATTTGCCGACACGGTCAAGCGTTGCCTGGTTATCGAGGAAGGCGACCCATATTTGGTCGAGGCTATCCGCGCGGCGGGTGTCGCCGTGGAAGGCAAGCCGGAGATGTACCGGTTCGGTGAACTGAGCGTCGAGCGGGTTCGGCGGATTCTGGCGGGCGACGAAAGCCCGGAACCGGTGCCGCCGCGCGGCAAGCCGCCGCAACTTTGCCAGGGCTGTCCGCATCGGACCGCGTTCAACGTATTGAACAAGTTGGGCTGCATCGTATCCGGCGATATCGGCTGCTACACCCTGGGAGTACTACCGCCTTTCGAGGCGATGGACACGTGCGTATGCATGGGAGCCAGTATCACCGTCGGGCTGGGATTGCGGCATACGTTACCCGAGGAGCAGGCTCGGCGAGTGGTTAGCGTGATCGGCGACAGCACGTTCATGCACAGCGGAATCACCGGACTGGTCGAGATGGTCTACAACCCGCCGCCGCAAGGTCACGTGGTCCTCATTCTGGACAACGGCACGACGGCCATGACCGGTTTGCAGGAACATCCCGGGACCGGACGGACACTCAATCATGAACCGACCGGCAAGGTAAACATCGAAGATCTGGCTCGATCGTTGGGGATCGCGAATGTGCGGGTGTTGGACCCCGCGGCGGACCCGGCGGGTTTCGAGGAGGCCGTGCGGCAGGCCTTGAATGCCAATGAATTGACGCTGCTGGTGGCCCGTCGGCCCTGCCTGCTGGCGGCCGGCAAGATCCGTGAATATGAAAAGGCGGCGGCACGGGAAGAAACATCGAGATGAACAGTACCAAGGTAACAAACGTGGTCATCGCCGGCCTGGGTGGGCAAGGAGTGCTCAAAGCCTCGGACATTCTCGCCCGGGTAATATTCGATCAGGGGTTAGACCTGAAGAAAAGCGAAATCCACGGGATGAGTCAGCGCGGCGGGTCGGTGACCAGCGACGTGCGCTTCGGCAAGAAGGTGCATAGTCCGATGGTGCCGGTCGGCGAGGCCGACTTCGTGGTCGTATTGGCCGCCGAAGAGGTGGAAAAGGTCCGGCATTATCTTCGCCCAACGGGTCTTTTGATCGCGCCGGACGCGGTGGATAGCGAAGCGCTGAGTAATAAACGCAGCATGAACGTGGCCCTGCTCGGGGTGCTGAGCCGCTATCTGAACATAGAGGAATCCGCCTGGCGATCGGCCATCCGGGCCTGTCTGCCGGAAAAATTGCATGAGGTGAACGAGGCCGCCTTTACGTTGGGGCGCGGCACTGGCTAACGCGATGATTTGCTGTTGGGATATCGAACATGTTTTGTAGTCAAAGTCATGAATCGTGGAACGATCCGCCAGGCGGTTTTCATCCGGCCAGTACGCCGGATTATCTGCCGTTGCCGCAGCTACGCGATCTTCAGTTGCGCCGGTTGCAGGCGACCGTGCGGCGGGCTTTCGAGCATGTCGAATTGTTTCGTACACGCATGAAGGAACGCGAACTGACCCCCGACGATGTACGTTCCCTCGAGGATGTCGCCCGCTTGCCTTTCATGGACAAGCTGGATTTACGGGACACGTATCCGTTCGGCCTGTTCGCCAGTCCGATGAGCGAAATCGTGCGGTTGCATGCCTCCAGCGGCACAACCGGCAAACCGATCGTAGTAGCTTATACCCGCGAGGATCTACAGGTCTGGGCCTCGGTGATGGTGCGCACCTTCGCGGCCTGCGGCTTGCACCGCGGAGACGTCATTCAGAACGCCTATGGGTACGGCCTGTTCACCGGCGGCCTGGGGGCCCACTACGGGGCGGAGTCCCTGGGGGCCACGGTGATTCCGATTTCCGGCGGCAACTCCGCCCGTCAGATCATGGTGATGAAGGATTTCGGCGTAACCGCTATCTGCAGCACGCCGAGCTATTTCCTGCATTTGATCGAGCAGGCCGAGGCGATGGGTACGCATCTGCGCGATTTACCGCTACGGGCGGGCATATTCGGGGCCGAGCCCTGGACCGAGGCCATGCGGCAGCGAATTGAAGAGGCAGCCGGTATCAAGGCCTACGACATCTACGGGTTGAGCGAGATCATCGGTCCGGGCGTGGCTTCGGCGTGCTCCGCACAGGACGGGCTGCATATTTTCGAGGACCATTTCTTCCCGGAAATTGTCGATCCGGTCAGTGGACAGCCTCAGCCGCAAGGAGTGGCCGGCGAGTTGATCCTGACCACCCTGAGCAAGCGGGCGATGCCCATCATTCGCTACCGCACGCATGACATGACCAGCATCATCGATGAGCCGTGTGCCTGCGGGCGAACCATTCGGCGGATTCGGCGGATCGGACACCGGAGCGACGACATGCTCATCATCCGGGGAGTCAACGTATTCCCGTCGCAGATCGAGGAGGCCCTGCTGGCCGTCGAGGGAACATTGCCCCACTATCAGATTATCCTGACCCGCGAGCACGGCCTGGATCAAATGGAGGTGCGGGTGGAAGTGACGGCTCAGGTGTTCAGCGATAAAATCCGTTCATTGGAAAACCTGCAGAATGCTCTGGCCCATTCCATTGAGCGGACAGTTAATGTTCGGGCGCGGGTGCGGCTGGTGGAACCGCAAACCATCGAACGCAGCCAGGGCAAGGCAAAACGGGTTATAGATAAACGCGAACTTACCTAACGAGGAGCCGCCATGAAATTGCATCAGTTATCGCTGTTTCTCGAAAATAAACCGCGTCAACTGCGGATTCCTTGCAAGGTACTGGCCGCCGCGGGCGTGGATATCCTGACCTTGGCCCTGGCGGACACGCAGCAGTTCGGTATCCTTCGCCTGATCGTGGAGGACTGGGAGAAGGCCAAGAAAGCCCTGGAGCAGGCCGGCTGCGTGGTCAACGTCACGGAAGTGGTGGCCATCGAGGTGCCGGATCGACCCGGCGGGCTGGATGAGGTGTTGGCCGTCGTGGAGGAAGGCGATCTGAACATCGAGTATATGTATTCGTTTACCTTCCATCGTGGCGATCGGGCCATTCTGGTCATTCGTTTCGAGAACGGAGACGCGGCCATCGCCACCCTGCAGGCCCACGGGATCAACGTGATCGGGGCGGTGGAATTATATAGACAGGCCAAGGCCTGAAGCGTTCGACATCGTGACCTATGCAGCCTTTTCGCATCGAAAACCGCCTGTGGGATCCGCCGGCCGAGACCATGCCGCGCGAACAGCTCCGGACCTTGCAGGTCACTCGGTTGCGGGCTTGTATCGCCCGGGTCGCCAAGGTGCCGTTCTATCGCGAGGGTCTCGAGCGGGCGGGCATCATCTGGGACGCGATCAAGAGTCTGGACGATCTGCGTCGCCTGCCGTTTACGACCAAGCAGGATTTACGCGATCATTATCCGCTTGGCTTCCTGGCCGTCCCCCGGGAGAAGGTCGTTCGTTTTCACGGATCGTCGGGCACGACCGGCAAACCGACATTCGTGGCCTACACCGCCGAGGACATGGATCTCTGGTCGAATCTGTGCGCCCGTTTTCTCGCCGCCGGCGGCCTGCAAGCGCATCATGTGGTTCAGATCGCCTTCGGTTACGGATTGTTCACCGGCGGGTTCGGTCTGCACCAGGGCGTGGAGAAAGTCGGGGCGGCCATCGTACCGGCGGCGGCCGGCAACACGGCACGACAACTTTTGTTGTTACAGGACATGGCCCCCGATGTACTGATCTGTACGCCGAGTTACGCCCTCAATCTGGCCGAGGCCGTGCATAAGGAAGGTATCGATCCACATCGCCTGGCGTTGAAGTTCGGGCATTTCGGCGGCGAGCCGTGGACGGAGGCCATGCGCGAACGGATCGAACGCGATCTGGACATCATCGCGTTCAACAATTACGGATTGAGCGAGATCATCGGGCCGGGCGTCAGCGGGGAATGCGCGTGCCAGCGGGGCATGCATCTGCAGGAAGATCATTTCCTCGTCGAATGTCTCGATCCCGCGACTCTCGAGCCGGTCGGCGAAGGCGAACCCGGCGAACTGGTGATTACCACCTTGACCAAGCAGGCCATGCCGGTCATCCGCTATCGCACGCGGGATATCACTACCCTGGATTATTCGCCCTGCCCCTGCGGAAGGACCACGACGCGGATGAGCCGGGTGGTCGGCCGTACCGACGATATGTTTATTGTCCGCGGCGTCAATGTGTATCCGTCCCAGATCGAGGAAGCCTTGCTCCGCGTCGAGGGCACCGCCCCGCACTACCTGATCGAAATCAGTCGGCCCGGGACGCTCGACGAGGTAACGGTTAAGGTCGAATTGCTGCCCGGGCAGTTTTCCGACCGGATGCGGGTCATGCAGGCTTTTCGTGATAAGATTGACCGGGAGATTCATACTATCACCGGTATTCGGGTTAACGTCGAGCTGGTCGAGCCGCAGACCCTGGAACGCTTCGTGGGTAAGGCCGTCCGGGTCGTCGATCACCGGCATTTAAGGGATTAGGATGTGGGCTCACCACCCCATGTGGCTGTCTGATGACGCCGGCCGTGTCGTTCGCGGGATCGGACGCATGGCGGGGTTGTGGTGCGCGCTGTTTGGCTTAACCGGCGGATGCGCGGAATGGTCCTGGCGCTGGCCCGGAGTCTTCGCATCCCCCTCCTCGGCGCCGGCCGAGAACCCGCCGCCGGCAAAGGTGGAGCCGGTTGAGCCCGTCACGGAGGCCCAAGCCCGCCCGGATCTTTCATCCGAGAGACTGCGACTTCCGCGGGAACCGATCCGGTTAAAAATCAGCTTTCATGTCCTGCATATTCAAGCGAGGCAAGGGGTCTTCAGCCGATCGAATCTCGTGTGGAACTATCTCGATGAAGAGACCTTGTCCGCCGATGTATCGAGCCATTTGCGGCGTAACGGCTTGCGGGTGGCGA
This sequence comes from uncultured Planctomycetales bacterium, assembly GCA_964642815.1. Taxonomy (GTDB): domain Bacteria; phylum Planctomycetota; class Phycisphaerae; order UBA1845; family PWPN01; genus JAAYCU01. Next base: position 1,343 of record CAZXSA010000249.1, on the reverse strand, counting down.
AAGGGGCCGTGACGATCTGGCCGGCGATCAAGGATTTGCTGGAGGAGCACAGTACGGGAACCCGTGCGCAGGAAATCATCGTGGCCCCACCCGCCCCCTTGGAAATCGAGACAAGCGTGGAACCGCGGGACCAGGTGTTGTTCGTCGTTCGTCCGGACCGCCGCTTGAAAGGCGGCGATTTCGTGAACAGTACGAACCTGTTGCGCGTTGAATACTTCATGGCCTTGGATGATTGGCGGAGCCTGGAATTAGAGGTCATGCCCGAGATTCGGTTGCCTCTCTATCGCCAACCACGAAAATTGACGGCCGAGGGGTGGGTTTACCATCCCATCGAGCAGCCGGGCGTCGTGCTGCGGGAGCTTGCTTTTCGCGTGAAAATGTCGCCGGGCGAGTTCTTACTGATCGGCCCCAGTCAACAGTCCGAGGCCGGTCATTATGCCGGGTCGCTTTTGCTCCGCGACGAAACCGAGGACGGATGGACCGAATCGATCTACGTTATTACCCCGCGGGTGGAACGGGCCGAGGTTCGCGGTGGGTAAGTGGAAGCCGAGGGGCCGCAAGCAGGGAATGGTCATGACGGATAACAACGGTATCAGCGAGAAGCTTTGCCACCGGCTTTGTCTGGGCCTGGACATGGCCCTGGTGGTGGTGGACCGTCGGATGCGGGTGTTGTGCATGAATCCGGCGGCGGAAAAACTTTTAACCGCCGGCGACCAGGGCGGAACGGGACGACCGGTGCAGGAGCTTTTTCCACCCGAACGCCACGAGCACATCGGCAAACTATTGGAAAAAACCCTGGAAAACGGAACGAGCGGCGAATTCGATTTCTGGTCGCGTAACCCCGCGGGACAGGCGATTTATTTGATCGGTGTCGTTTCCCCCATCAAGGACGAAACCGGCCATTTGATCGGCGTCTCCATCGTAGTGAACGACACGACCCAGCGGGTGGAATTGCTGCGTCAGATGGCGGACCTCCAGAAAATGTCCGCCCTCGGTTCGATGGCCGGCGCCGTGGCCCATCATTTTAATAACCTCCTCGGCGGGGTTTTGACCACCATCGATTTCGCTCAATCCAGCAACGATCCTCAGACCCTTAAACGCACCCTGCGGATCTCGTCGGCCGCCCTGACCCGGGCGAATGAATTGACCCAGGATCTTTTGGTTTTCGCCGAGGGAGATCGGCGGGCCAACACCAAGGGCCGTTTGATCGATATCGTTAAAAGTTTTATCGAGTCTTTTTCTCATGCTCTGGACAATCCCAGAATCCTTCTCGAAAAGGAATTGCAGCCTGTCGAGGATATGTATCCCGACCGTCCCTTGCTCACCGTGCTCAAAATCCTGGC
>CAZXSA010000248.1:0-7440 GCA_964642815.1 uncultured Planctomycetales bacterium | reverse complement strand
CCGGAGGGCTCTTTCGATCATGGCGGATTGACCGGCCCGTTTGTCTGGGCCGAGGGGGACGAGTTGTTCATGATTTATATAGGTTTCCCCCGCCTCGGTTACGAAAGCCGGCCCGGCCGGCATGGTTTCGCCCGCTCGCGCGATGGGATCAACTGGGAAAAAGACGCCGTCAATCCGGTTCACGATATCGGTCCGAAGGACTCTTGGAATCAGGACTGTGTTTACAAGACGTTTGTGATGAAACACGCCGGCGAATACTGGATGTATTACAACGCCGAGGGTCTTAATGATCGCGGCGAACGCTGCGAGCAGATCGGTCTGGCCACCTCGACCGATCTGCGTCACTGGCGCGAACATCCGGCCAATCCGCTTCTGCGTAGCGGCGACCCGGTCCAAAATCGGGACCATAAAATCATCGGCGATCCGTGGATCATGCGGTGCGACGACTCATGGGAAATGTACTATTTCGGATTCGACGGCCGCCATGCCCGCGAACATCTGGCCACCAGCGCGGACCTGTTGCACTGGACCAAGAGCCCCCTGAACCCGATCATGGACGTGGGTCCGCCGGGTTCCTACGACGAGCGGTATTGCCACAAGCCGTGCATCATTTTGCACGAGGGCGTTTATTATCATTTCTATACCGCCGTCGGCTGTCGCGGCGAGGATCACAGTTACCGCGCGATTGCCCTGGCGACTTCCGTAATACTCCCCGATGTCGCGTATCGCGAATAGATCATCGCGGTTGGTCAAAGAGGCGTGGTCAGCGATTTTCGTTATTCCACAACCACACCGTCGAATTGCTCGGCCATGATGCGGCGGGCGTCGGTTTCGATTTGGGCGAGTTGTCCCGCATCGCCGGCGGAAAAATAGGCCCGGACCACGTGTTTTTCGTTGGTGGCGATGCGCAGGTAGCCGCCGTACCACTCCGGCCGCAAGGTCATCGTCTCCCCGCTGGTGGTTATTCCCTTGCGCAGGACGGTGCCTTGCAGATCGATCCCGTCGCGCGTGGCCGTGACCGTCTCCGCTCCGTCGCCGAGGAAATGTTTCACGACGGTGGCCAGGGCCTGGTCGCGGGTCGGATCGTCGGCGAAGCGATAATTGAATTCGCCGGTGGTGTGTATATGGTCCTGCAGGGTCCGCAGATCCTCGATCAGCCCGGGCCGCCTGCGAATCGCGGAGAGCAGCAATAGGATGGTTAGCATGGAGTTTTCGGCGGCGGTGGTCAGGCCGCCGAGCGTCAGGCGATGGTAATAGTGGCCGGACTCCTCGGCCGCCGCGATGGCTCCGATCCGTAGCATGTAATCCTTGATTTGCGAATGACCGTTGCGAAACAGAACCGGCCGGGCCTTCAAGGCCGCCCATTCCGCGAGGGCCAAGGGATTGACTTTCGGATCGTACAAAACCGCCGGGTGTTCACCGGCCGCCTCGCCGAGACAGGCCCGCAGAATGGGAATGGCCGCGAATCCCGCGCTGAGCACGCCGAGACGATCCGCGAAAACGATCCGATCGCCGTCCCCGTCCAGCCCGACGGCCACGGTCGCACCGGATTCGTTGGCCAGCCGGATGGCCTCATCCATTTTTCCCCGGCTGGTCGGATTGGGTGAGCCGGCCGGGAAATTTCCGTCCGGAATCAGCCGTAAAGGCACGACCTGCACCCCCGCCCGATTCAGGACGCTATAGATTTCCGGGCCGGCCGAGCCATTCAGGCCGTCGACGACCACGCACAGATCGCCTAGGTCTCCGTCGCCGACTCTGGCCTGTTGCATGGAAAAATCGATATATTCGCTAGTAAGGTTGACGATTTCCATCCGGCCAGGGCCGGTGGACGCGAATTTTTCCGAACCATGATACAGCTCGCGAATCTTGCTCAACCCGCCGAGCGGTCCGCAGTCCAAGCCGATCGCACGCACCCCGGGCACGGTGAACTTGACCCCGACGTAATTCGCGGGGTTATGCGACGCGGTGATGGTCAAGCCCAGGATGTTCGGGTAGTCTCGCGAGAGGTACATACTGGTAAAGTAGCTTTGCGGCGTGCTGATCGGGCCGGGGGTGACGAAGGTCCGAAAACCCATATCGGTCGCCGTTTCCACCGCCGTATTCAGGACCGCTTCGGCCCCGAGTCGGCCGTCACGGGCCAGGGTGACCGTATCCGCCCCGAGCAATCGCCCGTAAGCGAATGTCGCCTCGAACAGCCGGCGCACGGCCGCGGCATCATACTCGCCCACCTCCCAGCGGGCGTCGTAGACTTTAAGGGGGTCGGAAATAAAACCAGATGACTGTACCACGTTATTCATCACTTATGTTATCGCGATAGATGCTTGGAATACGGTTACCAAATGGTGGCGACTCCGGAATTACCAATGCGCAGATCCTTGGTTATCAGTGGAACTCCGCTCGCCAACGCAGTTGCCGCGATAATACGATCAGGCATTTCCGGAACGATTCTAACGGGAATTTCTCGCATGTGCAGAACCACTGCCTCATTCAGGGGCAGCACCTCGTAAAGGCTATCCCGGGCCGCAAGGACGTTCATGAATAGATCGAAGGCATCAGCCTTGAAACGTCCTCTTTCGACAAGATAAAGGATTTCACACAAAGTAATCGCGGACAAACCGATATGTTCTCCGTTATGGACGGCTGAGTCCAAGATGGTCAGAGCCGCGTCCGATAGCCGTTCCGGCGACCACAAATACCAGATGGCTACGTGAGTGTCCGCGATGGCTTTCATGGCTGAGACCAGGCCTCTCTGCGCATTTCCCGTATATCCTCATCCGTGGGAACAGGCCCCTCTCCCTGATAAATCCCGCGCCAGAGGCGTTTCCCCGGCTCGGCGTCGGGATGAAGCGCGTTTTCCACCTCAGGCAACAGGTTTTCCACCAGCCGTATTTTCTCTAACGGACTCAGATGTCTGGCCTGTTCGAGAATCGAAACGAACTTGTGGGACATGGATGCTTTCCTTTGGAACCGGAATCCAATTTCGAATTCAACCCACCTGAACCATGTATCTCTCTATCCGGACGGTAACCTCTCCGGTCATGCCCCTCCGATTTTACTCAAACTCATCGGATATTACAAAGGTCACCCTGGGGTTGCGTATACGCGCTGATCGTAATGGATTATGATGGATGGGCAAACCGACGGCTATGTTTGCGTTTCGGATGATCGAATATATGCATGTAAACAACCCAAAACCCGGTATCGCCGATGTGTCCGCTTTTCTGGGAATCCTCGACGTGCTTGGCGAACATCCCTTATCGGGCGTTCGCGACCTTTTCGATCCGCAAGGCGAGTTGGTGGTCACGCGGGCGCCCGGGCGCCTCGATTTGATGGGCGGCATCGCCGATTACAGCGGGTCGCTGGTCTTGCAGTGGCCGATCCGCGAGGCCGCCCGCGTCGCTCTGCAGCGCCGGCCGGACCGCATCTTGCGGATCGTCAGCCTCGGATCGCCGGACGAGCCGCGCGAGCCGGTTTTCGAGATGCCGATGGCGGATTTGGAGCAGGATGGGTGGCCGCTGTCCTACGCCACCGCCCGAGCGTATTTCCAGAAAGATTCCCGCACGCACTGGGCGGCCTACATCGCCGGGGCCTTCCTTGTTCTTCGGCGAGAGAAACAAGCGGTGTTCGCCGACGGGGCAAGCCTGCTGATCGACTCGGCGGTCCCGGAAGGCAAGGGGGTCAGCTCGTCTGCGGCTATCGAAGTGGCGGCCATGCAGGCCATCGCTACTGCATACGATATAACCCTCAAACCGCACGAGCTGGCTCTGCTCTGTCAAAAGGTCGAAAACCTCGTGGCCGGCGCGCCTTGTGGGGTAATGGACCAGATGACCGCCGCCTGCGGACAGGAAGGCCGCCTGCTCAGCCTGCTCTGCCAACCCGCGGAGTTGAAGCCGAGCGTACCCGTGCCCGAGGGGGTTGCTTTCTGGGGGCTGGACTCCGGTGTACGCCATGCGGTATCCGGGGCCGATTACACCTCCGTGCGGATAGGTGCGTTCATGGGATATCGCATCATTGCCGACCTGGACGGCTTAGAGGTCGAGCCCTCGCGTCAGACCGACCGTTTGGTGCATATCGACGACCCCAAGTGGCGCGGCCATCTGGCCAACATCGGCCCGGCATGTTTCGAGCGGTACTTCGCCGCCCGCCTGCCGGAAAAGATTCTCGGCCGTGATTTCCTCGACCGGTATTCTGGCACTACCGATCCGGTCACCCAAATCGATCCCGAACGCACCTACGCCGTTCGCGTACCGACGGCCCATCCGGTTTACGAGCATTTTCGCGTCTGCGCGTTTCAGGAACTGCTCGGCGGGAAATGCACCGAGCGGGCATTGGAACTCATGGGCGAATTGATGTATCAAAGCCATGTCAGTTACTCGGCTTGTGGGCTGGGTTGCGCTGACACCGACCGGTTGGTGGATCTTGTCCGACAGGCCGGACCGCAAAAAGGTCTTTATGGCGCCAAGATCACCGGCGGCGGCAGTGGTGGGACCGTGGCGGTCCTCGGTCGGCCCAAGGCCGATACCGTCATCCATGAAATCGCCGAGCGGTATGCCCAGGCGACGGATCATCGGCCTCATGTGTTCAGTGGCTCATCGCCGGGAGCGGCGGCCTTCGGCTTTCTGCGGCTGAAAGGGTGTCGGCATTAAGATACGATCGGCGGTATATCGAAAGTGAAGGAAAGGTTGCACGAATGGCCATATTGGTAACCGGCGGAGCGGGATACATCGGCAGCGTATGCGTCGAGATGCTTCAACAGCGCGGCGAGGACGTGGTGGTGCTCGATAACCTGTATCGCGGCCACCGCGCCGCGGTTGACCCGGCTTTGCCGTTTTACGAAGGCAACATCGGCGACCGCGCCTTGGTATCCCGCATTGCCCGCGAGCACAAACTTGAGGCCTGCATCCATTTCGCCGCCCTGGCCTACGTCGGCGAATCGGTACAGGAGCCAGACCGCTATTTCGCCAACAATGTCGAACAGGGCATCGCTTTGTTCGAGGAGCTCATCAAGGCCGGCGTACGCCACGTGGTTTTTTCATCGACTTGCGCGACCTATGGCGAGCCGCAACGCGTGCCTATCGCCGAGGACCATCCGCAGTCGCCGACCAATCCTTACGGGTGGACCAAGTTTTTCATCGAGCGGATTCTGGAAAGCTACGACCGGGCTTACGCCCTGAAATTCGCCGCTTTGCGCTACTTCAACGCGGCCGGGGCGACGACCCGCTGCGGCGAGGACCACGAGCCGGAAACGCATTTGATCCCCAACGTATTGGCCGCCGCCGCCGGCAAGCTGCCCTTCGTGTCCGTCTTCGGCAACACTTATCCGACACCCGATGGGACTCCCATCCGCGATTATATCCATATCGCGGATCTCGACCGGGCGCACCTGCTGGCCCTGGATTATTTGCGCGGCGGCGGCCAGTCGTGCTTTTTGAATCTCGGGACCGGTAGCGGATTTTCCGTGATGGAGGTGATCGAAACCGCCCGCCGGGTCACCGGCCGCGACGTCAAGGTGAAGATCGAGCCGGCTCGGGCGGGTGACCCCTCCCGCCTCGTGGCTCAGGCGAACAAGGCCCGACAGGTTCTCGGCTGGCAACCCGAATACACCGTACTGGAAGCCATCATCCGATCCGCCTGGAATTGGCACCAGGCCCATCCGCGCGGTTATGCCCGGTAATCCTATCGCGCCACGAAGGGCATGTAGAGTCAGGGGTGGGCGATGGGTGGCCCACTTTCTCTAAGGGTGGGAAAGCGATGCCGCCCGTCACGACAATTTTGTCGCACCACCACAAGCTCATGCTGGCGCGAGAATCCTTTCGCGCACCCAAGCATTGGGGAATCCTTTCTCCCGTAACGTGGAATGGGAATCCCGATACTGAGCTGTCGAGATAGGGTTGCCGAGGCCGAAATTCATACCCCAACGGGGTTACGTTACTCACGGTCGTTATTGTCGTCCCCATCTCTGTGCATTTCCATGTACACATAACCCGCAAGAAGATTACGGATTCGTATGGGAATAACGCAACCCCGTTGGGGTAGGTTGGGTGATGCGGCCGTGGTTTCCCAGGGTGGCGGCTGACGCCGCGACCCTGGGCTGTATAACGAAATCCCTTCGGGATTGAGATGGAGGCAGCGGCGAGTTCCATGTTTCCCGCAAGTATTTTGGCGCCTGTTTACCAGATGGCGGACCTATCGGTTGGCATAGCGGGTATCGCGGGTGGCGCGGTAGGTGCGATAGGCCGCGACGACCAGCACGGCGACATGGAACAGCAGAAATATAATTCCATAAACGACCCCCACCGGCATCTTTCCGATGTCCCCGACGTCAATCAGTCGGCTCATATTGATACGCTTGCCGAGCCACGTATCGCACGATATGACGGCCATCTCGATGATAACCAGAAGCCAGATCCAGACACTGTTATAAAACAACGGCGTGGCCATCGCCCGCAGCTTGCTACGGCCGAACCTCGCTCCCCAGAGGATAACCAACGAACAGATCAATAACGCGGCAAGCGATGCGCCGCTCCCCAGACCGACGGCCCAGAGCGCCACGTCGTCATCCGCCAATATCCGGGCCATATCCTGTGGCCCGAGGAAGAGCATCCGGAAGGCGACGTAACTGACCAGCAGAATCGGCCCGGTCAGAATGCTTACATAAATGGCGAAGCGCCGGGCGGCGGGATATTGATCGTGAATGGCCAGTTCTTTGTAAAATTCCCGGCCGAGCAGAGCGGCCGGCACCGTGCGAAAAAAGCCGATGAAGGCCTGAAAGATATTGCCGGCGGCGGCGAAGGCGGTCGGCCGGCGTACCTCGGGCAGTGAGCAGCCAATCGGTTCGCCACACTCCGGGCAGCGGCCGGTCGGTTTCAGCCCCGTCAGAATATACCCGCACCGTTCACACAGCGGCCGGCGCGGTTTGGCTTCTTGCGGATTGATTGGCGCGGGGCAGCGCAGGCCCGAACGCATCCATATCCACACGGACCACGCCACGAAAACCGTGATACACAAACTGATAACAAATGCATAATTGGCCCACTCCGTAACCGTCGGCCGCATAAACAATTCGATGGCCTGCAACGCCAAGGCCAACACCACCAGCGGAGTCAGCGACCAGAAGGTCAGCTTGACGCAGCGGGCGAACAGCGTTCGCGTCCGCTCGCCTTCGGCGGCCGCGAAGGGCATCAATAGCAGCGAAAACAACACCAGAACAGCCTCGGCCGCCACGAACAACAACAGGCCGATGATTACCTGCTCGGCGTTTTTAACGCCCTCGGTCGCCGACAAGACCAGCAAAGCCAGAGGCGAGCGGAAGATTTCCGAAAGGTCCGGCCCCGGCCAGATTGACGGCTCATTCTGGCCCGGGCATCGGCCGGTCACAAAGGCGACCCAGCCGAAACGCGGGGACATATAGGCCATCGCGATACACCCCGCCCCGTAGAC
>CAZXSA010000247.1:0-7451 GCA_964642815.1 uncultured Planctomycetales bacterium | reverse complement strand
CGAGGGGGAGGGCGATGGTATAAACACCTTTGACAATCGTCTGTGTGCATTCAAGACCAAGGCGGCCACGGCAATGCCGATCAAAGCGTATAGCCATTGGGTTTGGTCGTGGAAATGCTGGGCGTGGATTACGCGAAGCACACTGCTGAAGAGAAGGCAAATCCCGCAGGTCGCCAAACATATCCGCCGCACTCGGAGACAGCTCAAGGGTCTACCGATGAGCATGAGCCGAAATAGCCCATATACGGGCAGGGCAAGCCAGCCAACGATTGCGAGCGCCGACCAAATGAGGGTAAATATTCGCTCACCCGCGGGTATCTTCCTGACCGTCACCAACTGTCCCGACGGCAGACGTGAGGTGATCAACTCACCTTCAAAGGACATCAATAAGTTGTGGAGTTCCTCGCGGATTTCACCCTCTTGCTCGGCCAGACCGCTAACATTGATTTGAATACCCCGTTGAGTCAGTGGGATTTGGGCACCGAGGGTAAATAACTGAAAACCTTCTTTCGTTCGGCGAAAGACAAGGACATTGATCTCGGTACCCATAAGAGACTGATACTCGATGTCGAGTTTATACCCCGGCAAAGCGCCGTTGGAAATGTCCGATTTCGTCAATCTCTCTAGGCCGATTCGGCCGCCAAGGTCCTGGATGGAAATCACCATGCTCGGAGTGTCGCCGGGTGCCGTTCCGAACAAGTACAACAGGTTCGGAGAGGGCTGAGATTGGGCTTGCTGAAAGCCATCCGGTATCTCGATCGTGAAGAATGGCTGGCGATGTTCGATTCGCGTTGCCGCCGACGTCGATGCGGCAAAGCATAAGACGACTATGACGGCGCTGTAGTGAGATGTGAATAGCATATATGGCCTTTTGTGTTCTTGTCTTTAGAATTCGGGGAACAAGAATTCAATGGCCACCGTACCTGTTTCTTGCCCTGAGGTCAAGCTGGTGTCATGGAGGGCCATGCCTCGAATCGCACGCGTGATTGTTCCGGGTTATCCACATCATATTACCCAACGGGGGAATCGTCGACATAAAACGTTTTTCTCCGAGGAGGATTATCAGGCCTACCTGGATTTGATGGCCGAATGGTGTCCGCGCTGCGGGGTTGAACTCTGGGCCTACTGCCTGATGCCCAATCATATTCATCTGATCGCCGTGCCTTCGTCGGAGGATCGGATGCGAGCGGTCCTTGATAAGCCACGAACTTCCGGCCATCGACATACTGGTATTGCTTGAGTTAGAGCTGCGGCCATTATGGACAACTTCACACCCAATTAAACAAGGGACGACCGCCGAGCAGCATGAGAGCATAGTTACCGCTGATCAGCAGGCCCAGGGCGGCCACTACCAGACCGCTGGCGGCGGGTAAAACCACGTGCAGGAGCCGGTGGCCGCCGGCGGATAGTTGTCCGGTGTCCTTTTCGGCGTCCGACAGCCAGCGCATGACGAATCGGCGGCCGGTGACGGCGAGCAGGCCGACCGCGGTTAAAGTGACCGCCAGGCCGAGGCTGAATACACCCACCGCAAACAATGCGCCGGGTACGATGTCGGCCGCGATCCCCAGAAGCATGATGATCATCGCGGTCGGACAGGGCACGATGCCTCCGGCCACGCCCAGAAGCAGCAATAGGCGATAATTCAACCGATCCTCATCGGCGGAGTCGGCATGATCGTGGGAAGGTTCACACGCGTGGGGGTGCTCATGCGTATGTTTGTGTCGATACGCCCATTCTTCAGGATGAGGATGCGAATGATGGAACAATGCTCGCCAGCCGGATCGCGGCGGGTGGTCGTGTCCGTGAGCATGATGCCCATGCCCGGTACGATGGCTTTGTCTCCACGCCCGTCGCAGAAGCATCAAACCCATGCCGGCTACCATCAACCCGGCGACCAGCCCCAGCCACAGTTGCAATGCCGGGCCGATCTCCGGATGGCTGCGCTGATAAAACCAGATCACCAAACCGAGCAGGATCACTAAAGCGGTATGGGTCAACGTGACCACGACGGCCAGGAAAACCACCTGCATGTAGCTGCCGCGCCGGCTGATCAGGTAAGCGGCGACCACGGTCTTGGCGTGGCCGGGGGCCAGGGCATGGGCGGCCCCCCAGACGAACGAAAAACCGGCCACCATGAGGATCGCGGCGATGCTCCATTTGCCGCGGAGCAGATTAATCAGCCGGTCGGCTTGGCGATAATAGGAACGGGTTTGACTCGGATCATTCCGCGGATCGTTCAGGCTTTGCAGGTAGGGGGGCAGGGTGGATGATTCGCCATGTTCGGCCTTGTCCGATGCTTTGATTCCCGAGTCGGCCGTTTGGGTCGATGCCCCATGACCGGCGGTCACCTCGAATGTAATAGTTGTCATGCGTTCATGGGGGAGTCGGTCCGGATTATACTGTTCATATAAAAACGGATCGACACCCTCATCGACAAGGGCCGGCCGAGGCTCAAGTAATAGAACCTTCGTCACCGGCGGGGCCAGAAGGATGCGTTGCAGGCCGGAATGATCGAGATAAAGAAGATTTTTGAATTCGAGGACGTGCCGGCCTTCGGGCAACGGTGCCGGGTAGGCGGCCGCGTAGCGAATCATCAAACGATAGTTGGGCATACCCAGAACGCCGGCGTTTTTCAGGATGATTTTCGTGGGGGTGCTCTGTTGTGTTCGTGTGTCGCGGGCATCGGGCACGACCTGCCAGGCGAGGGGTTGCCCGTTCAGGGAAACCGGCAGGGTGGTAATGAAATCCGTTGCTTTCGTCGCCAGCCAAGCTTTTTGTTCCTGCTCGGAGTCCTGGCCGTCGCCGTCGGTATCGATCTGGTTCTTGCGGATCGTCGCCGAGGGATTTTCCGCGATGTCCAGCAATAGATCCAGCTCGACCCGGTCCGGCAGAATGGTCAGTATGCAAAAATGCTCGATATGGTCGTTGCTCAACGGGTGGGCCGAGGCGGCCGGCAATGCGAATGCAAGGGGGATCGTCCATATCAGGTTGATGACGGCAGACGTATGGTTAAAGCATTGTCGGGCGTGCCGCTCGTATGGTCTGCGTCGGCTTCGCGGCAACATTCGCTCGGTGGTAGCGGTCATGGGTTGGCTTTAAGATAATCGATAATACGAACGTACAGCGGGGCTTCCGGACGATCTCTGCGATCCTGAATAGCTAGGGTATATTTTTCGAGGGCCAGGCGGCGATGCTCCTGCTGTTGGGCCGGGTCCGGGCTCAGCCGGGCGAGTAATTGCCTTACCGCGGCGATATTGGTGTGTAATACCCATATCTGGTTGAGTGTTTCATCCGCGTTCTGGTAAAAATCCAGAGCATTTCGAGCGGATTCGAGAGCTTTGTCTGATTGCTCTTTCGCGGTGTTTCTGGCCGCGTCCGCATCGTAAACCCAGGCGGGGATGGATTCCGCCTCCGAGTTTGAGCCGGCCTCGGCGGAAGAGGGCAGCAAGTCTGGCTTGCCCGCGATACCCATCACCGTGGCCCGCTCCAGCAGCGGAGCCTGGGCTCGGCAGCCGTCGGCGGTCTGAGCCCGGATAACCGCGAGACAGTATTCCATATCGCCTTTCAAAACATCGGCATAACCGACCTGCGATCGATCGTTCGCCAAGGTGTTCAGTTCCTTGGCGTTGGGATGGTTAGGTTTGTTCTCCTTGGTCGCGATGAAATCCCGGGTGTCGTTTTGTTGCTTGGACATAGCCCGGGAGGCGTTCTGGGCGGCGCGGATTCCCTGCTCCTCCACGAGGGTGGCGGCGTCATGCTCCAGTTGGGCGGCCATGGCCATGAGTTCGACCGTTCGCCGCGCGTGCCGAAGGGCTTCTTCCTTGAGTCGGCGATTCGTATTCGTCAGCTTGGCGACCATCTCCTCCGTTGCCTGCTTGGTCTGAGTGAGCTCCGCTATCTGGTTGTCGATTTGGGCGAGTAGGGCCTGGTTGGTTTCCAGCAGGGCCCGCTCCGCCCGAAGGTCGCCCTCGTAGGCAACCAGGCCGCGCACGGGCTCCATCGCTTGGCTCGGGTCCGCCGCGACCAAGGGGGCGCTTAACCACTCTTCCTCTTCATTGGTATCCGGCCGGGCGTTCAGAATCGAGCCTTTTTGCAGAACTTCCGCTTCCCGCCAGGCCCGTCGCGCGGTCTTTGCCGCCGCTTCGTATTGTTCCACGAAGTTTTTCAGCGATTGCTCGTCGGTCGGATCGATGCCCGCTTCCCGCAAGGCCATCATGCGTTGCTCGGCTTGCCTGGCCTCGGTGTTCAAAGCGTCGATTTTCCGCTGAAGTTGCGCGGTGGTCTCGGTCAATTGCTCAACATTTTGCCGTGCCTCGGCGATCGTGGCCGTGCGTTCCTCGCGTTGTACGCGCATCTGCGCGATACGCTGATCGATCGTCGGCAACTGTTCATCGACAATCGCGGAAACCTCCACCTCGATGGATTCGGGGACGGTCGTCGTCTCGGTGGTCAAAACGGTGTCATCGGGCGGTTCGCTTGCCGGTTGCCCTCCCGCGCCGGGCGATAGGAGGCGGCTAAGCATTTTCTTGATGGCCCCGCCCTTGCTTGAACGCGAGGCTTTGGATTTTGCAACGGCAGCATCCGGAAGCGCTGACAGATCAGTCGTCAGACCGCGGGCTGTCGAGCGAAGACGGGCCTGCACGTTCATCCAGTTGTCGTATACCCGGTAAAAACGATCGCGATTCTCGACGGCCTTCGCCTGATAGTTTGCCGCCTCGCGGCGTTTGAGGTCGGCCAGGCTGTAAATCAAGACAGTCTGCAAGCGCGTGGCGGCCGGGTGCATGCTCCCGCTGTAAGTCTCGTCGCCCACCTGGACCGGACCCATCTGGACCGCGTTGGTGACCATCGCCAGGGCATCTTTAAGCAGTTGTTCGTTGCGCTGCAATCGGCCCTTGTGTTCGTCCTGTTCAGGGGGTGCGGGTAAGGCCGATTCGGCGTCGGATGCGTCGCGGCCATTGGGCGCCGTGGCCGCCGCGCCCGGATCGCTCGGTATCTGAAGAAGGGTCAGCATGCGGCTGGCGGAGGGGTCGTAGGCCACCAACATACTCTGGGCTTTTTTCACCTCGGCATTGATCTGCTCGGACAGTCGTATGTCGGCGGGGACCAATTGCGTGTTCAGCCATGAACTGAGAATCAGTACCGCCGCAACCGCGGCCACTGTCAGCACGATCGGAACAACGGAACTCTTGACTTTCACGGACTACTCCGCCATCAAAGGAGGGTAACTGGATTTCGCCATAACCGCTCGTGTCGGGCCTGACGGTTCCGACCACCATGCCTGGCGGTCCCGATCCGTCCGGCCGGTTAAATCACGCCAAAACCAGAAGTTGCAGCCCCTTGGCCTGCTTTATGTTTACCACGATTAGCGTCCAGCGTCAACGCGGTAAGGCCGTCCCCTTATTTGGCGGGGAGGCTCTCGGAAGACGGGGCTATCGGCGGGTCGGCGGCCACGATGGCGATTTCCAGATTGCCCATGGCCAGCCAGAATGAGCTGGTCATGTCCGCCACGCCGGTATCTCCCGCGGCGCTGAGGCCGAAGGCAATGTGTGTCGGGTCCACGTCCGTCTGCCGCAACGCCGGGTCGAGATCGACCCACTGGCCGTCGAGCCAGAATTGGGTCCACAGGTGGCCTACAAAGACATTTCGGCGGTTCTCGAAATCGTCGGTATACACAACCCCGGTAACCAACCGGGTGGGGATGCCCGCCCCGCGCCCCAGGGCGGCCAGCAGGATGCCGTGTTCCGTGCAATCGCCCTCCCGGCTGCGGGCCACCTCGCTGGCCGTCGCGAAGCCCACGTTTAAGTTTTTGCTACGCACGTATTGGCCGACAAACCGGCACAATCGTTCCGCCCGCTTGCGGGGATCCTTCTCGTCGCCGCCGGCCTGCTTGACCAGCTTGGCCACCTCGGGATCCTTATGATTGACCATCGATGTTGCCGCCAGATAAAGCTCGCGATCCTGCTCGCTCAGCGTGTCCGCGGGGATCGGCGGTTTGCGCGCTGAAGGCCGGGTGACCGTGACCACGACCTCCTTCTTGCTCCTACTGTCGATTTTCTGGATGGCGGTTTCCGGCAAATGTTCCAGCGCGGTTTGATCCTCGCCGTTTTTCTGGCGAATGCGGTAGGTGATCGACCGGGCCCGCTCCGCATGGATCGGCGTGTCGATGGTGATCAGGGTATCCAGCATCAGCTCGGCCGGGTCGTTGGGGGCGATGGCCACCGTCTTGCTGCACGCGATGACCTCGATCGGAAAATTGATCATCGTCATTTCCATGCGGGCGGCGGTGGTTTTGTCCGTCAACCAGACGAAGGTTTCCACGTCACTGGCCCCGCCAAGCATGCCCTGCACCGTCATAAGTTGCCGGGATTTGACCGCCTCGACCTTGCGGCCGAAAAGGTCGATCGTTTCGCGCTTGAGCATCTCCACCTTGACCGGGATCAAGCGGTCCGGAGCCATGCTTGGTTCGTAAAGGCCGATCTCGTAGGTCGTCCCGGTGTCGATGCCGTTTTTGGCTTGGGCGATAATGCTGCCCCAGCTCATGGTAGCTCCTTCGGGCAAGGCGTAGGTCTGAGTCGTGGACCGGCCGAACTGGGTGGTCATGATGTTTACCTGCCCGTCCTTGACGGTACCTCGGGTCGTGGTAGGGACGTTGCCTAGCTGGAGCACATTGGAGAAGGCGACCGGTTTGCCCTTGAGGGTTTCCGTGTTGCTCTGTTTCATGGAGACGACCACCGGGGTGCCGCCGCGTCCCACCTCCAGCCGCATGGTGATGGTCGAGACGATCACCTCGCCGGTCTCACCCTTTTTGCGTTCCATGCGCGAGTGCATGTGTCCGCTCTTCTGCCCCTTGAACATCACGGCGTACCACTCGTCGGAAAAAACGCCCATCGGCGGATTGTCAACATCGAAGGAGGCATAGGCCGCCGATGTCGGAAGAAGGAACAAACCCAGCAACAGAGCATGTCTTTTCATCATGATTCCTCGATTAAAAAACGAAAGTTTACCCCAGCTAACCCGTCGAATCATAACGCGAAAGGCCGGATAAGACCAGCCGCTCGACCGGTGACTCTGCATGACCATAATTGCAGACCTGCGCCCCGCTTGGGACGGGATTGCTTTGGCGTTTATGTTCACGATTGCGATCATCTGTTTCAGGCGGCGGTCAGCGTTGATCGGTTAAATGGTTCAGTCCGGGGAAGAGTTACGTGATTTCTTGATATAGGCCAAAACGCGGATGGTGTTGATGGTAAAATTCACGCCAAGTAAAGCAGGCGGCACCAAGATGAAAACAGTTCTTTCGGAGAAGGAGAGTCGATTTAATATCAGGATCCCGAGCGCAACAGCGATAAACATAAAGGTCAGGCACGCACAAAGACACAATTGTTTTTGAGGCTGTTCCAGATAGCCGATTTCCCACTTTTTCCACCACTTGGCCCAGCTATCATCTTCAG
>CAZXSA010000246.1:0-7456 GCA_964642815.1 uncultured Planctomycetales bacterium | reverse complement strand
GACCGTTGGTTCACCTTTGGAAATGACGAACTGGCCGCCTACGCGGCTCGGCTGATGCTGTTGGAACGATGGCAGCGGGTGACGCGAAAGTCCGAGGGCGGCCGCGAATCCTGACCTCTTGTCGAAAGGATACTTGCGTGAACGGGCGGATCATTGCGGTTCATGGCAACTTGGTGAAGGCCGAAACGAGCGCGCGGGTGGTGCAGAACTCCGTAGGTTATTGCGTGCGGAGCGACGGAACGCGGCTGTTGTCGGAGGTGATTCGGGTTCGGGGTAATGTGGCCGACATGCAGGTCTTCGAGGAAACTCGCGGTTTGCGGGTCAACGATCCGGTCGAGTTTCGCGAGGAAATGCTCTCGGTCAACCTGGGGCCCGGTCTGCTGGGCGGGATTTACGACGGCCTGCAGAACCCGTTGCCGAAACTGGCGGAACAAGTCGGTTACTTCCTGACCCCGGGTCAATATCTGGCCCCGCTGTCGACGGACAACAAGTGGACGTTCACTCCGACGGTGCAGGCGGGCGCCTCGGTCGAGGCGGGAGACACGCTGGGCACGGTGCCGGAGACGCTGTTCAAGCACGCGATCATGGTGCCTTTCGGCTTGCGCGGGACTCTTAAGGTTCGCCGCATCGCCAATCCCGGTGATTATACGATCGAGGATGAAATCGCGGTGCTCGCGGACGAGGCGGGGCGGGAGCATGGCGTCCGCATGCGGCAGACCTGGCCGGTCAAGCTTCCGCTTTGCGTCGCCAAGCAACGGCTGATGCCCCAGGATCCGCTGGTGACGCGGGTGCGGATTATCGATTCGATGTTTCCGGTTGTGCGCGGCGGCACGTATTGCATTCCCGGCCCGTTCGGGGCGGGCAAGACGGTATTGCAGCAGATTACCGCCCGGCACGCGGAGATCGACATCGTGATCATCGCCGCTTGCGGCGAGCGGGCGGGCGAGGTCGTGGAGACGCTTCGGGACTTTCCGAAGTTACAGGATCCGCGTACCGGCCGCAGCCTGATCGAACGAACCATCATCATTTGCAACACTTCGGCCATGCCGGTCGCGGCCCGCGAGGCTTCGATCTACACGGCCGTCACGTTGGCCGAGTATTACCGCCAGATGGGGCTGAACGCGCTTCTGCTGGCGGATTCCACCTCGCGTTGGGCCCAGGCGATGCGCGAGTTGTCCGGCCGCCTGGAGGAAATTCCCGGCGAGGAAGCGTTCCCCGCTTATCTGGAAAGCCGTATCGCCGCCCTGTATGAACGAGCCGGTGTCATCGAGTTGAAGGATGGACGGTTGGGGTCGTTGACCATTGGCGGGACGGTCAGCCCGGCGGGCGGCAACATGGAGGAGCCGGTCACGCAGGGCACCTTGAAGGTGGTCGGTGCCTTTTACGGATTGTCCAGGGCGCGGAGCGATGCTCGGCGTTTTCCGGCCATCGATCCTCTGGACTCCTGGAGCAAATACACGGGGATCATCGATCCGGCCAAGGTGGCCAAGGTTCGACGGCTGCTGGCCCGGGGTAACGAAATCAAGCAGATGATGACCGTGGTGGGCGAGGAGGGCACGTCGATCGAGGATTTGACCGTCGCGTTGAGCGCGGATGTCTTCGATAACTGTTTCCTGCAGCAAAACGCCTTTGACGACGTGGACGGGGCGACCCCGGCCGAGCGGCAGGTTTTCGCTTTCGACAAGCTGCTGGAAGTATTGAACCTGGAGTATGCCTTCGCGGACAAGGAGCAGGCCCGCCGGGCCATGTTCAAGGTCACCGACCTGATCAGGAACTGGAACTACGCGGCGGCCGATACCGACGAATACCGGGACCGGTTGGCGAAGATCGATCGGTTTATCGCGACCAAGGGACAGGAATCATGAGAAAATATTACGACGATATCCGGCGCATCGCGGGCAACGTGGTGACGGTCCGGGCCAGTGACGTGGGTTATGACGATCTGGCGGTCATCAGTACGGGCCGCGGGGATTCGCTGGCCCAGGTGATCCGGCTCGAAGGCCGCGAGGTGAGCTTGCAGGTGTTCGCCGGCACTCAGGGCGTATCGAACAATGACCGGGTGCGGTTTCTCCGCCACCCCATGCAGGTGCCGTTTTCAACGGACCTGCTCGGGCGGGTTTTCGACGGCGCGGGGCGGCCACGAGACGGTCGTGGTCAAATCAACGCCGACGGCGTGGATGTTGGTTCGCCGCCGGTGAATCCCGTCCGCCGGCGCATGCCCGACCAGATGATCGAAACGCGCATTCCGATGATCGACATCTTCAACTCGCTCGTGGAGTCGCAGAAGCTGCCGATCTTCTCCGTGGCGGGCGAACTCTACAACGAACTGCTGGCCCGGATCGGGCTGCAGGCCGACGCCGACATCATTATTCTGGGTGGCATGGGTTTACGGCACGATGACTACCTGAAATTCCGACAGACTTTCGAGGACGGCGGGGTGCTCGGGCGAACGGTGATGTATATCCATACGGCGGCCGACCCGGTCGTGGAATGTCTGCTGATCCCGGACCAGTGTCTGGCGGTGGCCGAGCAATTTGCCTTGCAGGGTCGGCGCGTTCTGGTTCTGCTGACGGACATGACCGCGTTCTCCGACGCCCTCAAGGAAATCTCCATTATCATGGAGCAGATTCCCTCGAACCGTGGCTACCCGGGCGATCTCTACACGCAGCTTGCCCGGCGCTATGAAAAGGCCGTCGATTTCGACGAGGCCGGTTCGGTGACGGTGTTGGCCTGCGTGACCATGCCCGGCGATGACGTGACCCACCCGGTGCCGGACAACACCGGTTACATCACCGAGGGGCAGTTTTACCTGCGGAACGGCCGGATCGAGCCGTTCGGTTCTCTTTCCCGACTCAAACAGCAGGTGAATGGCAAGACCCGCGACGATCATCGGGCGATCATGGACGGCTGCATTCAGTTGTACGCCCTGTGCCGCGAGAGCCGCGAGAAACGGGACATGGGTTTTGAAATGTCCGCGTGGGACCGCCGGCTGCTGAAATACGGCGAGTTGTTCGAGGACAAGATCATGAACCTGGCGGTGAATATACCGCTGTTCGAGGCTTTGGATCGCTGCTGGTCCATTCTGGCGGAATGTTTTGAGCCGATGGAAACCGGCATTCGTCAATCCATTATCGAGAAGCATTGGCCGAAAAAGAGCTAAGCGATGGCCGCCAAGATCAAAATGACGCGACCGGAACTGAAGCGCTACCGTGACGCGGTCACGCGCTACGAGCGCTATCTGCCCATGTTGCAGCTCAAGCAACAGTTGCTTCAGCTCCGTTTACGGGAAGTGGCCCGGGCGCGGGACGAGGCCCAGCGCTTGGCGGAGGAGGCCGGCGAGCGATTTCGTCGGTACGAGACGGTACTGGCGGATCGGGCGGGGATCAATCCGCGGGAACTGGGCGAGCCGCGCGAGGTGCGGACCACGATGATCAACGTGGCCGGCGTGGAGATTCCCACCCTGGAAGGCGTGGACTTCACGACCCCGAAATACAGCCTTTTCGGCACGCCCGCCTGGGTGGATCAGGCGGTGGAGGATATTCGCGATTTAAGCCGCCGCAGCGTCGAGCTGGGTATTTTCGATAAACAGAAGGAGCTGTTGTATCGTGAATTGACGCGGATCATTCAGCGGGTCAACCTCTTCGAGAAAGTGAAAATTCCGGAGGCCCGCGAGGCTATTCGGGTTATTCGGATCCGGTTGGGCGACGAATTGACGGCCAGCGTGGCTCGGGCCAAGATCGTCAAGGCGAAACTGGCCGACGCCGAGCCGAGCGAGTCGGATAATCCCACGGACCATAGCGAGGTAGAGGAGCAGTCCGAATGATCGTCCCCATGACCAAGGTATTTCTGGCGACGCGCCAGGCGGATCGCGATCATCTGCTGCGGAAGCTGCGCGCCCTCGGCGTGATACATCTGACCCCGGTGGATTCGAGCCGGGAGACCTCCGATCCCGAGCAGGCGCGAATCATCGATATTCAACAACGGGCGATTCAGGTTCTCGAGCAGGAAAAGCCGGACGGCCCTCGACCGGACATCGCTCCCCTGGAGGCGGGCCAGGAAGTCATCGCGATTCAACGGCGAGCGGCGGAGATGCGTAATCGCCTCGCGCAGCTTCATCGCGAACTGGAAGAGGCGAGCATGTGGGGCAACGTGGAGGCCGACCAGCTTGCCCGGTTGCGCGAAGCGGGCCTGGAAGTGCGGTTTTTCAGCGTGCCGAGCAAAGCGTTGAGCGAAGTGCGCGCCGATCTGGTGCATGAGTTGTGGTCCTGGCCGGGCAAACGGGTGCTGACGGCGGTCGTGGTGCGCAAGGGCGCGCCCGAGCTTCCCGAAGGCAGCGAGGAAATCACTCCTCCGCGGCGCGGTGTTGACCGGATTCGGGCCGAGGCCGCCGAATGTCAGGACGCCATGCGGAAGGACGCCCAGCGGCTCAGGCAACTGGCCCATCTCGAAGCGGAGATTCGCAAGGAAGTGGTTCGGCTGACCCGTCAGGCGGAATACGACAAGGTCATGCGCGGGGCAGCCGGCAACGATCACCTTTTCGCTCTGCAAGGCTGGGTACCCGCGGACGTGGCTCCGACCCTCGAGGCGGAACTGGCCAAGGCCCAGATTCCCAGCGCGGTACGTCTGGAGGAACCCGCCCCGGACGAGCAGCCTCCGACCTTGGTTCGTTATGCGCGTCCGGTGCGACCGATCGCCGCGCTTTTCGATATTCTGGGGACCGTCGTCGGCTATCGCGAATTCGATGTTTCCGTGGCCTTCATGATCGCCCTGCCGCTATTCGCGGCGATGCTGACCAGTGACGGCGGGTACGGATTGGTGTTCCTGCTCGGTCCGCTACTTCTCTACCGACGGGCCAAGGCCGCCCTGGGTGGCGAATTGATCCATCTGATGATGGTCGTGGGTGGCGCATCGGTTATCTGGGGACTGTTGTGCGCAAGCTTCTTTGGACGCACGTTATATACGCCGCTGATCGAGGTGAATCTGGGCGAGGAGTCCCGGCTCCTGTTAATGCGTATCAGCTTTTTGCTAGGCGCCATCCATCTAAGCCTTGCACACGTATGGCGGGCGGTTCGCTTGTTCCCCGACCTGCGTTTTCTGAACCAGGTCGGCTGGGCCTTGATTATGTGGGGCATGCTCGGCGTGGTGCAGAGTTTCGTGCTGAAATCCGCGTTTGATTGGAGCACCCCGTGGCCCTATTTGTTACTGGTGGGTGGCGGCCTCGCGATACTGTTTCTTCATCCCTCGCGGCGGGTGTTTCACATGCTGGGACTCGGCTTGGCGGATATGCCGTTATCCATCCTGTCGTCGTTCTCCGATATTATCAGCTACGTACGTTTGATGGCCGTCGGCTTGGCCGGTTCGGTGCTGGCCGTGAGCTTTAACGAGATTGCCTTTAGTTTGCCGTCTCGTGCGATGACCGTGGTGGTCTTGATCTTGGGACATGCGTTGAATATCGGACTCGTGCTGATCG
This sequence comes from uncultured Planctomycetales bacterium, assembly GCA_964642815.1. GTDB lineage: Bacteria > Planctomycetota > Phycisphaerae > UBA1845 > PWPN01 > JAAYCU01. Next base: position 1,986 of record CAZXSA010000246.1, on the reverse strand, counting down.
CGTTGTTCGCGCACGGCGTGCGTCTGAATATGCTGGAATTCTCGAATAATCTGGGCATGCAATGGACGGGGCATCCGTACAAGCCCTTCCTTGAGCAAACCAAACAGGAGCAATTATGATGTTGGTCGAAGGCGCATGGTTTGGAACCGGGGCTTTGGGCGGGGTCACGCTGTTGGCCGCCGCGGACACCTTCTGGCGATTCCTGGGTGAAATGGGCGATGTGCTGGCTCTGGGCATGGCCGCCCTGGGCAGCGCGATCGGCATTGGCCTGGCCGGGCAGGCGGCGGCCGGGGCGTGGGCGCGCGAAGGCAAGGCCGGACGTACCCTGAGCTTTACCTACATCATTCTCGTGGGTATGCCCATCAGTCAGGTTCTTTACGCGATGATCGTCATGAATCAGATGCGCGGGGTGTTTAACAGCGCGGAGATCGCGGTCAGCGATGCCGGCTTGTTGCTGGGTATCGGGCTGGCCACTGGTCTGGGCGAGATGTTGTCCGCCTGGATGCAGGGCATGATTGGAGCCGCGGGCATCCGCGCCCTGAGCGAGAGCGAAGGCAAGGGCTTGGCTTTCATCATTATCGCGATGGGTATCGTCGAGACCGTGGGTATTTTCACCATGGTTTTCCTGCTCGGCATGATCCCCGAGCTGCCCGCGGCCGCCGCGGGCGGATAATCGTGCCTCTTGTGCGCGAAGCCCGGCGTACTTCCTGAACCCTTGCGGGTCGCGACCTTCCATCAGGGAGGGTACGCTCGTGCGACGCAACACGCTCAATTTTCCGGTGGATCTCGCGACTTTACTGGCGAGCCTGGTCATGGTCGCCACGGCGTTGGTGTTGTTTTGTCCTGATGCCGGGTAAGAGTATTGAATACAATGAGTGCGAAGGCGTACGCCGAAGGCAGAGTACGCCAAACAGCGGATATGTGTGTTGCGGATCGCTGATTTTTCTCGGCACGGCGTATATCCTCCATATTCCCCCGCAATCCAAGGCTGACCCACGCTCCGCCCCATGAAACAACCCCATTTCCCGTGGTCCATCCGCGGAAAGATTCCATGACGGGCTCCCCGCGATCTCAGTCCTCGAAAGTCGAAAACAAATCCCAATGAGTCGACGGTGTCGGGCGGGCGTTGTACAATAGCCCAATACGGCTCGTTGGCATATGTAAATCTTGCTCGTCCCAGCCGTCTCCGAGAAAATCCGTCGAGAGAAGATAAGTCAAAGAGCTTTGCCTGCCAAGGGCAAGCATGCAATTCGGTAGCACTATCATGATAACGGAAACCCCTCGTTCACCAACCAACACAAGTGTTTCTGGATCGGGCATCGAAACCCTCGATATCGTGTTGAGCCGCTTGGCGGATTCAACCCTCATCGCTATTGGAATTCTAGCCGTTCCGGTTCTGATTACGTCCTTGGCCCGGGTGTTTGACGTTGGCTGGCAGGAAAGCATGTCTTTGCAGATTGGCCTGTGCGCTCTCGTTTGGGCCACCGCCATCCTACGTCGGCGGTGCCCGTTTCGTTTCCGCATTTCCGTTATTTTCAGCGTTTTGTTTCTAGCGGGATTCGGGGGATTTTTATCGTTCGGCCTGGTCAGCGCCGGAAAGACCTTGCTGGTTCTAACCGGTATACTGGTCACCATCTTTTTCGGTACGCGGGCCGGTATCACGGCCATTGCCATCTGTTGTGCTATCCTGGCATCCATTGCCTTTGGGGTGTATCACGGGGTCATCCAATACGATATCGATTTCAATGCTTACACCGTCCGCCCTGCTTCCTGGATAGCGGAGATTGTAAGCTTTACCTTGTGGACGGGGATGGCCACGGCCTGTCTGGGCGGATTGCGCGGCACCCTGATCCGTTCGATTAACGCCTTGGGCGAACGCACCTCGGAGCTCGAATGCACTAATCGGCAATTGAGCGAGGAAATAACCCAGCGCAAGCAGAGCGAGGAACGGTTTCGCGAACTGGCCGAGAACGTACAGGATGTTTT
>CAZXSA010000245.1:4809-7488 GCA_964642815.1 uncultured Planctomycetales bacterium | reverse complement strand
CCTTGGCGAGCGGAGCCGGGCTTGGGCGGGCTGCGGCGGGCCAGCAAGAACACCAGCCCGCGCTAGCAAGGGACGATCACGGTAGACGCATACTAATTCGAATGACGCCTTGCTCGTATGGTGTGATAGATGTATACCAACCCGAAGCACTTTACCCGCCTATGGCGGGATCGCCTCGGCGGAGCCCAGCGGAGACGGGCCTGGGTGGGCCATGGCGGGCCAGTGAGGGATTGAGTGAGGAATGCAGCAGGTCAGCGAATAGCCCTGCACGAGCCGATAAAAACATATCGGCGTGGATCTCCCAGTGTCACGTTGGGAGCTCCACGTCGTTTATTGTAGATGCACTCTAAGCCGGTTTATGTTGCGTTGCTTTACCATCCGTCGTCTGGTCGCTCTCCGTCATGCGTCCGAGGTAATCGGGTAGCTGTACCCCGGCCATGCCGGCGACCTCCTGAAGGGGGGGCAACGCACGGATCATCCCGGACAGAAAGTTCGCGGTGGATGAACCGCCCTTGTCGCCGCCGCCGGTGTCCCAGACGGTGATCTTGTCGATCTTGAGGTTCTTGATGGCCTCGACTTGCAAGCCGACGATTTCCTCGAGTTTTTCGATCATCAACAGGGTAGAAGCGGCCTTGGCATCGCCGTTGCAGCTCTTGACCAGTGCGTTATAACCGGCGGCCTTGCTGTCCAATACCTGCCGGATACCTTTCGCCTCGGCCTCATATTTGGCCAAGATCGCGTCGGCCTGTCCGCGGGCCTCGCGGCGTAGCCGTTCGGCCTCGGCCTCCGCGTCGATCTCGATTTTACGTTTTTCGGTCTCCTGCCGGACGATCACTTCGGCGTTGAGCCGCTGCTGCTCGGCCAGATATTGGGCCTTCTGGATTTCCACCTCGGCCTGACGCCGGGCGACCTCGCCTTTTTTCATTGCCTCGGCACGCTTGATGGCCAGGAGCGCCTCGGCGTCGGCGATGTCGGCCTTGGCCTTGTTCTCGCCGCCGACGGCCAGGGCTTCCTGCTCCTGCACGAAGATGCGCTGTTCGGCGACCGCCTGTTTTTCGCCCTTGACGGCCTCGGCTTCCTGTTGTTGGACGAAGATACGCTTGTCGGCTTCGGCCTTCTTCTGGCCTTTTTCGGCCTGGGCGATGTTTTCGGCCAGACGAATATTTTTTTCGCGGTCGGCTTCCGCCTCGCCGACCGACGCGGTGGTTTCCTGCTGACGCACGAAAATACGTTTATCGGCCTCGGCCTTCTTCTGCCCCTTTTCCGACTCGGCGTAGTTTTCCGCGACCCGGATGGTCCGCTCGCGGACGGCCTGGGCCTCGCCGATCGCCCCGATCTTTTCCTGCTCGGCCACGTCGACCTTGGCGGCGTTAATGGCTTCGGCGGCGGCCTTCTTGCCGATGCTCTCGATGTAATTGGAGCCGTCGGTAATGTCGGTGATATTGACGTTGATGAGATACAGGCCGATCTTGTTCAGCTCCGGCTCGACGTTCTTGCGGATCGATTCCAGGAAGCTTTCGCGATCCTGATTGATCTGCTCGATGGTCAACGAGGCGACGGTCAGACGCAACTGACCGAAGATGATTTCCTTGGCCATGTCCTCGATCGCCCGGGGGTCGATGCGTAACAACCGCTCGGCCGCGTTGGTCATGATGGCCGGTTCGGTGCTGATACCGACAGTGAAGGTACTGGGTACGTTGATGCGTATATTCTGCATCGACAGGGCGTTTTCCAGCGGAATGGTTATGGTCATCGGCGTCAGGCTCATGTAGGCATAGTCCTGTATGAGCGGCCAGACAAAGGCCCCGCCGCCGTGGATGCAGCGGGCCGACTGGTTCTTACCGACCCGGCCGTAGATCACGAGAATCTGATCGGAGGAACAGCGTTTGTATCGCGACGCCAGAAACATCAGCGTCGAGATGACTAAGATTACAAATGCAATAATGACAAACATCCAAATGGTTGTGGAAGTAAGCATCGCATCCCCTTTCTTTGATAAAACGGTTACTTGGTTGTCTTTTCAACCACCAGCATATCGGCGTTGACCCCTATCACCCGGGCCCGCTGCCCGGTTTTGATTTCCTCCGCTCCCTCGGTCGTGGCATTCAGCACGGCCAGTCGACCCTGTACGGCGATTTCAAGTTTGCCGACCTGCCCGGGTCGGATCGTCAAATAGACGTTGCCTTCCTGGCCGACGGCGTTTTGCAGATTCATCGTTCCGCTGCGTTGAAGGCAGCCGGCCATCTGGAAGATTTTCTTCATGACCCAGATGGTCACCAATCCCGCGGCGGAGCCGCCGGCGATCGAATGTACGGGGGCCACGTTGCCCTGACGCACCAGGGCCCAGCCGACCAGCCCAAACATCATAAAGAAAGCCGTAATACCTTGCAGGGACAACGCCTTGAAGCTTAGATCGGATTCGGCGGCGTTATGGTCACCCACATGTCCATGGTGTATGTCGGTCCCGCTTACGTCCGCATCGGCATCGCCTTCATGCCCCCCGATTCCGCTCAGCATCATGGCCGAACGGACGACGAACAACACCGTGCCGACCGCCGCGCACGTGACAAACATCACTTCAAGACCGCTCATCTGATCGATAAAGTTGGGCATGGTCTTCTCCTTCGTGAATGACCCGTATCGTAGCAATAATTTCTATGATAGCAACATTATATCAGC
>CAZXSA010000245.1:0-4709 GCA_964642815.1 uncultured Planctomycetales bacterium | reverse complement strand
TCGTGAATGACCCGTATCGTAGCAATAATTTCTATGATAGCAACATTATATCAGCCAAATTTTCATCCGAATCCGCGCGGAATAAATCCTGACGGTCAAGGGTTAGAATGACAAGATGCATGCGCGCAGGCCCGCCGTGCTAGCCTCTATACCGGGCACGGTTCAATCCTCTGTTCATGTTGTCGCCGCCAAGGGACGATTATTTCACCGCGAGGAAAGTAAAATTCTGTTATTCGATATCTTGTGAGGAGTTATAGAAAAATGAATCCGGGGAAATCAGGGAGCGAAGGGTAACTTCAGGCCGGCCGGGAATCCAAAGTGAAATCCCCCCAACTTACTATTCAAATAAGCGGGCGTGGTTGTATGATGTGACGGCCCCTCCAAGCCGGGGCGGCCGGCCGAAGATGCGTTTGTCATGGACGACGGAACACTCGAAATCCCGGAAGGTGGACTCCACGTTATGCGAAAAATACTTTGGGTTGCCGGATCCGTGATCGCGATCAGTTGTCGGATTTCGCTCAGTCAGGATAAAACTAAATCGGGGACGGATAAACCCGCGACCAAATGCTCGGCGGTGCTGCGCATCGAACAAGACACCGCCGCCGCGAGCATCCCGGTTCTGAGTTGGGATACCGAGGGCGGCGACCGGGCGAAGACGAATCTCTTGCGCAAACCGATTGAATTGCGGCTAAGTGTCGAAGGAGGATTACGATCCGGATCGGAACTGCAAACGCATTATGAAACCGTGGGAAAACGAGGAGGCCGTTATCGTCTGAACCTCGGCGACGGGGAGTTGATCTGGGACATTCTACCCGGGGATGACGGTGGTCTGGCCATGCGTTTCAGCGGGCGCAGTCTTGAAGCCGCCAAGTGTAAGGCCGTCGGACTGGTGTTTCCATTTGATCCACGGGCGACGGCCACCACGATCCTGGCGGACACGTGGGACGAGCAAGGGCGACTGTCCTTGCCGGCGGTTATTTCCGCTCCCGATCTTGGCCAGATGTTGCTTACCTGCGATCGTGATCCCCGGCTGTTGGGACGATTTGTGGGTGATCGTGCCCGGCAAACCGTGGATTTTACACTTGAAATGCCTGCTCCCGCCGAGAACACGGCGTACACGATTATGTTCGAGCCAGTGCGTCTTCCTGCCCCGCGGGGGTTAAGGGATACGGACGAATGGAGAATGGCCCGGCGCGGATGGTTCAACGCTCTACAGGTCAGTGCGTGTTGGGGGAAGGATGTTCATGGTGCGCCGGCGGGTATCCTGGCGAACAACGTCATCAGCGATCCGGTCAGTTGCCTGATTAGCTTATGGGCCGACCAGGCGTTCTGGACGCCCGAAGCAGCGCCCGGCGTATCCATGGCGGCCCTTGTACGTCGAACGGTGGATTGGTGGATATTGAACAAGACGCGGCCTTCCGGTGAAGTCGTTGCCTATTGGGACCATGTGGACATGCTGGACGCCAATGCCAGCCCGCTGATCGCGGCCTGGGACTATGTGGAGTCGACCGGCGACCGGGCCTGGTTGAAAGAACGTATCGAGCGGCTGGAGTTTGTGGCCGATTATCTTGTCAAACGGGATATCGATGATGACGGGCTTGTTGAATCCACGCATTCGGGCAACGATGGAACGCTGATCGAGCCCATGCGGGCGGATTCGGCCTACGATACGATCAACGCGGGGCATAAGAATGCTTACTGTAACGCGCTGGCCTATCGTGCCTTTCGCTGCCTGGCTGACCTTGAGCGACAATTGGGCCAAAAAGAAAAGTCCGCGCATTATACGAGATGCGCCGACCGGCTCCGGGCCGCCTTTTATAAAACCTTTTATAACGCCGAGACAGGTTTACTGGCCTGGTGGATCAGTAAGGACGGTATGATGCACGATCCGGTCTCGCCCATGATCAACAGTCTGGCGATCTGTCACGGGTTGGTGGATCCCGTGGCTGGCCGGAAGATCATGGATCGCGTCGTTGAGCGGATCGAGGCCGCCGGCTTCAAACGCTTCGATCTCGGCGTGCCGATCAACCTGGTGCCGTTTCGACGCGGCGAGTACCTTTCCGGAATCGACTGCTGTGGTGTTCCCAAAAAGGAGGACGGCTCGGATACCTTCGGCGAGTATCTCAACGGCGGATGCCTGGTCAGCGATGCGGTCTATTTCATCACCGCCCTGCATATTGTGGGCAAGGGTGAATACGGGGACCGCGTGCTCAAGGCGATGCTTGACCGCCAGGACCGTGGAGTCTTTCCGAACGGTGGGGGATTTCAAAACGGCGTGGTAAATACGTATCCCGGCGGCGCCGAGTTTTTTACCTGGGAAGGGAAAACCTGCGGTTACGAGGGGCATTTGACCTACAGTTACGCATTCCTGCAGGCCATCTTGTTGCGTGACCCCGCGTTCCGCGCCCGGCTTTATCGGCCGATGCTGGAAGCCGCTCCGTAACTTTTGTATTTTCCTTGAGGAGGGACAATCCGATTTGACTGCGGATAAGAGCATGCCTGCCACGATATCACTATCGCTGAGAGGTAGATCGTATCAAAGCCTGATCATATTGAACACTTCAAGATTGTTGCATTGTCTACTGCCCGGTTATTTCGCGTAACCTGTCCTGCCATTTTCGGGGCGAGCGTTTGAGGTGCATAACCGCCAGAACCAGAATCTCTTCGTTGCTCTGGTGGTAGAGAATGCCAAAGGGGAAACGATTAAGCATGCAACGCCTGCTTCGTAAAGAAAATTTTGGCCAGGCATCGGGGAAATCCATGATCCGGGTCAAAGCAGTCCTGACCTCCGCGGCGAATTCAAAGCCCAGCCCCGGGCGCTGTTCGTTATAGTAAGCTATAGCCTCGTGCAGTTCCGCCTCGGCAACAGAAAGGATGCGTAAGACGGTCATTTGTCGATACGGTCAAAAACCGCCTCTACTGTATCGGCCGCAATTTTTCCTGCGTTGTAAGCATCAAGGCGGGCTTCCGACTCCGAGGTCCATAAGGCATCGTTTGATGTAGAATTGCGCTGATCGAAACTGTGGAATAGAGCGTCGATCAACTCAGCCCGATCAACCGGGTTGAGGGTCAATGCCTGCTTGAGAATAGATTGCGTCGCCCTGGTCACGGTTTATTCCTTTATTTCCGTTTCAATTATATTATATCGGCAGGTGGATATATTCCGCAAGACAACAAAATGAGTGTGAGCGAAAGACCGCCGCTGAGTTAGTATCCCGGCACTGTTACCGGGCCTGGAAAGCCCGTTGATGAAGATGTTGATGTTTTACAGGTGTATTTATGCGTTGTTTCGTGGCCATCGAGTTGCCCGAGAAGATTCGCCAACGGTTGGGCGAATTGCAGAAACGACTCGGCGAGCTGGACCGGTTCGTGCGCTGGGTACGGCCGGAGCAGATTCACCTGACCGTCAAATTCCTGGGCGAGGTTCCGGATCGGCAAGTATCGGCGGTATGCGCGGCTGCGGTGACAGCGGCCGGCGCGGCGGAACCGTTTGAGATCGAAGTTTCGGGTACGGGCTGCTTTCCCGATCGTGGGGCGGTTCGTGTGCTCTGGGCGGGAATACCTAAACTGCCTCCGACATTGTTGGCCGTCCAACAGGCGATGGAGCAGCGTTACGCGGATCTGGGGTTCCCCAAGGAAAATCGAGCCTTCCGCCCGCATCTGACTCTTGGGCGGACACGCGAAGGAGCATCCGCCTCGATGGTCCGGGCCGCGGTGGAACGCGAGGCCGGTTTTATGGTCGGCCGGTTCCATGTCGAGGCTTTGACCGTCTTTCAATCTATTCTCAAACCGACCGGCCCGACTTATATTAGCTTGACCCACGCACGGTTCGGCGGAGGGAAGTAATACCCCACCAGCCCGAAGCAGTTTACCAAGCTTGCCTCGCCGTGGCGGGCCGTGGCGGGCGAGCGAGAGACGATCAAGGTGGACGCCTACAAGTACAAGTGACGCCATGCTCGTGTGAGTTGATGGATGTTTGCCAGCCCGCAGCAGTTTACCCGCCGTGGCGGGCCGGCGAGGGTCTCCGGCTGAACGAATCGAATTGTGCGGGTTGTCGACCGGACGTTGCGGAAGTCAAGGGCTGAAACGGTTTCAGACATGACGGAGGTATCCCATGAGTGACCCTCGAACGGAGTATAGAGTCAGCCGCCGCGCGTTCATTAAAACCGTCGGGGCGACCGCCGCGGTCATCGGATCATCGGCCCACGTGGCGTTCGGACAACCTGACGAAAAGAAAATCCGCATGGCCGTCGTCGGCGGGGGATTCGGACGTTCATTTTACTGGCACGAGCATCCCAACAGCGTGGTCACCGCCGTTTGCGACATTCAAAGCAAAAAACTTGACATGCTGAAGCAAACCTACCGTTGCGACACCGGCTACGACGACTTCCACAAACTGCTGGCCGACAAGAACGTCGACGCCATCGCGGTCTTCACTCCCGCCCCGCTGCACGTGTACCACTCTGTCAAGGCCATGGAGGCCGGCAAGCATGTCATCAGCGCCGTGCCCGCGTCGATGACCCTGGAGGGTTGTCAGCAGTTAATCGACGCCGTGCGCCGTACCGGCCTGACCTACATGATGGCCGAGACCAGTGTCTATCGCCAGGAAACCATTTCCGCTCGCCAGTGGTACAAGGAGGGTAAGTTCGGTGATATTTTCTTCACCGAGCTCGAATATCATCACGAAAAGCTGCTCAAATATTATTATG
>CAZXSA010000244.1:0-7503 GCA_964642815.1 uncultured Planctomycetales bacterium | reverse complement strand
GTGTCCCGGCGATTTCAGAGATTCTTACGACAGGGATACTCCATCATGTCCATGACCAGCATTATTCAGGTAATCGGCCGAGAAGTATTGGATTCCCGCGGCAACCCGACGGTTGAGGCTACCGTGGTACTGGAAAACGAGGCGAGCGGGACGGCCACCGTGCCTTCCGGGGCCTCGACCGGCGAGCATGAAGCCGTCGAGCTGCGCGACGGGGACAAGAGCCGCTATTTGGGCAAAGGCGTCCTCAAGGCGGTCGAGAATATCAACGAGAAGATCGTCGAGGCGGTCATCGGTATCGACGCCATGGACCAGGAGATGCTCGACGCGGAGATGATCGCCCTGGACGGCACGCCCAACAAGGCCAACCTGGGGGCCAACGCCATCTTGGGCGTCTCCATGGCCGCCGCCAAGGCCGCCGCCCAGTCCTGCGAACTGCCCCTATTCCGTTACCTCGGCGGCATCTCGGCCCATGTGCTGCCCGTACCCATGCTGAACATCCTCAACGGCGGCAAGCACGCCGATAACAACGTGGATTTCCAGGAGTTCATGATCCAGCCCTGGGGTGCCCCCAATTTCCGGGAAGCCCTGCGCTGGGGCGCGGAAATCTTCCACAGCCTCAAGGCCGTCCTGAAGGGCAAGGGGTACAATACGGCCGTCGGCGACGAAGGCGGGTTCGCCCCCAATCTCAAGAGCAACGATGAGGCCTTCGAGGTCATCGCCATGGCCGTCGAAAAGGCCGGCTACAAGCTCGGCGAGCAGGTTTTCTTTGCCTTGGACCCGGCGGCCAGCGAGTTGTACAGCGAGGCCCGCGAAAAAGGCAAGGAAGGCTACTGCTTCTTCAAGTCAAACCCCGATAAGATAGTTAGCTCCGAGGAAATGGTTGACTACTGGGCGGGCGTGTGCAACAAATGGCCTGTTCGCAGTCTTGAAGACGGCTTGGCCGAGGACGACTGGGCGGGTTGGGCTAAACTGACCGCCAGGCTCGGCGAGAAGATTCAAATTGTCGGCGACGATCTGTTCGTGACCAACGTGGAGCGGCTGGGGCGGGGTATTCGGGAGAAGACCGCCAACAGCATCCTGATCAAGGTGAACCAGATCGGGACCCTGACCGAGACCTTCAACGCGATCAACCTGGCCATGCGCAACGGGTATACGGCCGTCATCAGCCATCGCAGCGGCGAGACCGAGGACACCACCATCGCCGACATCGCGGTGGCTACCAACGCCGGCCAGATCAAGACCGGCAGCGCCAGCCGCACCGATCGCATCGCCAAGTACAATCAGCTCCTGCGCATCGAGGAGCACCTCCAGGACGAGGCCGTCTTCGGCGGGCAGTTCTGGAACAAGTGAGGAAAGACGGAGCGAAGGAGAGACAGAGGGACCGAGAGAGAAGCGGATGCGACGGCTTGGAGCCACGAAACAAGATAATACGGCGGCATACCGATCTAGAGGTCTATCGGCGGGCGTTCGATTTCGCCATGGGCGTTTTTACGCTGAGTAAACGTTTTCCAAATGAGGAACGTTTTTCGCTTGTTGACCAGATACGCCGATCTTCCCGTTCGGTTTGCGCGAATCTGGCGGAAGCATGGCGTAAGCGGCGCTATGAGGCTGCTTTGGTCTGCAAGTTAAGTGATAGCGAGGCGGAAGCCGCGGAGACCCAGACGTGGATTCAGTTTGCCGTGGAATGCGCTTATCTGCCTCGCGAGAAGGCTGTTGAGCTTTATAACGAGTATGATGCCATTATCGGCATGATTGTGCAGATGAGTCTTCACCCGAAAGATTGGTCGTTCTCATGAACAACCGGTATCCGTCTCGTCTTTCTTTCCCTCTTTCCCTCTGTCTCTCGGTCTCTCCATCATTTGCCTCCACTCCAACGGGTGGCGGGGGCGGAAAACGCGTTGAGGAGCAAAGTCCGCCGACGGCCGGCGTGGCGGTCCAGCACGCTATCATGTTCTGGGTTTTAAGCGGCCTGGCCTTGTTGGTCTTCGCTCCCGGCGTGCTCCTGCCGGTCTGGTTGGAGCGCCAGGAAGTATGTCGGCAGGAACAGGCCATGATCGGCGTGGTGGCCGAGCTGGATCGCCGTGTCCAGGACAACGAGGCGTCCATCCAGGCCCTGCTCTCCGACCCGTTGGTCAACCAGCGGATCATTCGTCGCGAGCTCAACTATCGCCCCGAATACGAGAAGGTTATTCAGTGGTCCGACAGCCGGGCCCGTTTCCTTCCGGTGTACGCGGATGCGCATGGTGGATCGGATGCCGCTTCCGTGCTTTCGACGCCGTCGGACAATGGACTGCCGGCCTGGATGGACACGCTAAGACGCTGGCTGCCCGCCTGGCCGTGGCGGGCGCTGTTCGTCGAATCGCCCAATCGGGAACTGCTGTTGATTCTCGCCGGCGGATTGCTGGCGGCGGCCTTCTTGCTGTACAGTCCCCGCTCCACGGTCGTGGACATCGCCCAGCCCTGAGTCCGCCATCAGGTGCTTTTTTATACTTCTTTTAAACCCCTGCCGACGCTCGCGTGTTCTGTCGTTTTCCCTCGCCGGAAATCCCAATAAAAAAGCCATCCTGACGGCCGGTCGGGGGTCGTGGAGTAGCAGCCAGGATGGCGTAACGTTCCGCTTCTTCGGTTGTCAGCGACGTTTCGCAACGTCCTCAAATAGTGTGTCGGCCAACACCGGAATTTTCTTTATAGGGAATTCCCCCCTCTAATTGACCGGCGGCTGGGCATCGCGATTGGTCCACGTCGAAGGGATGTATTCCTCGTCTCCGTGAGGCACCTGAACCAAACCTTCCCGCACGGCAAACAAAGCCAACGCCACGCGATCATGAATGCCGAGCTTACGCATGAGGCTGACTTTCTGATTGTCCGCGGTTTTGTAGCTTATCCCCATGCGGGCGGCCGCCTCCTTGAGGCAATCGCCCCGGCCGAGATGGATGAGCAATTCGCGTTCGCGCTGGGTCAAGGAGGCGATCGCGGTATTTTTCGGTCGCCCGATCCTAAGCGTACCATTGACCGCGGTCAGGCGCCCCAGAATATCACCGCTGAAATACAAACCTCCGTCACAGACCACCTCGATGGCCCGACGTAGCGTGTTGATCCCATCGTGCTTGAGCAGGTATCCATCGACCTGGGCGGCCAAAGCCTCTTCGATGAAGGCGTCATGCTGATAGGCGCTGAGAAAGAGCACCTTGCCACCCGGAACGCAGTCACGGAAATCCGCGACCGCCGCCGCCCCGTTTACCTGAGGCATATCAATATCAAGCAAGAGCAGGTTCGGCCGCTGCTGCTGGATGATGGGCAGCGCCGAAGCCATGTCCGAGGCCTCGCTGACCAGGGATATCTGTGGACAATAGCGCAATTGCGCGGTGAGGCTTTCCCGGAGAAGGGCCTGGTCTTCCACAAGAAGGAGATGAGCCATATTTCCGCCTTTTGCCTGGTGGCACAAATACTGTTGCCGTGACGTGCGACGCAAAAAGAGGCGTCTTAATTACCGCAAAGTCCACCGGCACACCCCTGAATCCAAATGGGTCTGGGGCGTGCGTTCCAAGCATGGGCTCGTACTATTTCCTATCGACGAACGGACGTTAAATATACATGGGGTATATGCCTACAATTCAAATTTACATATAGGTATTTATATGTAGGTACTTTTACGTATATTTTGTGTCGAATTCGGATTTTTTGGTTGAATGGATATTGTCGAGTTGGCGCAAAACGGCCGGATAGAGAGGATAAAAATCAGTCATAACTCTTTGTTAGGTTTATTGTTATAAATGGCCAGCATCTGGACGATTTCGGCCAGGGAATGGGTTTCCAGCTTGTTCATCACATGATGGCGATGTAGCTCCACCGTCCGAACACTCAAGCCAAGCTGGTCGGCGATAGCCTTGTTGGCTTGGCCGCCCACCATGGCCTCCAATACCTGCCGTTCGCGACGGGTAAGGCGGTCGATTTTCTCGCTGATGCGGTTAGCGAGAGACCGGACGGAGCGGTTTTTCTCGTCCAATTCCAAAGCCTCGCGAATCCGCGACAAAAGCAATTGATCGTCAAAGGGTTTTTCGATGAAATCCACCGCTCCCCGCTGGATGGCCATGACGGCCTGGGGAACATTGCCATGTCCGGTAATAAAGATGATCGGCATGTGGACATCTTCACGGGTCAGGGTTTCCTGCAAGGTCAGGCCGTCAATACCCGGCATACGCACATCGAGCACCAGGCATCCGGGCCGATCAGGGTCAAATTTATCGAAGAACTCCTCGGCGGACGCAAAGGTTTCGACGTTCAGGGCGGCCGATTGGAGCAGCCATTGGAGTGACTGGCGAATGGCCAAGTCGTCATCGACGATAAATACCGTAGGGTCGACAGGCATGGCGTGCCCCTTTCTATTGTCCACACTCGGTCATTTTACCGTGGCCTTCGGCCCCGAGGCCGGACCCCGTGTACCGGGTGTCGGCTATACGTCTAATGAACCATTATTCTCCTGCCGGACGGGAAATTCCACCACGAAGATTGCCCCGCCTTCGGGACGCGGCCTGGCCCCAAGCCGGCCTCCATGCTCCTCGATAATCGAACGACTTATGGGCAGGCCCAGGCCCATACCGCCGGGTTTGGTCGTGAAAAACGGATCAAACAACCGTTCCAGGTTTTCGGATTCCAGGCCGCAACCCGTATCGCTTACGGAGATTTCCGCCCGCCCGTCATGGTTTACGCCCGTCTCGATGGTCAACACGCGCCGATCGGGCGCCGAGGCATGCATGGCCTCGAAACTGTTTCGGACCAGGTTGAGGATGACCTGTTCGATCTGAATCAGATCACCGAACACCGTAAGCTGACCGGGGGCAAGCTTGGAGTGGATAAGAATATCGCGCTGCCGAGCCTCGTGCTCGACCAGAGCGATGGCCTCGCTGACCGCCTGGTTCAGATCCACGGCCGAACGACGCGTTTTCTGTCGGCGTACGTAGTCCCGGAGCCAGCGAATGATCTGGGCCGCCCGCTCGGCCTGGGCGATGATCTGTTCGATAGCGGCGATAATCTCGGGAACCCCTCGGGGGTCGGATTTTAAGCGGCGGACGCATCCGTGGGCGTAGTTGACGATGGCGGAGAGCGGCTGGTTAAGTTCGTGAGCCAGCCCGCCGGCCATTTCGCCGGCCATGCTGACGCGGGCGACGTGGGCCATCATTTCCTGGTGTTGCTTGGTCCGTTCCTCGGCCAGCTTGCGTTCGGTTATCTCATGGTTCAGACCCACGATCCCAATGATATTGCCGTCGTGATCCCGCCAGGGCACCTTGGTATTAAGGGTCCAGCGAGGCCGCCCCTGACTGTCCCGCAGGCATAACTCCTGGTCCACGATCGGCCGCCCCGTCCGGATGATCTCGATCTCCTCGTCGCGATGAAAGCGAGCCCATTGGAGCGGGATCAAGTCGAAATCGGTTTTACCGATGATGCCCTCCGGGCTTTGGACCCGGAGATTGCGCATGCAGGTGACATTGGCGAAAACAAAACGACTTTCCGTATCCTTGACAAAAACCAGTTGCGGAAGGTGGTCGACGAGGGTGCGGAGCAGGTTTCGCTCATCGGCCAGGGCATTCTCCACCCGTTTACGCTCGGTGATGTCCCGGTTGACCCCGATCACCCCCAAGATTCGGCCCTGATGATCGCGCCAGGGGGTCTTGGAGCTGAGGAAATAGAGAGGATGCTCGGGATCATGCAGATCGGTAAGCTCCTGGTTGAGCAGCGGTTGACCGGTCCGGATGATGTTCTGCTCCTGCTCCCAGAATTCGCGGGCCCGCGATTCGCCGAGAAAATCAAAATCGGTTTTGCCCATGAGTGCCGCGCTCGATTCCACCCGTTGGTGAAGCAAGCAGGATTGATTGCTGAAAACAAAGCGACCCTCCAGATCTTTCACGAAGATGATATCCGGCAAGGTGTCGACCAGACTCTGCAGGAGGTTGCGTTCAGCGACAAGGGTCTGCTCGGCAAGCTTGCGTTCGGTGATCTCGTGATTCAGGCCCACGATGCCGATGACGTTACCCCCCCGGTCCCGCCAGGGAACCTTGGTATTGAGCGTCCAGCGCGTATGACCCCATAAATCCAGGAAACAGATTTCCTGATTGACAATCGATTGACCGGTGCGGATGAGTTCGATCTCCTCGTTACGATGGAATTGAGCCCGGTCCAGAGGCATCAGGTCGAAGTCGGTTTTACCGATAATCTGCTCCAGCGATTCGACATGCTGATGGCGCACGCAACTGGCGTTGGCGAAGAGAAAGCGACCCTCCCGGTCCTTGACGAAGATGGTCTCCGGCAGATGGTCCACCAGCGTACGCAGGAGGTTGCGTTCGTTGGCCAGGGTGTTTTCCGCATGCTTACGCTCGGTGATGTCCCGGTTGACCCCGATCACGCCCAGAATCCGGCCCTGATGGTCGCGCCAGGGCACCTTGGAACTGAGGAAATACAAAGGTCGCTCGGAATCGCGCGGATCGATCAATTCCTGGTTCAGGAGCGGTTGACCGGTGCGCATGACGTGCTGTTCCTGCTCCCAGAATTCGCGGGCCTGCGCCTCGCTGACAAAATCGAAATCGGTCTTACCCATCAAGGTCTCGCCGGAATCCATCGTCTGATGGCGAACGCAGGCCTGGTTGCTGAACACGAATCGGCCCTCAAGATCCTTGACGAAGATATTATCCGGCAGGGTATCGACCAGGGTTTGGAGAAGGTTGCGTTCCGCGATCAGGGCCTGCTCGGCGTGCTTGCGTTCGGTGATGTCCCGATCGATGCTGACCACGTAATGCTTGTCCCCGATCTGGAACGGCGCGGCGGTCCATTCGTAATAGTTCTCCTTGCCGTCGGGGCGACGCCAGCAGGATTGACCGCGGTAAGGCCGCCCCTCCGCGATGCACCGCGTGTAAGAGTCCCAAACCTCGGGCGCGGCCGTATCGACGGTCAACTGGTCAAGATCGGGGCAGGCCTCCAGTTCCTCCCGGCTGTAGCCCGACATTTCCACGAAACGATCGTTGCACAGCACCAACCGGCGGGCGTGCGTTTCCAGGTTTTTTTCAGTGATGTCGATGCCGTCGGAGGAGTGTTCCAAAATCAGGCGCAGCCACTGTTCGTGCGCCAGTTGGTCCTTCGCCGCGAGCTGGTGTTCGGCCAGTCTCTTTTCAAGGGACTCTTTTTCGGCGAGCAGACCGGTGACGGCCGTTTGTATCCGTTCCCGCAGGCCCTTCAGAACCTGGTTATGTCGGTGGCGGGATGCCCAGGCCCAGACTCCGAGACCAAGACACAAGCCGAGCGGCGCCCATCGGCCCAGGATCTCGGCCTGTTCGGCGGTGATAAAACTCGGGGACACGGCCGCCGAGGCCAGCATCCCGAAAAACAAAGCACCCGCCAAGCCTATCCAGAAGGGGGCACTGGGAACCTTAACGGGTGTTTCCGGAGTTGTTTGCCTCATGGCAAGCCTCCCACAAAAAAGAGAGGTGGACCTGAGTCAATTCAATGGACCGT
>CAZXSA010000243.1:4163-7520 GCA_964642815.1 uncultured Planctomycetales bacterium | reverse complement strand
TCGACGGCGGCCTGATACGAATCGCGCCATTCGCGATCCTGCTCGCCGGACTGCTCGGTGTATTTTTTCAGGATTTCCTCGTAGCGGGGTTTGTCCTCCGGACGAACAAGGTCGGCGATGGCCTCGTCGCGTTCCCGGGCCGCCTGGCGCCGACGGTCCATTCGTTCCCGACCGCCGCGCCGCGCCGTCTCCGACCAGATTTCCCGTAACTGTTCTTTCTGCTCGGGCGACAGTTTCAACTCGGCGGCCAGCCAGCCGCTGTGTCGGTCGGAACGGGTGTTGGACGAGTCATCCTGGGCTCGCCATTTCAGCCCGACCGCCCAGCCCGCGGCGAAGGCGATCAGAAACCCCGCGATAACCAGTAACCGTGTCTTCACCAATTCACCATCTCTCGCCGCTCGACAAGTCGTCCGCCATCCATTGCGCCGCGGTCAATAGTTCGGCATTACCGTCGTCCTGAACCGCGGCCGGCGTCATCACCGCCAGCGTTTCCCAGACCGCGGGCTGGTTGTTCCCGTTGGATGCTCCACCCGGCTCGAAAAGCAATGCCACGATCAGAATGGCCGCGGCCGTGGCGGTCAGCCAGCTTGTGATACGTATGATTCCCTGCTCGTCATGCGTCAGCCGATACGCGCGCAACCGATCCATCGCGTCGTCCGGGATCGTCGCCAATGGGGCCCGCGTCAGCAGGGCGGACAACTGGCGCAAATCCGCGAGAGTTCGCCGACATTCGTCGCAATCGCGAAGATGCGCTTCCGTCGCCGCTTGCTCGCTCGCGGAATACTCGCCGTCGTGATAGCGCTGCACCCAAATTGTTTTATCACAACTGGTCATGTCCGATCCCCAAACCGGCGTATCCGATTCTCCCGACGCCGCTTACAGGTAATCCTTGAACCGTTTCCGCAATTCCGCCCTAGCCCGATGCAGTCGCGATTCGACCGTGCCGCGCGGCAATCCCAGGGCCGTGGCCATCTCCTCGTAAGTCTGTCCGTGCAATTCCCTCAAAATCAACACCACCCGGTGTTCAGGCGATAGACTTTCCAGCATGGTGGCCAAATCCAGTCTCGCCTCGGTATCGGCCGAGGCGGAGGGTATGGTCAGATTTTTTTCCAATGCGTCGGCGGTTTGAACCTCCCATCGACCCTCTCGCCCCGCTCCGCGACGTGACCGCCGTAACATCCCCACCCGCCGTACCATGATTCGCGCCAGCCACGTCCGCAGGGAGCACTCGCCGCGGAATCGGCTCTTCAACATTCCGGCAAAGGTTTCCTGAACCATGTCCTCCGCGTCGGCCGCATTGCCCAGCAGGGCGAAAGCAATGCCGAAAAGATATCGCCCTTCGCGATTGACAAGTACGCGGAAGGCCTCGCGGTCTCCGCGGCCGACCTTTCGCACCAGTTCGATGTCATCAGCCACCTGGCGCACCTCGCTCGGCACTCGCGGCGCCGCATTGCCCGTATAGTTGCCGGAGATCGCGGTTTTCTTCCCTAAAAGGGCGCGATTGTACTCGTTTTTTTCGCCCCTCAAGTGTAGCCCGCATAGGATCGTATTGCGTAAACTTCCTTAACATACTGTAAATAATGTAGTTGCATTTAGGCGAGCCGTTTGGCCAGGGACATATCGGCACATCATGCAGAACGCACCATGAATGGTTCGCATTGCAGGAAAATGCCGAATCAAGACCGGCTGGCGATGGCCAAGGCCAAGGGATTGACTACCAGAGGAACCACGCGCTGAGCGGCCAGTTCGTCCGCCAGGGTTACCAGCCGGTTAAAAGTTGATGCCAGGGAGGCCGACTCCGACGAGGCCAAGTACCCCCGCAGGGTGAGGTATACCGACAAAACCTGGGCCTCGTATTCCCCCGAGCGTACCTCGAAGGAACTGGTGCGGCCTTTGATTTCGACGTAAGCCTGGGTATCGCAGTTGGGAGTCAGGGCGATGCCGAAATAGGGTTGGCAGTCGATGGTATGCACCGCCTCGTCGCCCAGCAGCAGGGGCGTCAAGGGGTGGTCGGCGAAGAAAGTTTCCGCCACCAGTTGGTCGTGGTTGCCGCTATACTCAAGGTCGAACCCGTAAACGACCTCGATATGGTCGAGATCGAGGTCGTTGATCGTCAGATGGTAGGGGGCCTGTTCGAGTAAAAACTGGCCATAATCCCGCCATGCTTTCCGGGAGGGCGGGGTCAGGTAGCCGAATCGCAGGGATTGCGGTTCCAGACGCACCCAGCGGTGCGGCTCATTGTCCCGGATATCCGGATCTTGCTCCTCCAGAACCAGGGAATTCGCGTCGCGACGCCGAAAATGGCATAACGTCGGGATCTCCCGCCGAATCCGATCAAAAAAATGCAGGGTGGTCTCCCGCTCCAGCGGCAGGTCGAGTTTCAGGAAAAGGCGGCAATTAGCGAAAAAATCGTCGCAATGCGCGCCCAAGGAGGTCTTCATCGCAGTTCTCCCGCACCGGGTGCATGGTCTCAAGGGTCGTTACTTCATCCACTATCATTATTGTGTTTCCGAACGGTTTATACAAGCCGACCGCCGGAAGCGTCGTCAAATTCAGCCACACGTTAAACCAGGTTGGAAAAATGCCCGATCATGGCGAGGGAAGGCTTGCATTCCGGGGCGTATGGTGAAATCATAGCAGGTTACGGCTTTGGCATTCGGGTGGATATTCAGGAATTTCGACGAGAGGTCGGTGGCGGATGGTCATTCAATCGGGCACTACGGGTGAACGTCGTATTCGTAATTCGATCAGCCTGCTGATGTTTGGTGGGTTCGCCTTGTGGTTCGCCTATGACGGTTTTTACGGATATCCCTCGAAAAATATCCAATGGGCAAGGCAGGCTATGCCTCAACCTCGCCCGGAAAAACTCGTAACCAACCCCCGCGTGGTCGGCCCGAATCTGGGCAAGTTAAAGCCCGGGATGACGCTCGACGAGCTATCCGAGCTGTTGGGCACGCCGGCCCTGATCCAGGACCGCGAATTGCATTACATCGGTCGTACCATGCGGGTATCGATCAAGATCGACGAGCAGGGTAAGGTTGGCTCGGTGGTCACCGATCCGATCGAGCCGGACAAGCGGCCGGAGAAATACAATCATCTGATCTTTGAAAGTCAGGTGGCCAAGGTGACTCCCGGGTTGTCGGAAACGGAAGTCAAATCCTTGCTGATGGATCCGGCCGACGAGCAACCCCGCATGTTGTGGTTCGTCGGGCCGGCTTCCTATGTTCGCGTGCCGGTGATCGATGGGCGGGTCGCCGACTCGCTCAAACCCGCCGTTCCCAGCACCGAATATACCGAAAGCGACATCGGGGTGCAGAAGGGGTTGGCGGCCGTCCTCGGTTTGGCGACGCTGTATAT
>CAZXSA010000243.1:0-4063 GCA_964642815.1 uncultured Planctomycetales bacterium | reverse complement strand
TGTCGCCGGCCACGTTCTGTTGGCCGTCTGACTCGCCTGGCGCAAGGCCATCAGACTTTCGTGATTACTTCTTGGCGCCTTTCTTCTTGGCCTTCTTCGGCGCATTGCCGAGGATCGCATCCTTGCAGGCCTTGGCCACGCGGAACTTGACCACCTTCTTGGCCGGGATCTTGATGGTTTCGCCCGTGGCCGGATTGCGCCCCATGCGCGCCTTGCGATTGACCAACACCAGTTTGCCCAGGCCCGGGAGGGTGAAACTGTTTTTTGCTTCCTTGTAAGCCAGTTCCGCCAATTCATCCAGAAAAGCCACGGCCTGTTTCTTGGCGATGTCGGTTTTTTCCGCCAACGCGGCGGCAATCGCTGATTTGGACATCTTCTTACTTGCAGCCATATAAACCTCCTTGTTTAATTCTTCGGGTCGACCATTGACCCGATTTGCCTTGAATATATAGGCTTTTGCAGGCCCCGTCCAGAGAAAACCCCTGAAAACATTGGTTTTTTTTGCGTCGCTTCCGGGTGTTTACGAGGGGTGGCCGGACGGGGTTTGCCGGACGGCGAGACCTCTTGATCCGGTGTTGATTGGCCGAAATCGCGTCGCCGGCCAGCGGGTTGTCGGCTGGCATGAGAAACCGGTTGAAGACGGCCTTGGACGGACGGTTTACCCATGCCGATCTCCGTAAGAGAATGAACGGCCGGACCGATACCGGAGATAGAAAAAAACTGTGATAACCGCGTGGAAACGATGCGAAAAAGTGAAACGGTCGCTTGGGTAAAACAGTTGTAAATAATGGAAATATGGAAGGTTGCGAGCGATGCGGGGCTGTGAGAATTAATGAATCAGGTTGCGTTTGTAAAAGACGGTTGAAGGCCGAAACCATAGAGACCAAACGCATGGGGTTTGAGTTTGGGCGTACCGGGGATGAGCGACTTGATACGATGACGGCAACCTCGTTTGCGGGTGCCGTACGTTCTGGTTTCGGTGCAGTAGATTCGATGAATTAACCCATATAAGTACCCGGCCGGTATCGACCTGTCGTCGGTCAACAACGGCAAGTCCGGACGACGAACCGCCGCCTCCTCCAAAAAAATTTGTAAAAATCTTGCGGAATCGGTATCCAGCCGTGGCTGGCATGGATTTGGAGAATGGCCTAACCGCCCAAGGATGATGTTTGATGTGGATGCAGGTCCGCGGCCTTGCTTTTGTGGGTGCGACGGTACTCTTCGCCGATCTTGCGCGCCCTGTCAGCGAGCTTCTCCACATCATGCCCGACTTCTTCGTCGATTGCCTCGCGGATGCGGCGCACCTCGTCGACGATTGCATTTTGCCAAGGGCCTTCGTTATTCGACCTACTCATAGGCCACCTCCAGTAAGTCATCGGGGCGAAGAATGCGCGGTGGTACCAAACCAAACTCCAAGCATACGGCGTTCAAATGCACCACCTTGTTGGGATTTGCCAAGTGCTGAACATTCCAAGTCAACAGATACTCCATCTCGGAAACCGTTGCCATGGCCACATGAAGAGCGTCACCGCTGACGGGTTTCGGCATAACCCATCTCTCCACAAAGACACGAGCCAGGGCGACCATTGGCGGGCTTACGGCGATAACGGGAATGCCTTCGACGAATGCCAAGGCCGCTTCTCTGCGTGGATAACGCTGATCCGAAAGCTCAATAAGCACCTCGTCCGAAATATAAAGCTCGCTCTTTGGTGCCTGCGTATTCCACCAGCGCAGACTCGCCTCCTTTCGATAAAGGCTGCCAACATCCGTGCGCTGCGAAACACACACGCGCTCACAAAACTCGTTTCCAAGTATATTCGTTCCATATCCACTCAATTTTACCATGTATTGATCGGGAAAGCGACCCCCCCCATATTCACCCGCCATCCATGGATTACATATTAAGAGGGTTACAAGTCGAAGAGTTTTATGATGATTCAGGTTTTTGGTTGTTTCAAGCGGATATTCAATGAAGTGGCCCCGCTATACCGGAGCAATAATTGGTAATCGGAGGATGCTCGTTATGCTCTTCACCCCCTCTTCCGGTGTGTCGAGCCTCCGCCTTCCCCTTTCCTCTTCATGGGAAATGTCTGCCTATGGCTCAGATGAAAATTCGTGATCGTTGACAGGCAATTCGGAGGATATACGATGCCCATGGGATAGCACGTACGGAGGCCAATATCATGTCCAGGTATTTATTTGTTCTTTTTGCCGGTTGGATCGGCCTGTTGTATGCGTCGGACGCGCAAGCTGCCGACGAACAGAAGCGGCCGAACGTTTTGTTCATCGCCATCGACGACCTGAACGACTGGGTGGGCACGCTGGGCGGCCATCCGTTGGTCAAGACCCCGCACATGGATCGGCTCGCGGAACGCGGCACCGTGATGCTCAACGCCCATTGCCAGAGTACGTTGTGCAATCCCTCGCGGGCCAGTCTGATGCTTGGTCTGCGTCCCTCGACCACGGGCATTTACGGCCTGGCCCCTTGTTTTCGGCGGGTCGAGGCCTGCAAGGACCGCGTTACCTTGCCGCAACATTTCAGCGCGCATGGCTACCGGACATTCACGACCGGAAAGGTATACCACGGTGGTTTTGGCGGCCGCGAGCAGAACCTGCGCGAATTCGACGTGTGGGGGCCGCCGGGAGGGATCGGGGCCACGCCGCCCAAGAAACTCATTCCGCCCACTCCGATGGGCGACCACCCCGCGATGGATTGGGGCACGTTCCCGCACGAAGACAAGGACAAGCAGGATTACATCGTGGCCGACTGGGCGATCGAGCAGCTCAAAACGATGCCCAGGGACAAGCCGTTTTTCCTGGCCGCCGGATTCTGCTTGCCGCATGTGCCGTGCTACGCCACGCAACAGTGGTTCGACCTGTACCCCGACGACGATAGCGTCTTGCCGCCGGTCAAGGAAGACGACCGCGCCGACACGCCGCGTTTCTCGTGGTACCTGCACTGGTACTTGCCCGAGCCGCGGCTGCGGTGGATCAAGGAAAACAATCAGTGGCGCAATCTGGTACGTTCCTATCTGGCGTGTACCAGCTTCATGGATGCGCAGATCGGGCGGATGCTCGTGGCCCTCGACGAAAGCGGTCTGGCGGAAAATACGGTTGTCGTGGTCTGGAGCGATAACGGGTATCACTTGGGCGAGAAGGGCATTACGGGCAAGAATACGTTATGGGAACGTTCCACGCGCGAGCCGCTGATCTTCGCCGGCCCCGGCGTCCGGGCCGGCGGCCGCTGCGGGAGGCCGGCCGAACTGCTGGATATCTATCCCACGCTGGTTGAGTTGTGCGGCCTGACTCCGCGTGACGATCTGGAGGGTATCAGCCTTGTGCCGCAATTGCGCAACCCCGACGCGCCGCGTGCGCGCCCGGCCATCTCGACGCGCAGCCAGGGCAACCATGCCGTCCGCAGCGAGCGTTACCGGTATATCAGTTATGCCGACGGAACCGAGGAGTTGTACGATATGCAGGCCGACCCGAACGAATGGACGAACTTGGCCGGCGACCCGCGGTGTGCGCCGATCATCGCCGAACACCGCCGCTGGCTGCCCAGGATCGATGCGCCGCCGGCCCCCGGCAGCGCCGATCGCATATTAACCTACGACCCGGCCACCGATACGGCCGTCTGGGAAGGTAAAACTATTGTTCGGAGAAGCGATCCCATACCGGAGTAGAAAGCCTTGGAATATGCTCAAGCTGGACCGAGATTCCTATCTCGGTCCAGCTTGTCCCCCACGTCGAGACGACATGGGCCACCTATTTGCATATAAACCCATGAAAATAAATGACATAGGAAACGCGAAAGTTTTTGCCAAGTATATAAGCGCCCCGATTCCCATAACCGGATTGTTTATCCCCCCATCACCCCCTCCCTTTATCTCCCCCTCTCTCTGTCTCACCATCCCTCTTTCCCTCTGTCCCTCTTTCGCCGGGCGATTTGCCGAGCGGGAAGCTTTTTGTTACATTAGCCGGTCTGTAAATATGTTCCGGCCCGATTCTCGTGGATGGGGGTGCTTCCACTCCCTATCGGGGGGCGGGTTGGTTTTCGTTTTTC
>CAZXSA010000242.1:0-7520 GCA_964642815.1 uncultured Planctomycetales bacterium | reverse complement strand
CCCATGAATTTCGGCACGGTGACGGCCGTCACCAAAAAATTCATCGAAAGGCTGATCTGTTTCGCTTATTGGCCGTGGGGCCCCGCCATTCCGAAGACCCGGGATAAACGGAAAACCAAACAGGCGATCGTCGTCGCATCGTCGTCCGCGCCGGCCATACTCGCCCGCCTCTTCTCCTCGATAATCGGTTCCTTGAAAACCGCCGCGGGCATGCTCGGCGCTAAAACCATCGGCGTTTTGTTCATCGGCCTGGCCGCCGGCAAGCCCCACCCGGATATCGGAGCCCGCGCCCGAAAAAAAGCCCGCCGCCTCGGTCAAAAACTCGTTGCCGGCCACCGTACAGCAAGCGTTATGATATGAATGGGGTTGGGCTATTACCCGACACCCGCGCACCGATGGGCAGATAGATCCGTAGGGCGGGCTATTGCCCGCCACCGCCCTCGATAACGGAGGAGTCACCCAAATGCTTTGGCAATCCATGACGATCCGAACGATTATGTTGCTCGTGGCTTTCACTGGTCTTGCCGGCGTCCCCGCGATCCACGCCGATGAGATGTGGGACACCTACCCGGACACCTGGGTGGCCACCGACGCTCTCGGTCGTTCGCTGCCGACACATGCCGAGGCCGGCCCGCCACGGGCGGACCGAACCGTCGGCATATTTTACTTCATCTGGCTCGGCCATCATGCCCAAAAAGGCGCGCCGTGGGATGTCACGCGAATCCTGCAACAGGATCCCGACGCGATGAACAAACCGGATAGCCCCCTCTGGGGCCCGATGTTCGCGGCCCATCACTGGGGCGAATCGATTTTCGGATATTACCGAACCGACGACCCCTACGTCCTGCGCAAGCACGCCCAGATGCTGAGCGACGCGGGCGTCGATGTCGTGATCTTCGACGTGACCAACCAGATCACGTATCGGCCGTACTATCAGGCCTTGCTCCGGGTCTGGTCGGAGGTCCGAAGGCAAGGCGGACGAACACCGCAGGTGGCGTTTCTGACTCCGTTCTGGGATCCACCGAAGGTCGTCCGGGAACTGTGGAAAGATCTATACGAGCCCGGCCTCCATCGCGATTTATGGTTTATCTGGGATGGCAAACCGCTGATCCTTGCCGATGCCGACTCCGTGTTTTTACAAGCACCGGTTGGTAAGTACCCCACTCCCGTCAGCCTCGCCCCGGGCCAAACGCTCGGACAGACGTTCGCGACGGACCAGCCCTTCCAAGCGGTGGCGGGACGTTTTGCCACCTATACCACCACGAATTCGGCGGTGACCTTGCGCTTGTTCCGCGAGGACGAGAAAGGCCCGGCCGTCGCGGAGCAGCGCTTCGCGAACGTCCTGGACAACAGTTGGGTGATCCTCCGGCTCAAAACGCCGCTGCCACCGGGCCGCTATCGCCTGGAGGCCCGCGAGGTCGCCGGCCGCATCGCCTGGTATAGCAACGGCCACCAACCGCGACCGGACGGCCCGGCCCTGCTCGACGGTCAACCCGTGGATGGCGCCCGCGCCCTGGGTTTGTCATTGGCCGACGAGGAGAGCGAACGCATCAGCCGATTCTTCACCTTTCGCAAACCGCAGGCGGATTATTTCCAAGGACCGCTTCAACCGAACATGTGGAGTTGGCTGGAGGTCTATCCCCAACATGTATTCACCAACTCCGCCGGACAGAAAGAACAAATGTCCGTCGGCGTCGCCCAGAACGCCGTGGCCGGCCGGCTGGGCTCCATGAGCGAACCGGGAGCGCACGGCCGGAGTTTCCATAACGGCAAAACCGACACCCGAACGGACGCGGTGCTTCATGGGCTCAACCTGGCCGAGCAATTCGAGCGGGCCCTGAAGGAAGATCCTCGGTTTATTTTCATCACCGGTTGGAACGAGTGGATCGCGGGACGCCATCCCGAGTTTCTCGGGGTCAAACAACCCGTGATGTTCGTCGATCAGTTCAACCAGGAGTATAGCCGCGATATCGAACCGATGAAGGGCGGCCACGGCGACAATTATTACTACCAGATGGTCGGGTATATTCGGCGGTACAAGGGCGTTCGCCCACCTCTGCCCGCCAGCGGGCCGCAAACCATCCGGCTCGAAGGCGATTTCGCCCAATGGACGAAGGTTGCTCCGGAATACCGTGATGACCGCGGCGATAACGCCCACCGCGATTTCCCCGGCTATGCCGAGCATAAGCAATATATAAATCAATCGGGGCGTAACGATATCGTGTCCGCGAAAGTGGCTCGTGACGATCACGATGTCTTTTTCCTCGTCCGTACCCGCGAACCGCTCACGCCTCCGGAAGGCGAAAACTGGATGTGGCTGCTGATCGACAGCGACGGCGATCACCGGACGGGCTGGGAGGGATACGATTTTCTGGTGAATCGCACACGGTCAGGAGCGGCCACGGCTTCGTTGGAGCGTAATGCCGGTGGCTGGCACTGGGAACCGGTAGGCGAAGTGTCCATGCAAATGAACGGCGATGCGTTACATCTGGCGATCCCGCGCAAGATGCTGGGCCTGAGCGAAACCAAGCCCCTGCGTTTCGACTTCAAGTGGGCCGACAATGTGCCCGCCAACGCCGATATCGTTTCGTGGCTGAACGCGGGAGACACCGCCCCCGGTGGCCGCTTCAATTACCGGTTCGACGAGGCGATTAGCGACGGTTCGTGAATAATTCTACTTACAGAGGTTCATCGGGGATGGCCGGCCGCGTGATGCGAATCGCCCGGGCGCCCTTGAATTGGTAGAGACGGCCGGCATATTTGTTGCGACCCTCAACCTGAACAATAAGGTCCGTGCTCGCCGGCTTTTTGGTCGGGATAATGTCGCCGGGCTGCAGGTTGATCAGATCGTTAATAGTGATGGTGGCCTCGGCCAGGTAAGCCCGCAAATGCACTTCCGCCTTCTTCAGGTGCGTGGAAATCCGTTCGCGATTGCGAGTCGATCCGGCCCGGCGCTGATAGGCCATCCAATTCTGCGTGGCCAGCTTACCCATGACCGGCTCGATCACGTTGAAGGGCAGACACAAGGTCATCGTGCCCGCTCGATTCCCCATCTTCAGTTCGAGCCCGACCACGACCACCACTTCGTTCGGGGCGACGATCTGCACGAGATGCGGGTTCGATTCGGTTTCGGCCACGTCAAACTCGATCTTGACCAGATGGGACCAGACCTCATTCATGCAGGTGATCAGCCGGTTGGTGATCCGCGAGACCAGACGCCATTCGATGGCGGTTAAAGGCCGTTGCGGGATGAATAATTCCGCGTTCGACCCCCCCAGCAAACGATCGATAATCGGATAAACGATCAGCGGGCTGATTTCCAGACAGAGTTGGCCTTCCAGCGGCGGAGCGTTCAGCAGATTAAAACACGTCGGGTTGGGTAGCGAATGAATGAATTCGCTGTAGGTCAACTGCTCGATGGTGGCGACGCGAACCTCCACGATCGTACGCAGAAACGCCGAGAGCGAGGCCCCGAAGTTACGCGAGAAACTTTCATGCAGCGCCTCCAGGCTCCGCATCTGGTCCTTGCTCACTCGCTCGGGACGCTTGAAGTCGTAGGTGCGGACCTCTTGCTGCTTGCTCCGCGTACGCGAAAAGACCTCTTGATCGGAGGTTTCCTGCTCACCGGTACTCACCGCCGATAGCAGGGCATCGACTTCGGCCTGATCAAGTACGTCGGCCATGCAAATACGCTCCACGGATCGAGAAAATATGCACGCTTCCGCTCGGATTATCGGACAATCCGACTTGGGGCCTTGAGAGACGGTTGCGGTCCGATAATATCCCTCACGGCACCCCTGTAAAACCCACAACGAGACGGATGCACGAGGGCCTGTTTCCGCATATCATGGCGGGGGCAGTAACCGGATAGCGGACCAGTGGGCATGAACTAATCAAGGAGTCGAATATGCGCACGAATCTGATAATGAGTAGACGGCTTTCGGGCTTCTGGCAACGAAAACGTGGATGGCCTTTGGCTTTCACCCTCCTGGTGGCCGGACTTGCCGGCTGTTCGACCGTTTCACCCGGCCAGGCATTTCCGGGCGGTGGTACCAGGGCATTCAACGACGTCTACCGCGGTGAATATTTATCGCGGGTGGCGTTTCCGATGGGCGGCATCGGGACCGGGATGATCTGCCTCGAAGGAACCGGAGCCCTGTCGCATATCTCGCTACGCCATCGGCCGGAAATCTTCAACGAACAGTGCATGTTCGCCGCCATCTGCGTCAAGGGGCAAACCAACGTCGCCCGCGTTCTGGAAGGGCCGGTGCCGAGTTGGAAAGCCTTCGGACTGCCCGGCGCGGGCAACGGGCTGGGAGATCGCAGCTACGGACTACCCCGCTTCGATCAGGCCTGTTTCCGTACACGCTTCCCCTTCGGTATCATTCAACTGGCCGACGCCGAGGTTCCCCTCGCCGTCGAGATGACCGGCTGGAGTCCGTTCACCCCCGGCGAGCCGGACGATTCGTCCTGCCCCGTGGCCGCCATCGAATACCGCTTTACCAACCCGACCGCTCGGACCGTCGAGGCCGTGTATTCATTCAACGCGAAGAACTTCATAAAGATACGAAATGAAGGGTCCGCGGTCCGGGTGACCGACGGGGGTTTTATCTTTACCCAGACAGGCAAGGATGAAAGCCCGTGGGACGAAGGCGCGTTTTGCGCACGCGTCACGGAGCCGGGCACCAAGGTCAACGGGGCTTGGTTCCGCGGCGGATGGTGGGATCCGCTGACCCTCGCCTGGAAGGACATCGAGTCCGGCGCCGCTTACGACCGACCCGCCGTGACCGAAGGAGATCCGGCGCCGGGGGCCTCGCTTTTCGTACCCTTCACCCTGCCGCCCGGCGGCCAGAAAACGATCGTCCTGCAACTGTCCTGGTATTTCCCCTGCTCCACGATGCGAATCGGCAAAGATCCCGAATCCTCGACAGCCGCGCCCGCCGCCACGGACGAAGGCGTCTGTACCACGCGCTATCGGCCTTGGTATACCAGCAAATTCGAGAACATAACCGAAGTCGCGGATTTCTGGCGGGATCGATACGTAAACCTGCGCGAACGGTCGGAGCGGTTCAGCAACTGCTTCTACGATACCACCCTGCCGCCGGAGGTGGTCGAGGCCGTCGCCGCCAATCTGACCATCATCAAGTCGCCTACCGTCCTGCGTCAGTTCGACGGGTGCCTGTGGTGTTTTGAAGGATGCAGCGATGGTGGCGGTTGCTGCCACGGCTCCTGTACACACGTCTGGAATTATGCCCAGGCCATCCCCCATCTGTTCCCCAGTCTCGAACGCACCTTGCGGGAAACGGAGTTTTTCGTCTCGCAGGATGATCGCGGGCATCAGGCGTTTCGCACCTCGTTACCGATTCGGCCGACGGTCCACGATTTCCACGCCGCCTCCGACGGCCAGCTCGGCGGGATCATGAAAGTCTATCGTGAGTGGCGGATCGGCGGAGATGCGGACTGGTTGCGCAAAATGTGGCCCTCGGTTCGGGCCAGCCTCGATTATTGCCAGGAAACATGGGATCCCAACCGCAAAGGTGTACTCGAGGAGCCGCATCATAACACCTACGACATCGAGTTCTGGGGGCCGGACGGCATGTGTACGAGCTTTTATCTCGGAGCCCTGACGGCCGCGATCCAGATGGGTAAGGCCCTCGGCGATGACGTTTCGCGGTACGAAGATTTGCTCGCCAAGGGAAACCAATATATCAACGAACAACTTTTCGACGGCGAATATTACTACCAGCAAATCAAGTGGGAAGGCTTGAAGGCCGAGAACCCGCTCGCCAACGTGGGCTTCCATAAGCGATCGTATTCGCCGGAAGCCGTGGAACTGCTCAAACAGGAAGGCCCGAAGTATCAGTACGGCCGCGGTTGCCTGGCCGACGGCGTGCTGGGCGCGTGGATGGCCGAGGTATGTGGCGTGGGCGACATCATGGACCCGGCCAAGGTGGCCAGTCACTTGAAAGCGGTACACAAGTACAATCTCAAACACGACCTGTCCGAGCACGTCAACCCCCAGCGTCCGAGCTATGCCCTGGGCCGCGAGGGCGGCCTGCTGTTATGCACCTGGCCGAAAGGCGGCCAGTTGTCCCTGCCCTTCGTCTACAGCAACGAGGTCTGGACGGGAATCGAATACCAGGTCGCCGCCCATCTGATGATGAAAGGCATGGTCAAGGAGGGCCTGGAGATCGTTCAGGTCTGCCGCCGGCGTTACGACGGCCGGGTGCGCAATCCCTTTAACGAATACGAGTGCGGCCACTGGTATGCCCGGGCGATGTCGTCGTATGCCTTGCTTCAGGGCGTAAGTGGCGCCCGCTACGACGCCGTCGAAAAGGTGCTGCACCTGTCGCCGCGCATCCGTGGCGATTTCCGGGCGTTCCTGTCGACGGCCACGGGCTACGGAACCGTGGGCGTCAGGAATGGCAAGCCGTTCCTCGACGTGCAAAGCGGCCGCATCGACTGTGTCGATATCCGCTACACCCCGGCGAAGTAAAACCCACATTGCCGAGCTGTAGGGCATGCTATTGCACGCCTTCTCTATTGTTTATGCAAGTATCTGGCGGAAATTCGAGGATGGTGAAATCATGAAAACGGTTTACCTGGACGTTTCGTGCCTCAATCGTCCCTTTGATGATCAGCATCAAACCCGAATCCGTCTTGAGTCCGAAGCAGTGCTTCTTATTCTCGAACGTATCGAGAAAGGTTGCTTACGCCAGGTATCCTCGCAAATGGCCGAAATCGAAATCCGTGCCATATCGGACCTTGAACGTCGTCGTCGGGTGGCCGTGCTTTTAGCATCCTGCACCGATATAATAAAATTGACCCCGGCGATGTTTACGCGGGCGAACGAATTGGAAGTTTTCGGCCTCAAGGCGGCGGACGCTTTACACGTCGCGGCGGCTGAAGCATTGAAAGCTGATATAATGTTGTCCTGTGATGATCGCCTGTGTCGCGCGGCGATGAGGATACGCACAAAGCTGGCGGTCCGAGTGGCAAATCCTCTTACTTGGTTGAAGGAGAATCCCAATGCATCAGACGCTTGAGCAAATCCGACATGAAGGATTGATTGCCTTGCGTGAACATCTCGGTCCGACGGGCATGATTCGATTCCTGCAACAGTTCGAGGTGGGAGCCGGCAATTACGCCGTCGACCGCCATCATTGGGTCGACACAACTTCGCTGGAAGACCTTAAGAAACTATCCGCTAAACGCCGGCAACCGCGCCGTTGACTCTGGCTTAGAGTGCATCCTAAAATCGGTGTGGCATCCCTCCACGGCGGGTAAATTCCGTCTCGCCGGTGCTCTTCGGATGGGGCACCCCGTCATGCCAGCCCGAAGTAGTTCGTAGGCGTGCTATTGCCCGCCGTTTTCCTCCTCCGCGCATTCGCCCTGAGCGGCGATACTCACGCCGGCCCCCGCCGCCGCGCAGGCGTTGCCATAAGTCTCGCCGTCGCAACCGCAGACCGGAAGGTATTCCATCGTGCAGATTTCCGGTATCTCGGCGCACACCCCGCTCT
>CAZXSA010000241.1:0-7540 GCA_964642815.1 uncultured Planctomycetales bacterium | reverse complement strand
TGCTCATCAGAAAGGGGCGTCACATGTCGACGACGTTGTTGAGAGAACCGCATCGGGGTACCACCCTGATGGAAAACGCGGCCGGCGATCACGGCGGGAAATACCTGACCTTCAAACTGGCCAACGAGGAATACGGGCTGGAAATCCTCAAAGTCCGTGAAATCAACGGCATGATGGATATTACGGCCGTTCCCCAGATGCCCTCCTATATGAAGGGGGTGATCAATCTGCGGGGCAAGGTGATCCCGGTGATCGATCTGCGTCTGAAATTCGGCTTCCAGGAAATCGAGCATACGGAGCAGACCTGCATCATCGTGGTCGATGTGGGCAAGGATATCGGCATTATCGTGGACACCGTTTCCGAGGTGCTGGATATCAAGGGCGAGAACATCGAGCCGCCGCCGCAGGTCGGCAAGGCCGTCGACAACAGCTTCATCCTGGGGATGGGCAAGGTCGGCGAGGCGGTGAAGATATTGCTGAACATCGATCGCGTGCTGACCGAAGACGAGATGATGAATCTCAACGAAGTAACCGGCTCGGTCCAGGCCGATGAGATGGTCGAGGTCGGCGTCTGACATCGCCGCCGCGCCCGAAATCCGCATAAACTCTTTTCCCCCTCGAAGTACCGGTGCGTGAAACATCGGCGGTTCGAGGGGGAAAGGCATTTTTACCTCCGCTCAGGCGTAGAAACCGAATTCATAAGCCGCGTCGAACAACGCGACCACGTTTTCGGGCGGTACGCCAAGCTGGATGTTGTGTACGTTGTTGAAAACGTAACCTCCGCCGGGCTTGAAGGCCTCCATGTTGGTCCGCACGTGCTCGCGGACTTGTCGCGGGGTGGCGTAGGGCAAAACATGCTGGTTGTCGATGCCACCGCCCCAGAAGCAGATTTGTTTTCCGAACTGTTCCTTCAGGGCCTTCGGTTGCATACCTTTCAGGCCGATCTGCACGGGATTAAGGATATCCGCCCCGTTATCGATGAGGTCCGGGATCAGGAACGAGCAGTCGCCACAGGTGTGATACCAGATGCGGGCCTTGGTCAGGGACTTGAGGTGCTGGACGAGGGCCTTCTGTCGGGGTTTGACCAACCGACGATAGATTTCGGGGTTGTAGATAGGTCCATGCTGGCCGGCCAGATCGTCTCCGATCATGACCACATCCACCAGGTCGCCGACCTCGGCCATGTAGGCGGTATAGAAACCTTTCCAATAGGCGAGCATCTTGTCGAGCATGGCTGCGCAAAAGTCGGGGTCTTGCACGAGGTCCATGAGCCAGCGCTCGAGCCCGCGCTGATACCAGCAATACTCATAGATTACCCCGCCGATGCCGGTACAGATCGCGTAGGGCGTTTCCTTGCGCAGTTGCATGGCCTGGGCCCGTAAACCGCTGAAGCGCGAGGGATCATCGCCGCGCGGCCAGGGACGCTGTTCGAGATCGCGGATGGTCGCGTCGGCCAAGGGGTGGGCGGTGATATCCATGTAGAGCTGTTGATCGTCGGGCATCGACCAGCGGACGCCGAACTCGTCCACCAGATCATGCCAGAGCCGTCCATTACGGGTGTTCCGTTCGATCCCGCCTTTGAAACTGTCGGGAGCATGGGCGACAATGTAACGCGTATCCACGTGGAAACGTTCGAGCACCTGCGCGCAGGGTTTGGCCAATTGCTGTACCGGATCAAGCACCTGGATAGGGTCGGCGATGCCCAGATGCTCGATCAAGGCGGCGTAGGCCCGTTTGTGAATACCGGTCTGAAACCCACCCAGATCGATGGGCACGCGGTCGGGAACCTGGCGGTCAATCGCCTTGAGCAGTCGTTCACGAGAAGACATGGTTTCCTTTTTGGACATTGTGCTAAGCCCTCGTGCTTGAGAATCTGTATCGTTCATGGGATAGAATACCATAGCTTATCGATTTTCGACAGGTCCAGACAGTACAAAAAAGGGTGGCCGCGCGTTGTTATATTCTTGGGCGGCGATTATCCTTTTGTTTCGTGCGATAATGATCGGTCGGTCGCGGTTACGACGCGGACCAGGGCATCTCGTCGGCATCATGTTGAGGGAGATTTGGCATGTTAACAATGAAACGAAGGTTGACGGGCGTCGGTCTGGCCTTGCTGTTAGGAACCTGCGGCCAAGTCAAGGCGTCACCGAGTGTTGAACGGATTCTCGAACAGATCGGTACCAAACGTGGTATCTGTGTAGTCCTGGGCGAGGACCACGTCGCCCTGGCCGTCGATCTGGCCCGGGTCAGCGAGTTTCTCGTCTATGTTCAACTGGGCGACGAAGACGCGACGCGGGACGCGCGGCAGGCGGCCGAAAAGGTCGGCCTGCTCGGTACGCGCATATTTATCGACCGGGGGGATCCGCGGAACTTGCATTTGGCGGACCATCTGGCGGATGCGGTGATTGCGCCGGCCGACGCACCCGAGACGGAAGTGTTACGCGTCTTATGCCCAAACGGCAAGGCCCTGCTGGGCGATCGTGAAATTGTCAAACCGCTGCCGGAAGGGATCGACGATTGGAGTCATCCCTATCATGGACCGGACAACAATCCCGTATCCACGGATCGACTGGCCCGCGCGCCGTACCTGACTCAGTTTCTGGCCGGTCCGCGTTTCTCGCCGGCGCCCACCAACGTGGTTGCCTCCGCCGGTCGTTATTTCGAGGCCTTTGGCAACGTCGCCTTCCACAAGCGGGAAGAATCCATGCTGAATACGCTGGCCGCTTTCAACGGATACAACGGGACCATGCTTTGGAGCCGGCCGCTGACTCCGGGCATCATGGTTCACCGCAACACGATGATCGCCACGCCGGACCGGCTGTATGTCGGCGATGACCGTTCCTGTAAGGTTTACGAGACGACTACGGGGAAGATCTTGGACGAGATTGCCCCGCCGGCGGACAAGGTTGGCGGCACGTTCTGGAAATGGATGGCCCTGGAGAACGGCGTGCTCTACGCGGTCATCGGGGAACAGGAACTGAAGGATTCCGTGGAGAAATGGGGTCGGGAGGCGCACGGCTGGCCTTGGGAAGCCATCTCCCGGGGCTACAATCAACCCCAACACGAATGGGGTTTCGGTCGATGTATCGTGGCGATCGATTTGAAAACCAAAACCCCGCTCTGGGTTTACCGCGAGGATGAGCCGATCGATACCCGCGCGGTTTGCATGAAAAACGGGCGAATCTTCTTCCATCGTTTCAAGAGTTACGTGGGCTGTCTGGATGCCCAAGACGGCAAAATCCTCTGGCGCAAGACGCCGCAAAACGACCCACGCCTGTTTGATGTATTGGGAAAATATCTGGAGCAGCGACAGAGTTGGGTAACCAACTGGCGAACGACGGCCTATGCGCGATGCAGTGACAAGGTGTTGTACTTCGCCGGTCCGCAAGTTGACAAACTGATCGCCCTCTCCGCGGAGGATGGCCGACTGCTCTGGTCCAATCCTTACAGTAATTACCAACTCATTATTTTCGACGACGCCTTGTACGGCGTGAGTGGTCCATGGCGGGCCCATCTTGACGAGAAGTCCGATCAGCGCAGCAAGAAGTTTAATCCGCTGACCGGCGCGGAGCTGGCGAGTTACGATATGAGTCGGCGGGCTTGCACGCGAGTAACGGCGTCCACCGACGGGATTTTCTCGCGGGCGATGGGGGGATCCTGGCGTTTCCATCTGGCCGATGGGAGCCTGCAATATCTGTCTCCGATGCGCCCGGCGTGTTTTGACGGGGTGGTGATCGCCAATGGCATGTTGCACTGGGGTCCGTGGTGCTGCGATTGCCAACTAACGCTTTACGGGTATACCGCCCTGGGGCCGGCGGGCGATTTTGACTTTTCCCAGCCGGCGCGGGACGCGGAGCGTCTGGAAAAAGGCCCCGGTTCCCCGCCGAATAACGTGGATGTATTGAACTCGGCGGACTGGCCTACCTTCCGGGCGAACAATCAATGTACGGCCGCCAGTGAGGTAACCATCCCGGGACGGATCGATAAGCTGTGGATGGTCAATTTGGAAACCAAGGCATCCTCGACCATCCCCACGGCTCCGGTGGCGGCGTACGACATGGTCTATCTTGGGGCGAGTGACGGCATCGTTCGAGCGTTGGATGCCACCACGGGCGCACTGCGTTGGAAAGCGTATACCGGGGGGGCGATTCGTCTGCCCCCGACGCTCTGGAACGGACGGGCCTATGTCGGGTCCGGCGATGGGTGGGTCTATTGCCTGAACGCCCTGAACGGCGAACAGCTCTGGCGTTTCCGCGTTGCGCCGCGTGAGCGAAAGATCCCGGTTTACGGTTCCCTGCTATCGACCTGGCCGGCGGCCGCCGGCGTTTTGGTGGAGAAGGGTATCGTCTACGTGGCCGCGGGCATCGTCAATTACGACGGCACCCACGTTTACGCCCTCGATGCGGAGACCGGGCGCATTAAGTGGCAGAACAATACCTCCGGCCATCTGGCGCCGGCCGGTCAAAGCGGCGTCAGCGTGCAGGGACACATGTTGATCAACGACGACAAGCTTTACCTGGCCGGCGGTAACGCGGTGTCCCCGGCGGTTTACGATCTGGCCGACGGTCGGTGTCTGAATACGAACCTGGAATCGCTCAACTTGTGTGAATCCATCAGTCCGCGCGGATGGGAGTTGTTCAAGGTGGGCGATCGCGTGGTGGCTTGCGGACAACCTTATTATGTGGACGCGAACAACGTGGTTTTTGACGATTGGATGGTTAAGAAGGTTTCGGTGGCCCAAGCGGGCGATCGCCATATCTTCTGGGAGAACAACAAAGAGCTTATTTGCACGCCGCGGGTTGCAAACGACGTATTAAATCGCTGCGTGAACGAACAGAAATTCGAGGGTTATCGCATATCGCCCTGGGGCAAGCTGGAGTTGCCGGTACAACCGACTTGGACTCAGGAATGCGCGGACAGCACGGCCGTCGCGGTGGGTAAAAACGCGGTACTGGTAAGCACCCCGGAGCACTTGGTGGCCTTCGACCTCGCCGGCGGTAAGGAGTTATGGTCCACGCGAAAATGGACGCCCACCGTGCCGTGGGGGCTGGCCGTCGATCGCGATGGGCGGATTTTTGTCGTCCTGACCGATGGGACCATTCGCGGATATGGCGAGGCCAACGCGCAATAGAAGCCGCGAGCGACGTTTCGTTTAATCGAGGACTTCGATATCGCGGGCAACGGCCCCTTTTTCGCCTTCAAGGGCGATGAACCGGACGCGCTGCCCCGTTTGCAGTTCGGCGAAATCCTTGTTGGTCAGCGAGGACCAGTGGAAGAATGCGTTGTTCGGAAACTGACGGCAACGAATGAATCCAAAGCCGTCGCATAGTTTAAGTAATTCGCCTTCGTACCTGGTCTGGTCGGTGTCCGCGGTTGTTTCGAAAGGTTCCTCATCCAGGGTGGACGACGGCGAAACCGGTGGGGGTTCTTTCGGCTCGACGAAGAGGTTTTTAATCAACAGGTCATCGCGCCGGGCCTTATCATCAATGATCTGATGCATCATGACCGGGTAGGTCACTTCGTCCAGAAGGCGGGTCGAGGTGACCGTCTCGCGTTCCTGCCCATAATCGTCAGTAAACTTAAAATCCCAGCCGAGCACCATCATGCGCGTACCGAGCGAGTTGACCTTGCGGGCCAGGGGGATGAAATCGGAATCCCCGGCGATCAGGACCAGGACATCGAAATGCTTGTAGACCACCAGTTCGAAAGCTTCCAGGGCGAGCCAGACGTCGATCCCCTTTTCCGTCTTGTGCGGGATCGGCAGGTAATGCGTGACGATCCCCTCGGCCATGAGAATGTCGTCAAAGACACGCTCGTTGTAGAGCTGCTGACGGGCGTCAGCCTCTTTCGCCCATAAGCGACCGCGAAAGAAATGGGCATCCACGATTTGGGCATAGTGCTCGTTGATGCCCTCGAGCTCGGCCGCATGTTGCCGAATGAATTCATGGAGTCCGGGGATGGATATCCGTTGTTTGCGCGGATGAGCGTACCGGTAGTAATTGCTTACATGGTAAAAGAAATTACCGTCATAGAAAATGCCTATACGCAGCAGCTTGGGATTAACCTTGGACACCGTTTATCTCCCTTTTGGTGAACCTCCGCGAATAATGTACCCCAAGTTGGTTGCCGAGGCCAGATGCCCGCCTGGTGGCGTTCCCGCCGGTCGGGTGAGATTCGGAAGTGGCCGTTGGTTACGGGTACACCTTGCCCATCAGGCGGGGGTACGCGATCGTCTCGCGAATATGCCTGAGGCCGCAAAGCCACGCCACCGTCCGTTCGATACCCAGGCCGAAACCCCCGTGCGGTACGCTGCCGTAACGGCGCAGGTCCAGGTACCACTCGTAGGGTTCGGTGGCCAGGCCTTCCTCGTTCATTCGCTCCAGAAGAACGTTAAGATCGTCCTCCCGCTGCGAACCGCCGATGATCTCTCCGTAACCGTCCGGGGCCAGCAGATCGAAATTCTTGACCAGCCGCGGGTCATGCGGATCCTGCTTCATATAGAAGGCCTTGCACCCGCGCGGGTAATGGGTTACGAACACCGGACGATCGTGCAGTCGCGAGATGATGGTTTCGTCGCTGCCGCCCAGGTCCTTGCCCCACTCGAAACCGGCCGCCAGTTCCATGTGGGCGGGGATATTCTTGACCTGCTCCTGCAAGTCCGCCAGCTCCTCGCGTTCGGTAATCACCTCGGCGGCCAACTGTTCCTGGCGATGCTTCTTCACGCCCGGCCGATCGCGCTCTTCCTCCTTGGCCGGTATGGATTTCTGCAGTTCCTCGATCCGAGCGTTTTTTTCGGCCAGGTCTTTCTCAAGCAGTTCCTTGGCCCGCGGACCGTGCAGAATATCCACGGCCTGCGAATAGGTCAGACGATGGAACGGTTTCTGGATGCGTTCGAGAATGGCGACATCCTGACCGAGAAATTCCAGGTCGGCACGATGGTCCTTCAGGACACGTTGCGCGATCGTGAACACGAAGTCCTCGGCGACGGCCATCACGTCGTCCAGTTCCGCATAGGCGATTTCCGGTTCGACCATCCAGAATTCGGTGAGGTGTCGGCGGGTCTTGGATTTTTCGGCGCGAAAGGTTGGGCCGAAACAGTAGACTTTGCCGTAGGCCATCGCCGCAGATTCAAGATAGAGCTGACCGGTCTGGGCCAAATACATCGGCTCGCCGAAATAATCGACGGAAAACAAGGTCTGAGCCCCTTCGCCGGCCGACGGGGCGAAGATGGGCGTATCCACAAGGGTAAAACCGTTGTCGTTGAAAAACCGGCGGACGGCGTCGATGACCGTGTGGCGGATTTTCATGATCGCCGTGGGCCGGCGGGAGCGTAACCATAGATGGCGGTGTTTGAACAGGAAATCATGGCCGTGAGCCTTGAGAGTGATGGGAAAATCGGCGGACGGATGCACGACTTCCAGGTCGGTCACGTGCAGTTCGTATCCGCCGACGGCCCGTTCGTCGGCGTGGACCCGGCCGGTAATGCGCAAGGATGACTCCTGGGTGACACGCACGGCGGTGGCGAAGACCTCGGGCGCGA
>CAZXSA010000240.1:0-7594 GCA_964642815.1 uncultured Planctomycetales bacterium | reverse complement strand
CGTTGGCCGACTACGGCTTCGCCCCCGGCGAGGGCATCTATACGGACATGAACGCCATTCGTCCGGACGAAATCCTCGACGACATTCATTCGATCTACGTGGATCAATGGGATTGGGAGCGGGTAATGTTGCCCGAGCAGCGGACCCTGGCCTTCCTGCGCGAGATCGTCGAAAAAATCTACGCCGTGATTCTTCAGACCGAGCAATACGTCGCCGGCGAGTATTCCACCATCAAGCCGGTCCTGCCCGATCAAATCCGTTTCGTGCATACCAAGGAACTGCAGGAACGTTTCCCCGATCTGTCCCCACGCGAACGCGAGGATCGTATTTGCCGCGAATATGGAGCGGTTTTCCTTATCGGGATCGGAGCGGGCCTGCCCGACGGGAAGCCGCATGACGGCCGGGCCCCGGATTATGACGATTGGATCACCCCGACCGAACTCGGCCCCGGCCTCAATGGCGATCTCTTCGTCTGGAACCCCGTTCTCGAACGATCTTTCGAGTTGTCCTCGATGGGTATTCGCGTGAACGCCGAATCGCTGCGGCAGCAACTGGCCGTCCGAGGCTGCGAGGACCGGATCAAGCTAATGTTCCATCGCCGCCTGCTGGCCGGCGAATTGCCGCAGACCGTCGGCGGTGGGTTGGGCCAATCGCGGCTGTGCATGTTTTTACTGCGCAAAGCCCACGTCGGCGAAGTCCAAGCCAGCATCTGGCCGGAGGCCATGCGCGAGGAATTGAAACGGAAGAATATCGTTCTGCTATGATGATTTCCACACCAGCAAATGGTTACTATTCTCCAATGCCGAAGATTAAAAGGAGAATTCCATCTGTTTGGTAGGACAGACAATGTTGTATGATTCAATATCAATACCCGCAGCTTCGGCAATATGAACCGCCGAAAGATTACCGAGCTCCCGGGGTTCCAATTTATGCAACCCGCCCCCATAAACTCGACCATTACAGATCATTTGTTGGATACTAAGTTGATTAAGGGCATGAAATACGCTTTCCGTGGCACATGGACGATCATTGAGAACGCGCATCAAGCCCAAACGCGGATAAAGTAGTAAATACACATTGGCGGCCGTCGCTCGGGACTTGTTCCATATGAATCGGAATGGCTTGGCCGAACTACTTTGGCGTCCCATATACGTGCATAGAAATGGAGCGGGGAGTCGTTGTTCCTGGGAATACCATGGAGTACGTCGACTGGTCAGATAACCACAATGAATCCCTTTTTGGTGGCCGGAGTCAAGATAGGCCCAAAATGCAGGATATCGACGCTGCAACTCATTTTCCGGCATCGCAAAATCTATCAAAGCCAGAGGTTCAGGTAAGATAGGCCAGCCATCCGAATCCGCCTCGATGATGCTTGTGTCAAGATAGCGCGGGCTCGGCAAAATGGGCTTAAGAGCCTGGGACGGAATGCCTCGCTCAATAGCATCTTTTCGGGGAAGGATAAAGAATGAGTTCGATCCGGTTGCCAACCCACGTTTGATCACAAACAGATCAGCCAAGCGGACTGTCGAATTGTCTGGCGCAATCCGGGCATGCGGAAGCGAGGTCCATTTAGAAATTTGTCTCAATTCGGCAAGTGGAACATTCTCGGAAAGCGAAGGTGACACCAAGGTTCCACCATAGCTGAAATGGACGGAATGGTCAGGGGGAGGAACGTGATTCACAAAGGTAACGACCGCCGAAGTGACGAGGGCATCATCAAATTGCATGTCCCGAGGGTCAAAGCGGTGAATCCGCATTAAGGTTACGCGTTCGGTAAGATAGCGTTTAACCGCATGTCCATAGTTGACATCCATGAATTCAGAGGGAATAAGCCAAATAGCAAGAGCATTCTTGGTCATCCAGGCGTGCGTCAGCAACAGGAAATAGCAATATAGCCCGGATAAACCACTCGGTCGTACTCCGGCCAGCCGATAGGCTAAACTTCGTAAGCGATCCTTGTCATCAGCCGCGATGTGGTGATGTCGAACATAAGGCGGGTTGGTCAGAATGAGATTGAAGCGGGGGTCCGGTACAAGGGACGTAAAATCAGCTTCGACAACTCGAATACCGGTTGAACTCCATAATTGGTTGGCGGAGCGGGCGAATAAAGGATCAATTTCCACCCCGCAAGCGCTTTCAATAATGTCGCGGGGAAAGGCTTGTAGAAACGCGCCGTAAAAAGAACCGCTACCCATCGCCGGATCGAGAAAGCGCACGGGCCCACGATTACCCCATTGGCTATGTGCATAACGAGCGATTTCCAGAGAAAGAGCGGGGGGCGTTGCAAACTGGCCTAGCCGATTACGTTCCTTTGCGTCCTTGAATGTATCGAGACGTATCTGCTCGGTTTTTCGCTGGTTCTCGATGCCCCGAATGTCGATCATGATTAAATGCCCAATTTGGCTAAATCCCCGATGCGATGTTCCCATATCCAATCGATGCCCTCGGCGGCTTCGTAACCGAGATAACCTGAGTCAAAATAACCACAAAGGAAAAGCAGAAAGCGCGATCGTTCGCCGTACGCCGCACGGATTTGATGTACTTTGGTGGCTTCTTCCTTACGCCGTTTATTGGTATTGGTGAAATCCCCCGCGGATTTAGCCTCAATCAGTATCGGCATCCGATTCCTTGACGGCTTGCTTGGCTGAATCATGACATCGATCGGAATTCGGATCTTATGCGTTTTGTCTCCAACTATAAGGTTTGTTCGGAAACTGAAGGTACCTGGTTCCATTCGCATCGGAGGTTGTCCGGTCGGTGGTGACTGGAGCCGGTAGCCTCTCTTTTCGAGAAACGCTTTAATACAATCCAACTGGCGTCGTTCCTGGGCATTCCGAATAATTGGATCAGCCACCGCCCCACATAACCGATCAGCCACTATCGTGGCAGCACGGTACCGCTCGTCGGCCGTTGGTTTCGATTGGACCTCTATCCACGGGAAAATGTCTTTATCGAGCATTTGGCGGATCACATCACAAACATGTCCGAGTTGCGCGTCGAGGGCAAGGTTATCCATGCGAACGGGAAGTGTCCCATTCTCCAGTTTGTGAACAAGATTGACATTGGCGGAGGCTAAACCAATCAGGCGGTCCCGCGCGAGGGGCGGGCAGGTCGCCATTCGGAGCGTTGCTAGTATTTCAGGTTTAGCTTTTAGTGCGGATGGAGTAATATCCGCCAAGTCCTTGGTCGCCGCAAGCGTATTCTCGACATGGCCGGTCGTTTTCTCTCGCGTGTCGCGATATGCCTTCGGGGCGAAACGAATAAACCATTCGTTAAAGAGATCAACAGACCTAGCAATATCTCGTTTCCAAAGATGAGGCTTATCGCTATTGATGAGCATGATCTTTTCTGTCCCGGTTCATCAGGCGTCGATGAAAGCGACCCAATAAGGTATGCGCCAATTATATACAATTGTCGGACGATAAGCGACAGGTCTCTGATAGACAGATATTATCCTCTACGCACTTCCCGAAGGCGATCGCAATAGTAGCGAACGTTGTCCCATTCGGCGTCCGGGGCGATACGGTGATCGGGGCAGGGAATGTAGCCGCCGAGGTCGATGAGTGGGCGGAGCCGTTCAATTTCCGCGTCGATGGCCGCGAAATCCCGGGCGAACACCCGCTTGTCCATGCCACCCACCCCGCGCAGCTCGCGCCCGTATTTTTCCCGCCAGGGGGCGAGGCTCGCATTCCAGGTACCCACCTCGATCGGGAACATGATATTCACCCCGTTGGCCAGCCAGAACGGCACCAGCTTGTCGATCCAGCCGTCGCAATCGAGCGAAACAAGATTGATATCGTGCCGCCGCAGCAGGTCGGTGATACGTTTGTAGTGCGGGCAGATTTGCTCCTCGAAAATGGCCGGAATGATCAGCGGCCCGTTCTTGCCGCAGATGTCCTCCCAGATATGCGCGAAATCGAACCGGGCCCCGTCGGCCAACACCTTGTTCAGACACTGGTAACAAAGCTCTCCCACCGTATCGATCATCTCGTTGACCAGCGGCCGGTCATCCATGCACATATAGGTCAGGCCGGTCAGGCCGACCACGTTGCGAATGATACCGATCAGGCTGCCGCAGAAGATTCCATAATGGTATTCCCGCTCGTCACGTCGCAAAAAGTCCAGCCCGCCCTCATCGTAGCGGACCAGGCGATCATTAACCTGAATCAAGGCATCGTGGATGCGTTCATCGCTGTATTGCAGGCGCGGCTTGTAGTGCGTTTCCCAATCTTTCCGGGTCTTGAGCGTATGATCGACCTCCGCGGGGATACCAGTGGTCCCCGGCTTACGGAGAACGACCGCCCCAAGCTGATCGCGTACTTTCTGGAAACCGTCGGGCAGCTCCTCAAGTATGGTTTCCTCGAATGGAGGACGCAGAAAGGCATTGATGGCGACGGCCCGATACCAGTTGAAATCGAAGCCAAGCTTCTGGGCGATGGTGTCCACCGGGATGCGGTCGATCCAATTGTCCGCCTCGTCCTGGCGGATGTGCCCCTCGGCCACCCATTTGTTCATGGTA
Source organism: uncultured Planctomycetales bacterium (assembly GCA_964642815.1). Lineage (GTDB taxonomy): Bacteria > Planctomycetota > Phycisphaerae > UBA1845 > PWPN01 > JAAYCU01. The sequence continues at coordinate 3,075 of CAZXSA010000240.1, read as the reverse complement.
TCTTTCCAGAAACCGAAATGGACGACGGGCATCCGGTCGTAGGGTTGATAATTCAGGACGGCTAGCACGCGCTCACGATGGGTCATAAATCAATATTCTCGCATAATCAGGAAAACAAAATCCGGTAACCGATTGACTCAACATTCCTCGACCACCTTGAAACCCATCAACACCCCCAGGTGCTCGATGTCCTGGGTACGATTCCCGTAGCAGATCACCCGGTGCAGGCCGCCGATGTAGTTATCCAGCAGCTTGCGGGCGTCGGCCACCTTGGTGGTGATTTTCGTGCGGCAACCACGGTCAACATCGGGGTTATCGGTGATGGTGCCGGTGGAAATCAGCATGGTTTCGGGGTCGAGCATCTTAGCGCAGGTAATCACTTGTCCGACGCGCATTTGTACTTGCAAGGAAGCGCCCTTGTTGTCCTCCATGTGGCTGCGAATGATGTAGGGTGCCTGCGGCCCGTCCGGTCCATCCATCCGGGTGGCCGACACGCAATGCGCATGGATCACCTCATTTCTCGATGTGTCAATCACCGGATCGCTCACGAACCCCGGCACCCCAAAGGCGTAGGTAAACATCAACTGAGTGATGGTCGAGAGTACATCGCCTTCGCATACCCCGGTCAACCCCACATCATTTAATCGACAGAACCCAAGGCAGGGGTAGGCCGGCAGTTTCTTTTGCGCGAACAAACCGAGGCAGGGCATGGTGATCGCCTGGGCCTTTTCATCGGCCAGCATCTTCCGCATGGCCAGGTAAAGGCGGAATGATTTGACAATCTCCTCTTCCGAGGGTTCAACAACTTTCCGGGCACTCTTGATGAATGCGGCGGCCTCCTTGCGGGCATCTTCCTCCCGAACCGACTGGTAGGCCGCATCCATTTTGTCCGTCCCGACATGCAATACACTAACACCAAAGCGTTCCTTGAACGCCGCCAGCAAATCGGGCTTATAGAACGGCTGGTCATAAACGTGAAGAATGCGGGTGTCTCGCAACAGCCGCATGGCCCGGGCCAGATTGCACGCCGTGGCGATTTCACCGTATTCGCTCGTCGACAGGCAGATGGTCCGCGGGTTGATTTGCAGCATATCCGGCATTCCGCACCAGGCGTGACCGCTGTAAGGCGGGAAAAACATAATCGTCGGCAGTTGCAGTTTCAGCAATTGATTGATCACCCCGTTCGCCCCCGACGTAATGTTGATAATCAACAGGGCGTCGGGCCGCCCCAAGGCGTCCACCGAATCGGGCAATGTTTCGCCGGCCTTATACAGTTCGCCGCCTTCAAACGTGATCCCGGGCATCTTTTTTTCCATCTCCGCCAGGATGCCGTCGATCCGCTTGATCTCTTCTTCATGAACAAGGGTCGGCTTGGGCCAGGATGGTTTAGGTTTGGCCACGTAGACTTTGCGAATCCGCGTTGTCGGCAATTCCTCGCCGGAAGCAGCTCCGGCCGCCCACGCCGCCGCAAAACGCGGATAAAAAAGCCCTCCGAAGGCCGCACCGGCGGTCGCCGTTCCAATCAATTCCCTGCGGGTGACTCCGTTCGTCATGATACCTCCTCCGTTAATCGTGATTCCATCTTTGAACGTGATTAAATAGATCCACACAATAGGGAAAGTGGCCCACGTCTGCCACAACCCTGTGGATTTGGACAATTTGCTGGTATGACGCTTTCCTTTCTTCGTGGACCTATTTAAGAGTGCGTCCTAAAACCCCATAGCCTCGGCCCTTCCGGGCTGAAGAGCACCGGCGAGACGCCGGTGCCACACCGATTTTAGGATGCACTCTAAATGATATCCGTTCAGGTCGCGAATCACAAACGCAGGCCGTGAGCGGCGGCCGTCTCCCGCAATACGCGGGCCATGATGGCATAACCCTTCCAGTGTGGGTGCAAGCCGTCGTCGGCCAGATCCTTGCGAAGGTTTCCATCCGCATCGCTCAAGGCCATCGCGTAATCCACGTAAATACAGCCCTTTTCGGCGCAAAGCTGTTTCAATCGTTCATTGAGCGGGGGAATGATCCGCGACTTGCCGGTATGATCCGCCCGGTCCGAGTTGGTTGGAGTAATCGAGCAAAGCAGCACGTTGATTCCCGCCGACCGGGCGGCATCCAGCATCGATGCGATCGATGCACAGACCGACTCGATGATCTCCGCATCCGGCTTCTTCTGGCCGAGCATGAAAAAAACATCGTTCGTACCGCCCATAATGACCACATTACGCGGCCGGAGTTGAATCACGTCGGCCTCGAAACGGGCGGCCATGTGCGGGGTGATATCTCCGCCAATTCCACGATTGACCATGATCCCCTCGCCGGATGAAAAGTAAGCGTTCAATTGCCAGAACTCGGTGATCGAATCGCCCATGAACACCGTACCGACCACCCGATCCTCGCGGATAATCTGCTCGTTGCGAAAATCGAACACTCGCCGCAGGCGGTCGGCGGCCGCGTTGTTGCCGAACAGACCCGGTTTCACCAGCCGAGCCCGCTCCTCAGCCGTCCGCCCGGCGGGCTTCAATGTACCTTGCCCCGCGCAACCCCATCCGGCCAATAGACCACTCACAAACACGCTCGTTAAAAACACGAATCGCAACCGGCTACGCATTTGATATCTCCTCAAACTGACCATATAGGGACACACCACACAGCGGAATATGTTCCCCGGCCGCCATATCCATCCACCATAACATTAGAAATTCTTATCTTGAATCCGTTCGGAATCAATAGGGACTTTTTATCCAAGGCTCAATCAATTTCCCCTTGGGCTTTCGCATGAAGGTTATTTCCCTTTGGTAATCGAATGGCTTATCATGGCGCGATTATTGGCTAATAGTAGTTACATGCAATGGTGGAGACCATGAGTACAACCGTCACGATTTCCAAACTGAATGAGCACGTGGACGAAACCGTCACTCTGGCCGGCTGGCTGTACAACTCGCGGGTTGGCAGCAAAGTGGCTTTCCTGATCATACGCGACGGCTCCGGACTCTGTCAGGGCGTGGTAACCAAGGCCGACGTCGCGCCCGAGGTCTTCGCCACCGCCGTGCGTGTCACCCAGGAGTCATCCTTGCG
>CAZXSA010000239.1:0-7604 GCA_964642815.1 uncultured Planctomycetales bacterium | reverse complement strand
GGGCCCGCAGAGCATTGTTCTCCTCAAGGGTGACGGCCGCCGAGCAACCCAGACTGCTGACGGTGAAGTCGCGCATCGGGGTGCGATACTGATGGGCGTTGCCGAGGCTGCCGTTGTCCTCGAAATAGTGCATGGACTTGCTCTGGCGGCCGGTCTTCTTGTCGGTCAGGTCGAAGGTGCCGTTAGGATTGATCTGCACCTTGAGGTACTCGTTTTCCAGAACGCCGCCGGTCTGGGCAATAAGCAGCCGATCGCCGGCCGGCTTGGGATCGGGGATATAATTGCGCGGCCGCGGGCGAATCGCGTAGGTGCGATACCCCATCGGCGGCACATCCACTTCCATCAGCATCTGGTGGCGAACGACCTTATAGGAAATCGCGTTGGAATCGAGCTTGCGTTCGGCCTCGACGTGGGTGGTCTCTTTTTCAAGTACCTTGGCGGCCACCTTGTTGCCCTGCTCGTCGAGCGTATCGAAGTAGTCGTAGCTGACGACTTTGTGCTCCTCGGCGTCGTCCAGAACGGGGCCCGCTCCGGTGACGGCCTCGACGTAGATGCTTTCGCCGCGCGGCATGGGCGTGTCCAGAATAAGAGGTACGACGGCCTTGCGGGCCACCGGCGTGGTGTTGAAGAAGGTCAGGGTGATATCGTCTTCCTTGAAGCTCTTGGCCGTGTCCAGCTTGGACCAGATGTACTCACACGAACGCCGGCTGCACTCGCGGGCCAGGGCCCAGGTCGCCCGGAAGCGGGTGGGCATGTCCTTGTGGGCCTCGTTGATGGCCGCCCCGCAAATGCTGTCGTGGGCATGGTTTTTCAGCAGGTCGAGCCAGCCCCGGTCCAACAGGCTGCGACGGTACTGGTCGCCCAGCATGGCCGACAGACTGGACAGCGGCTCGGCCACGGCGATCAGGTCGCGCTCGGCCTCGTTATTGAGCAGCTTGAGGATCATCCGCGACGATTGCACGGTACCCAGCAGCGCATTGAAGCCGACCTCGATCGCGGTGTAACGCATCTCGCCTTTATGCACGGGCACCGACTTGTCCTTGACCGTCTCGACGATGGCGTCCGTATAGTTGTCGATCGAGTCGAGCACGAGTTCGTATTCGTCCTGCACCTCGTTCAACGCGCCGATCAGCTTGGGCAGGTTGACGTACGGCGTGGCGTTATCCTCCATGTCCAAGGCGAGGATATGCTCGCCGATGGCCTGCGGGCCGGCCTGCTTGACCAGAATGTCGAGAGCTTTACGCAAGGCCTGAGGATCCTTGTTGAAGTCGAAGCTTTCCCAGGTCATCTGGTGCCCGACTTCGTACATGGTCTCGTCGGCCATGTGGACCGGCAGGTTCACCGGGTCGTACTGCGGACGCAAATCGCGGGGCAGCTTGTTCAACACCAACATGTAGTGCGTGAAGAAGAACCAGTTGGTCCGGGTGACTTCGTCGAAGCAGCGAATCAGGTAGATGCTGGTACCGTCAGGGCTTTGCCAGTTGCAGATCGGGGCTACCTGATGCTTGTTGGTGCCGCGATAGGTCAGGGCGGTCTTCAGGCCGAACCCGTCGTAAATCTGTGGCATTTGGGAAATCTGCCCGTAGGAGGTGGCCGTGTACCCGGTCTTGGTCTGGGCGCCGAAGTGATCGACCATGCGCTTGCCGATGATCAGGTTGCGAATCAGGGCCTCCGGGGCCACGATGTTCATTTCCGGCAGCGTGTACCACGGCACGGTGGCGATCTGACCCTTGGCGATCAACTTGCGCAGACGCTCTTCGTTCTCCGGCCGAATCGCCAGGTAATCCTCCATCACGATGGTCCCGCCGTCGAGCAGAAAACACTTGAATTCCGGGTGTTTTTCCAGGATCGAAAGCAGGTCGTCCATCAACTCCATCAGGCGAAGCAGGGATTGATCGGCCGTGTAACGCCATTCCCGATCCCAGTGCGTGCCGGAGATCACCCAGATTTTCTTTTGCCGCTTGGGCATACCTCAAGCTCCCTTCTGTTTGTCGTTGTTATGGTTATGCGGTTATTCCCGAGGCATCCCAGGCTGTAAATAAGCCCGCCCGGTCCACTTGGCCGAGTTCTTCGGACCCGTCGCCTGAGGCGCCTGGCTGGGGTCGCAGGAATAATCAGGATCACGTACACCGCTCCCCAGAGGAGCAGGCATGATAACGGCTGCGTTAAAAAAATCCATACCCCCCGGTGGACGAACGATGCAGAAATGTTTGAATTATTGATTTATTTAGGGAATCATTTCGCCGCGACCGGCTCGGCGTGGACGTGATCGAGCATCCGCTGAAGAGCCAGCAGGGCATCGCGGCGGGTGGACGGATCGACGGTGATCCGGTTGACCACCCGGCCGGCGGCCAGCTCGTCAAGGCACCACAGCAGGTGCGGCAGGTCGATACGAAACATGGTCGTGCAGAGGCACTGCGGCTTGCCGAGCAGGCGAATGTCCTTGCGGCCGAGGTTCCGCTCGATCAGACGCTGGACCAGGTTGATCTCCGTACCGACGGCCCAACGCGAGCCGTCCGGGGCCTCACTGATGACCTTGATGATGTATTCCGTACTGCCGGCCAGATCGGCTTTCTGGACCACTTCCCAGGCACATTCGGGGTGGACGATGATTTTGCGGTCCGGGTCCGTCCGGCGGACCAGATCGCAGTCCTCCGATGTGAAGTACTGATGGACGCTGCAGAACCCTTTCCAAAGGATGAATTTGGCCTGGCGGATCTGCTCGTCGGAAAAATCGTTGTCGTCCGGACCGTAGACGACCATGCTTTCCAGCGGCCAGCCCATCGCGTAGGCCGTGTTACGCCCAAGGTGCTGGTCGGGCAGGAAAAGCACCTTATCGCCCTGATCGAGGGCGTATTCGAGGATGCGCCGGGCGTTGCTGCTGGTGCAGCAGGCCCCGTCATGACGGCCGCAGAAGGCCTTGATCGACGCCGCGCTGTTCACATAGGTGATAGGGATGATCTTTTCGCCGGTGATGTCGGTAAAGTAGGCCCAGGCCTCCTCGACCTGATCGAGGGTCGCCATGTCGGCCATGCTGCACCCGGCGGTCAGGTCGGGAAGGATGACTTGAACGCTGTCGTCCGTGAGGATATCGGCCGACTCGGCCATGAAATGCACGCCGCAGAAAACCACGAATTCGGCGTTTTTCCGCCGAGCGGCGAGCTGGCTGAGCTTGAGGCTGTCGCCGGTGAAATCGGCGAACCGGATCACGTCGTCGCGCTGGTAGTGGTGGCCGAGGATGACCAGCCGTTCACCAAGAGCCCGTTTATGCGCGGTGATCCGCTCGGCCATCTGTTCAAGGCTGAGCGTTTGGTATTTCGCGGGTAAAGGCACCTGAGTCAGCATACTCTTAGTATAGCCGTCGAGGCCAATCGGGCCAAATGGCAAGCACTTATGGTCACGCCACGGATGGTTATAATGATCGAGCCGGCCCGGCCTTCGTCGGGTGGCGTTTAAGGGTCTTTCAGGAGAGCGAGGAAATGGCGGCTCGCGTTGTGGTTGGTATTATTGGCGGCCTGTTCGTCTTCGCGGTCGTCACGCTCATCCTCGGTTTCTTGCTGCGGAACATTTTCGAGGGAATCGGGCCATGGGGTACATTGATCGGTTGGATTTTGCCCATCCTTTCGGGACTGCTGGCGGGCGTTGCTTCATTCCGCAAATCGGTGTGGCCCAAAAATGGCAAATAAAATACACGGGGGAAGCGCGACCGCTCCAACGAATGTCCCTGTGCGATCCGTGTTTTCTGTCATTCACTCCGGCCGCGTCGCGGGTTGTGTCGTGTTGATAATTTCAAGGTGTTTGGGCATTTCCTTTTTCTCTATTGCATCCAGCAATATCGTACTGGTTTCCGCGTCAATTCCATATTCATCCAAGAGTTGTTTAAGTTCATCTTTCGCGTCGGGCGGCTCCATGTAAACATAGAAGATATGTCTTTGTGCCCACTTAACCCAATGCTCCTTCAATCTACGCGCTGTCATTTGTTCATTACATCTTTCGGCCTTCTTACGATTGGCTTCAATGGCGGCCACATACTGCGCACGCTGTTGGGGATCTTTGATGCCATCGGGAGACATACCCGCCATCCCGGGTACTCCGGGGGGTGGGGGAACATTGATTGACGGCATATCGTCAGGATTCCAATTTTTATCGATTGTTTTCTCTATGCGTTGCCAGGCGTGTAACCAAAGCCGCATCTGTTCGCGGCGAAGTCGAGCAAAGTCTTGTCCCTCCAGCTTTTTACCCCCAGCATCATAATAGGGTTGAACCGTTTGTACCAATTGACACATAAGATCGAGGGGTATCTGATCTGATTTTTCCAAAGCTTTCATGGCTAAGGTTTGAGAAAGCCCGCGTGCTTTGTTCATTTCCTTGAATTCCCGGGATCCCAATTCACACGATAGCTTATGCATGCAGCTTGCATACATTTCGATATCGGTTTTCCCCCATCGCTGTTCAATTTCCTGAGCTATCGCCTCCAACGCGACAAGATTTTTCTCCTGCCCAAGCCTATTCATGCGATGGTATATTTCCTCATAGGCCTCCGCCCGTTCATTCTCCGGGTTTCCGGCCCATACAGGAGACATTCCGATCGTAATGGATAGGAACAGTGAAGCGTAAACCAATGTCGGTAATAACCGCATGATGCATCCTCCCTTTGCGTTACCATAACCCCACAAAATCATTATACACCAGTAGCCGAGGTCGTCTACCGGTCTCCCCTCTCCATTTTTCCCCCTCTCCCCATCGCATACACCGGCGGTCCGTCGCCCATTACAGGGTGAGACCCCGAGAACCGAGACCCGAGAACCCTTGCTCGCGCTGCGGGCTGGTAAAGAGGAATCCTTGCTCGCGCCGCGGGCTGGTATGTCTCCCTCGCTTTCTCTTCGGGCTGGCGACCCTTGCTCAATGCCGACACATACGGTCAAATGATGCTTATGCTGGTCGATACCACGACAGTATAAGATGGATAGTCCTGAAAATCGGATATCCATGTACGGCACATTACGGCAAAAGAAACGGGAGCGGTTAGTGGTTGCCGGACAATAGCGGAACACGATTCGGCGGTGTAGCCGGATATACGAGAACTCGTATAAACAGAGACAAGCCATGAAGACAATCTGTATTATCCTTTTCCTGACCATGATCCTGCCCGCGGCTTCAGCCCGGGAATATCATGTTTCCGTGAAGGGGAACGATGCGTATGAGGGCACCATCGCTCAACCTCTTCGAACCGTCTCCGCGGCCGCGCGATCGGCGCAACCCGGTGATGTAATCACGGTCCATGAAGGCGTCTACCGCGAATACATCAGCCCGCCGCGCGGCGGTGATTCCGACCAGAAACGCATTGTGTACCAAGCGGCACCCGGCGAAAAGGTCGTCATCAAGGGATCCGAAATCATCAAGGGCTGGGAGAAGGCGCGGAATGATACCTGGAAAGTCACTATTCCCAACAGTTTTTTCGGTGACTTCAACCCATACCGTGACTTGATTACAGGGGACTGGTTCAAACCCAAGGGACGGGAACATCATACCGGGGCGGTTTATTTCGCCGGCCACTGGCTCACCGAAGCGGCCGAGTTGGATGAAGTCCTTAAACCCGCGGGCGACATCCCGCTATGGTTCGCCAAGGTGGACGATACGAATACCACGATCTGGGCGCACTTCAAGGATAGTGATCCCAACAAGGAGGAGGTGGAAATCAATGTGCGCCGCGCGGTGTTTTATCCCGAGAAGCCGGGAGTCAATTACCTCAGCGTGCGTGGTTTTACGATGAGGCACGCGGCCACTCCCTGGGCCCCCCCCACCGCCGAGCAGATCGGCCTGATTGGCACCCATTGGAGCAAGGGATGGATCATCGAGAACAACGATATTCGTTACTCGACCTGCGTGGGGATCACCCTCGGCAAGTACGGCGACCAATATGACAATACGTCACAGAACAGGGCGGAAGGTTATGTCAAGACCATCGAGCGCGCCCTGCAAAACGGCTGGTCCAGGGATAAAATCGGTCATCATATCGTGCGTAACAACCTGATCGCCCATTGTGAACAGGCGGGTATCGTGGGTAGTCTGGGAGCGGCGTTTAGTACCATCACCGGCAACGTCATTCATGACATTCACGTACGACAGCTTTTTTCGGGGGCGGAGATGGCCGGCATCAAGTTCCATGCCGCGATTGATACGGAAATCAGCCGGAATCACATTTACCGCACGTGCCGCGGAATCTGGCTGGACTGGATGACCCAGGGAACGCGGGTAACCAGAAATGTGTTGCACGACAACGGGCCCTATGAAGATCTGTTTGTCGAGGTGAATCACGGACCATTCATGGTGGACAACAATCTGTTTCTCTCACCCATCGCGATGCGAGACATGTCCGAAGGCGGCGCATACGTACATAACCTGTTTGCCGGCCGCATCACGCATCAGCCGGAATTGAATCGTGAGACTCCCTTTCAAAAAGCCCATTCCACGGAGGTGGCGGGGCTTCGCCATACGGCAGGCGGCGACAATCGCTTCCACAACAACCTGTTCGTGAACCACGACGGCTTGATGGCCTACGACAAGGCGGCGATGCCCGGGCAGATGGCCGGTAATGTGTTTCTTAAAAATGCCTCCCCATGTCGGGATGAGCCGCACCCGCTCGTGGCGGCGAAATTTGATCCCCTGATGAAGCTAGAGGAAGGAAAGGATGCATTACTTCTTCATATCACCCTCGACAAGGCATGGGCCGAGGAGCAGCCGCGCCGGCTCGTCACGACGACGCTGCTTGGAAAGGCTACAATCCCTGACCTGCCTTATGTACAACCCGACGGTTCGGCGTATCGTATCGACACGGATTATTTCGGCAGGGAACGAAACGCGGGCAATCCCTACCCGGGCCCCTTTGAACTTCCTGATGGCGGGCCGCGGACCTTGTTGATCTGGCCCCTCGGGGCATTACCGTAAAGGAATAAACCATCCAGGCACGATTCCGCATACGCGCAGCATAATGGCATGATTTGAGGACTGAAACCTGAAGCCCTTGGGAAGATACGACATGGTGCCAAAAACCACCTTTGCCCTCTTCTTTGGAAACCGCGGCTTTTTCCCGGCAACGCTGCTGAAAACCGCGAGGCGGGAAATGCGGGAAGCCCTTACCAGGCTCGGCCATGACGTGCTGATGCTGGACGAGAACGCCACGCGGCACGGCGCGGTGGAGACTCCGGAGGAGGGGCGCGTCTACGCCGATTTTCTCCAACGAAACCGGGGCAAGTTTCACGGGGTGATCCTCTGCCTGCCCAACTTCGGCGACGAAAACGGCGCGGTGGCCGCCTTGAAGGATGCGCATGTGCCGATTCTCGTGCAGGCCTATCCCGATGAGTTGGACAGGATGGCCCCGGAGTTTCGCCGGGACGCATTCTGCGGCAAATTTTCGATCATGGACGTGTTCAACCAGTACGGCATCACGTTTACCACCTTGCAACCGCACGCGACCCATCCGGGTTCGGATACGTTTGCTCGGCAGGTGGACTATTTCGACCGCCTCTGTCGCGTGGTCGCCGCGGCAGGCCGCATGACCGTCGGCGCTTTGGGGGCCAGGACGACGGCCTTCAAGACCGTTC
>CAZXSA010000238.1:0-7604 GCA_964642815.1 uncultured Planctomycetales bacterium | reverse complement strand
CGGACGTGAAAGGCGGCCGGCTCGACGGCGGCCAGCATTTCGCGAAGCTTTTTACGGAGCTCTTTCTTAACCATGGCGTGTCGAACACTCCTTCAACTGGGCCACAGGTAATCACGTCGAGGCCCGATCGTCGCTTGCCAGGCGACGAATCTTCTCCAGATACGCACGCATGACCGCCTCGCGGCCCCGATCCGTGGGATTATAATATATCTTATCGACACCTAGATAATCCTGGACCACAAAACCCTCTTGGCCATCGTGGGCATACTTGTACCCCTCCCCGTGACCGAGCCGGGCCGCCCCTTGGTAATGGCTGTCCCGCAAGTGCTTGGGTACCGGGAGGGTACGCCCTTCCCGAACATCCTTGGCCGCCGACCAGATGGCGACGGCCGAGGCGTTGGATTTCGGAGCGCAGGCAATATAAATAGCCGCCTGGCTTAGGGGCAACTGACACTCCGGCATGCCAACCATCAAGGTGACGGCCGCGGCCGCGTTCGCCACCACCAGAGCCATCGGATCAGCATTGCCCACATCCTCGGCGGCACAAATCGCGATCCGCCGGGCCAGAAAACGCGGATCTTCGCCGGCCTCCAGCATGCGCGCCAACCAATACACGGCTGCATCCGGATCGCTGCCCCGCATACTTTTAATCAAAGCGCTGGCCGCATCGTAATGCTCATCCCCCGTGGCTTCGTACACGATGGCCTTGCGTTGAATGGAGTCTTCCGCCACCGCCAGATCGACAAGAATCGGCTCGCTTTTCGGCCGGCCGGTTTCGTCCAACTGCGACAAAACGGCCACCTCCAAGGCAAGCAAAGCCCGGCGGGCGTCGCCGTCGCTGGTCTCGGCCAGATGGGCGACGGCCTCATCGGTCAAGTCGATGCGAAAACACCCCAGGCCGCGCTCGACATCGTTCGCCGCCGCGCGTAACAAGGCGGCAATATGTTCCCGGCTCAGCGGTTGGAACTGGAAAATCTGACTGCGGGAGACCAGCGGCGAATTGACGCTGAAAAAGGGATTCTCCGTCGTTGCCCCGATCAGGATAATCAAACCGTTTTCCACGTCGTTGAGCAGGACATCCTGCTGGGCACGATTAAAACGGTGTATCTCGTCAAGAAAGAGGACGGTTCGCTGTCCGTTCGAGGCCAGACGCTGCTTGGCCTGCTCGAGCACCTCGCGGACCTCCTTGACGCCGACGCCGGCGGCGTTCAGTTCGACGAAGGCGGCTTTCGTGTCTTGAGCGATGATATGGGCCAGCGTGGTTTTACCGGTGCCCGGCGGGCCGTAGAAAATCGCGCTACTCAGGCGATCGGCGGCCAACATGCGCCGGAGCAACTTGCCCGGCCCGACAAAATGCTCCTGCCCGAGAAATTCATCGAGCGTGCGGGGGCGCATGCGCACCGGCAAAGGTTGAACCCGGTGATAAGCGGCCTGTCGTTGTTCGGCGAAGAGATCCATAACCGCTCCTGCCCCTGCTGATAGGATCCATGAAGGATACTCTGATTGTAAAGCGTTGAATGAGACCTCGCAATGAAATGAAAGAGGGATCGTGCGTATAAAACACATCGAATACGTACGCAAAGGGTGGCTATAAGGCGACTCTGAACCACCCATTGACTCTTGCCCACATGAACCGCACATCCAGCCGACGGCTATGGAAACGACTTCCGCGACCAATTTGCCACTGATTCGCAGGTATCCGTACAAAACAACTGGCCGTTATTTCATGAATAATTATCCAGTCGCCCCCAAAGCCCGCCAAGGCGGATAATAATGTAAATCATTGATATTGAAATACTTATGCAAGCCCATCAGACAAAATCAAATTACACAATAAATGCGAATAATAAGCGTAGGAGATACGTTATACTGTAATAATGTCTCTTTGGGCCTTTTCGGAGGATCAGAATGCCAAGGCAGCGAATGGTACTATTGGTGGTTCTGGCGAATCTGTGGGCGATGGTCTGCGCGACAAGTCCTTATACCGCCATGGCCGCGGAATACGCCGATTCAGCATTTGGTATCTTTGGCGCTTATGCCCAGGAATACGACTGGTTCAAGCAACAAATGGGCTTTGACGATGACGCTTACTGGAACTGGGTGGATGGTCACTTTGTTCGATTAGGGGCTCATTGGACCCGCAGCAATCTTCAATTGATCTGGGATGTGATCGAGCCGATGCTGGGGGGAGGCTACGTCTGGGACAACGCGATGCATACGGACGGGGTGGTAACTCACATCTACGATTCACCCGCCGGGGTGAACTGGCTGGGCGTGTTTCATCCGGGCGGGGGTACTTCACGCAATCCTCTGGCCTATCCGACCGCATATACCACCTTCGTGCGGGCGGTGGTTGAACGATACGACGGCGATGGAGTGGATGACGTAGCCCCGGGAGTAGCGGTCAAGTATTGGCAGGCCGGCAACGAAATCGAAGATTGGATCAACACCGGCCGCACCTTGGCCGATTACGTCCAATTCGTGCGTCTGGTACGCGGCGCGGCCTTGGCCGCCGACCCGGAGGCGAAAATCGTTTTGATCGCTCAAACCACGGGAGGGCTGGTCCAACCCTTCCTGCAAAACGTGGTCCAGCAGCTCGGTCCCGACCGGGAATTCGACGTGATCGATCTGCATCACTGGAACCCCGCCGGGGGCTGGAGAATGACCGCTCTGGGCACATGGCGAAGCGTGCTTAACGCGGCCGGGGCGACACACGCCCGGATCTGGTCCTGCGAGCATGGAACATGGGTGGGTACGCCCACCGGACAACTCACGCAAACCGAAGAGGACCAGGCCCGATCCCTGATCAAGCGTTACGTATGGAACCGGGCTAACGGCCTCGACAAGCTTTTTTGGAACAACCTGATTGACTGGTACGCATTTGCGGGCAGTTCCACCATCATGTTCAACTCGATGGGTTTGGTCAGCGACGGGCAATTCAGCGATGATTCACCGGAGCGATTGAACACGGAACGAGTGGCCTACTGGGCTTACCAACGCCTGGCAGCGAATACCGACAACGGGATTGCCTCACTGGCGGGCTCCGTCACCGGCGTTCACAACGAGACCGATCTTTTCGCGTATAAGTACGTTAAGGCCGCCGATGGGGCCGACGTCTACATCATCTGGAGCGAATCCGGCAACCCGTCGGTCAGCTTTAATGTTCCCGGTAAACTCTATCGGGTCATCAACATGATAACCGACCGGTTCGGCAACATCCTCGAGCAATACGATCTTCGGCCGACGAATTCCCAACTGAACTTGACCATCCAACAAGATCCTTTGTTCATTCAGAACGGTTGCACTCAAGCAATTCCCGGTGATTTCGATAGCGACTGCGACGTCGATAAGGACGACCTGGCACAATTTGTCGCTTGCATAACCGGTCCAGCCCTTCCCGGTCCTCCCGCCGGATGCCCGCAGATTCACTTCATCATGGCGGACGCGGATCATGACGAAGACGTGGACCAGGAGGATTTCGGAGTATTTCAACGCTGTCTTAGCGGGCCTGACATCATAGGCAATCCGAACTGCGCCCAATGACACCGTGATCGGACAGGGTATCCGCCCGTAACGAATGGCGTACTCGTCTCTTTGGCCTTGGCGGTAATTCTCCCCGTCCCGCCGAATGGCGCCGATGCTTCCGAAGGATTAAGAGTGCATCCTAAAACCGGTGTGGCACCGGCGTCTCGCCGGTGCTTTTCGGCCTGGAAGGGCCGAGGCTATGGGGTTTTAGGACGTACTCTAAACCGAGTGTATATCCGAGGCGACCGTGGTCATCTGGTGTTGTGTTTCGTGCCATATTCGCCAAGCCTCGTCGGCGCGGGCCTGGGCCTGCTCGAAATCTCCGCGGGCGGCCACCGCGGCGGCCTGGGTTTCCGCGAACCTGCGCCCCGCCTGATGGGCTTCCTCCAGCGCCTGCTGCCACTGCGTTGCCCTGGCGGTCATGGCCTCCAGCCGCTGATACGTGCCGTCCATCTGTTCGATCAGGGCCGCGGCCCGATCCAACTGGGTCAGCACGCCGGCCTTGAGGCTTTCGATTTCCTTGCGTAACTCGTTAGTCATCGCCCCCATATTCATCGCGGGGGCCGTTGATGAAACCGTATTCGACACCGGCGCGGACATGGTGTTGGTCTCTTCACTCGCGTCAACCACGGCCGGCATTTCTTCCTCTACGCAGGCACTTTCATCGACCACGGAAATCGCCTCGTCAACCACCGTGGTCATGTCGTTATCTTGATTCGCCGGTTCCGCGATCCCCGCCGCCGACTCATCGGCTACGGCCGCCACTTCGCTGATCGATTCGTTCAGGGTATCGATTTCCTGGGACGCTTCGGAAAATGCCGAGGCTACGGCATCGAGGTGTTCCTGTTGGCGCATCAGCTCATCGGCTACCGTATCCATGGACGACTCGATGGCCTGATCCCCTTCGATCGGCGTCGTCGCGATGTTCGCATCGCCGACATTCCGGGCAGCCTCCACCAGGCAAGCGTCCGCCGATGTTTCCAATGCATCGACCAGATTTTCAGCGGTCTCCTCGACAGCGGACAGGGCGGCCAATATGTCCTCGCCCTGGGCCTCATCCGTTTCGGCCTGAACCTCTTCGAGAAGGGCATCAATATCTTCCGCGATGGCGGCAGGCTCACTACTCTCGGTGGCGTCGGTGGAGACCACCGGTTCCGGCGCGGCATCGGAGGCCTCAGCGGCCGCATCGCGCAAGGACTCGTCGAGTTCCTGCACGATCGCGCTGAGCTCCGGCGACCCTGCCGTTTGCAATTCGGCGGCCACATCCTCCTGGAACTTCTTACTTTCCTTTTTCATACGTGACATATCCAACTCCCCTGAAATATCAGGATATTCCCGGTCGATCCGGTCGATCGTCTCACCATTCACCGGCTGCATCGCGCTATATAGAATCGCGCACATATCCTCCAGGCGCGCCCGCCGATCCGAAGGCGGCGGCTGGCCACGCCCTATGATCTTTCGTAACCAACCGCGAAACCGTCGCGGTCGCAAACGGGCGACCTCGGCTTCCAAGGCGGCAAGAATCTCCGGACGAGCCCAAACTCCAAACCGGCGAACCAATTCCAGCTCGACCCGTAAATTCCATAAATGTTCGCGATCCGAAACGGTCACATCGAGAGCGGAGCGCCCCCGCACGATGGGATATGTTCTGGGGAAATCCTCCATCGCCTGCTCCTCGAGCGTTTTGGAAATCGTTTTCCATTCGCACCATCCCTGGCACCGATAACTTCCTCACCCGCCCGAGGCGAACCTGCCCCGACTTCCGTATCGTCTCGATATGGACGTAACGTGACTTTCGTTCGTTCATGCTCGGACTTTTGCGGCCGCGCGAGGGCCGATAATCTCAAGCGCCCCCAAGACCTTTCGAATCCGTAATCCTATCGGACGATGGATGCGCTAAATAGTTGACGACACGGAGTGCGGCGGCAACGACGCCGCTATCGCTCGGATGGTAGGGTTTCCGCATGTTTAGGCTGCGAGACTCTTAGACTGTTGGATCATGTAGGGCGGGCTATTGCCCACCTACTTTCAGCGATCAATGTTCAGGGTCAGCGAGGGCCCGATAAGGAATTCTCGGTCCAGCGGACCTCGAATACGTCATTTGCAATGCCCTGCCTACTGCGCAGGAATAAATGACAGTCGTGAGGTTCCCACCTATTATTTCGCTTGCAGCGAGTGGCTATGCTTTACGAGACCTGCGAAATAACGCGAAAGCGCCGATCAACCCCAGCCCGATGGTCGCCGGCTCGGGTGTGCCGACAAACGGATAGTCGTGAAATTCCCCGCCGTTGATCTGCGTGGCGTTCAGTAGAATAGCGTTACCTTCAAAGGCTCCGCCGTTGATGGTTGCTGATGCATAGGGCGCCAGGACGCTGCCCATCACCGCGATATTATTCGAGGCAATGCTGGTCGACTCGTAGAAATTATACAGCACGTGGGCGCGGTCTACGCCGTTCAGGGAGAGCCCCCCGTGCATCGAGTTACTGATACCCGGGATGTTGATGATCAACGTGGAGCCAGCCGGGGCGGTGATCTGGCGATCGAACGCGTTTGCCCAGTCGCTGGCATTGATGGTGACCACGTTGAGGGTCGAATCCGTTCCGGTGATGGTCAGCGTACTCCATTCGTACTTGGAGGTACCATTGTCCGAAAGCTTCGCCAGTTGGCCGGATAGTGTTTGCATGCTCTGGGCGACAGCGGCGAAATCGATCGGGCTGTCCCTGCGAATGGAATTCGGCGCAACGATACTGGGCGCATGCACCAGCATATTGCCGTAAACCGCGTTGCCGTTGAATACCTGCCAGCCGCCGATAGCGTCGAGGTCGTTGCCCACGACCAGCGAATCGAGTGCGCCGTAGGAGTTCCCGAGCCGCGATCCTACGCTATAGCCGAACATCGTGGCATTGTGGCCGACGGCCAGACGGCCTTCGGTATCGCCGCCGCCGGCGGACAGATCGTTCAGGATGAACGCATTATAGTCTCCGGCGACGCCAAGCAACGCCGCCTGAGCCGAAGTAACCAAGGACAACAATAGAACGGCGGGCACATACTTGTGCCATGCATGAAAGTTGGACATTACTCTATTTACCCCTAAAGGTAGGACAATAACACTTCCTCGTGAACCAGACGACTCAGCATAGAGGTCAAGATCAACCTTTTCAAGGGGTCTTCGCCGCTTTGTGGATATATTTTTACTCATCGTCCATAACAGGTGTTTTTATCGGAAGCTTGCATTCACGAGGGTGCTATTTATCGAGAAGCGTTCGTGGCGGGCAATAGCCCGCCCTACCGTGCTATGTCGCGAAGGGCCTGTGCATGCCACCCTCGGACGGCTTTACCAAACGGGGCGGGTCAATTAAAGTTCACCCTAGCGGCCGGGTTTCGGACATTTTTCACCGGCCCGCGGGAGTAACCCATCATGAACATTACCCGACGCGAGGTTCTATCGTGGATAGGAGTCACCGGGATGGCCAACATGGCTCAAGGAGATGAATTAATCGGCGTGGGCGCGTCCGCCTCGCCACAGCGTGCTTGTCGGGACGCCGGGCAACGCCGCAAGCAGCTTTATGATCTGCTGGGAGATTTGCCGGATCGGTATCGGCCGATCGGAGCCCGTAAAGTGGATGAACGGGAGCACGACGGGTACATCCTGGAAAAGCTCGAGCTCGATCTGAACGGCCTCGAACCGGTACCGGCCTGGCTGGCCCGGCCACGGCAACTGAACGGTCGGGTACCGGCCGTGCTGTTCAACCATTCGCACGGCGGCAACTATACCATCGGAAAAAAGGAATTTATCGAGGGCCGCGAATATCTCCAAGCGCCCGCCTACGCCAAGGTGATTACCGACCTGGGCTGGGTGGGTTTGTGCGTGGATACCTGGTGCTTTGGGGAGCGCAACCACCACACGGAGCTGGATACGTTCAAGGCCATGATCTGGCAGGGGCGGGTGTTGTGGGGCATGATGGTGTACGACAGCATACGGGCCCTGGATTATCTGGCCGACCGCCCGGAGGTTGACCCGACCCGACTGGCCACGCTGGGTATCTCGATGGGCAGCACGATGGCCTGGTGGCTGGCCG
>CAZXSA010000237.1:0-7608 GCA_964642815.1 uncultured Planctomycetales bacterium | reverse complement strand
CCTTCCTGGCTGCACCAGCCGACCTCGGTAAACAGCAGCGGCTTGCCGATTTTCGCCTGCCAGCGGAGCAGGCCCTTCTGAATCGGCTGCCAGGCCTTTCGCAGGGTTTCCAGGTCCGGATTCGGATCGTTGGACAATTTGTAATAACTGGTCATGCCGACCAGATCGAGGTCGTCCCAGAAATCAATCACCTTGTAATGATCCCAGTTGGCCGAATAGCCCAGCCGGCCGCTATAGACCCGGCGAGTATCCCGGATCACCTCGCGCCAACGGTCCTCATATTTTTCCGTGCTGACCAATTCCGAGCCGACCATGAAAACCTCGACCCGGTTGGCCTCGGCGATTTTGGCGAAGTGGCGGAGAAAACGCCGATACTGCTCGAACCAGTCGTCCCAGTTGGGGGGATTGATGACCCCTCGCCACTCGCTGCCCCGGGGCTTGGACAGCAGGATGATCGGCATGAAGATCACTCGGAGTCCGTTCTCGTGGGCGATCTTGAAAATTTGCCGCCATTCCTCGGCGGAAGGAGTGACGGCCGGGTCGATCTGAAAGGAATCGGAGCCGGCATGTTCCTGGTAGCCGGCGTTACTGATCAGTACGGCATCGGCGCCGAGATCGGCGATCTCGTTCAACATGCGCCGGGCCTGCTCGACGCAATTCTCGCTGTGGTGTATCTGCCAGGCTACGCCGCTGTAGAAATCGTCCGGACCGAGCAGAGGCAGGCGGTCGGCCGGTGGTTGTGCGTGGATCGGCGGATCGGCTGGTTTGTCGGCATGGCCGACGCCGGGGCCAGACCACCAAGCGGCGACGGCCACAAAGGCCGCCACCAGCAACGCCTTCCATAGGAAATTCATCGCCTCACCGCCTTGCCAGACCCACCCCATGCAGGAGGGCATGAACAGGGATCAACGCATCACCGAACATCGTCATCTCCATCAGGCCTTCGTTATTCCTTTTCGCCGAGGGCCCAGGCGATGCCGCCAAGCAGGTGCTCCTGGAACGTGGGGTTGGTCCAGACATCCTCGCGGTGGCCCAAGGCGGTGTAGAAGACCCGGCCTTTGCCGCAGGTATTGGTCCAGGCGAGGGGGTAATCACCATCGGGCTTCATGGCCTGCGGTTCGAGGTTGGTCTTGCTCTTGTCAATGCTCATCAGCACATGAATCTTGTCGCGCGAGAACCGATTGTGATGGTAAATCTCATCGACCAGCACCCACTCCTTATCGAGCATGCGGGTGGCGGGATGATTCGCGTCCTCGATCTTGATGGTCACGCCGTTGGGATCCTGCTTGCCGTGGGTGGTAAAGGCCGCCCCGATGAATTCGATGTACTCAGGCCATCCCTTGGTCATGCCGCCGTCGGCCACGCCTACATCGCCGCGAAAGGAATCGGTCGCCGAATGGATACCAATGAATGCCCCACCGTTTTTCAGCCACTCGAGCATATCTTTCCGGCTTATGTTGGGATTTCCCGAGGTGTAAAATACGATGGCGTCATATTGCTCGTAACACTTCTTGTTCACCAGGTCATGGTAACACTGGGAGAACTCGACCTCGTAACCGGCCTTGGTGGCCATCTCCTTGAAGACTTTCTCGGCATGGGCCATTTCGCCGGTCAAGGGACGAACGACGGGGCCGTGCCGGAACCCGGCGGATTCGGAATAGAACAGTACCTTCTTTTTCCCGTCCTTCGGTTTGTCGGCCGAACAGAAAAGCGACGCGGTCAGCAGAATGGCGGCCGCAACAGCGATAACGATTCCATTGAGTTTCATCGCAAGGCTCCTTTATGTAATCAACATGAGTATAGGTCGATAAGCATACTGTTTCAAAAGGTATGCGCCGGCGTCGTATGTGTTCAGTAGCCATGCAATCAGAACCCGGAGCGGAAGCGACGGGCCGATATGGTAGGACACATCGAGTACCGGAAAATTATCCTCCTTCGACCCCTCGCTGCCGCTTGGGGTTCTGATTGGGCATACCGGGATACTTTGTACATGGCAACATATGCCCGGTGTTTCACCGATGCGGTTTGCATGGGCTTTTCGGCCTGACAAACCCGTTTTGAAGCTACCTCTAAGCAATTTCGATCCACTTGCCCGCGCGGGCGCTTTCCAGAACGGCGTCGCAGACTTTCTGCGTCCGCAGGCCGCCGCGGAAATCCGGCTGGGCCGGTTTTCCCGTTTCCAGGCCGGTAAAAAAGTCCGCCAGGGCGTTGATGAATGTATGCTCATAACCGATGGTGCAGCCGGGAACCCACCACTTGTCCATATATGGATGCTCGGCGTTGGTCACATGGATCTTCTGCCAGCCGGTGAGGTGGCCTTCAACCTTAGCCCCGCTCTTGGGATCCTTGTATTTGAAATACTGCAAGTACTGCGGATCCTCGAGGTCGAAATAAACACTGCCGGCCTCGCCGTTAAGCTCGAAGGTGTTGAAATTCTTGCGGCCGCGGGCGTAGCGGGTACTCTCGAACGTGCCCATCGAGCCGTTGGCGAAGATGGCCAGGAACATGCAGGCGTCGTCGATCTTGACCTCCTCGACCTTGCCGCTGTCGACGTGCTTGCGCTGCTTGATAAAGGTCTCGGTGGCGGCGGTGACCCGCTGGATCGGCCCGTTGAGCCACTCGGCCGTATCGATCGAATGGGCCAGCAGGTCGCCGGTGACGCCGGAGCCGGCCACCTTGGCGTCGAGCCGCCAGAGGGCGTCGCCACCCTGCGGCACGTCGGTCGAGATCGTCCAATCCTGAAGGTAGGTCGCCCGATAGTGGAACGGACGGCCGATCCGCCCCTCGTCGACCAATTGGCGGGCGAGGGTAATCGCCGGCACGCGGCGATAGTTGAACATGATCATGTTGGCCACCTTGGCCTTCTCGACGGCGGCGACCATCTGCTCACCCTCGGCCACGCTCATGGCCAGCGGCTTCTCGCAGATAAGCATCTTGCCGGCCTCGGCGGCGGCCACGGCAATCTCGCGATGGGCGATGTTCGGCACGCAGATATCGATCAGGTCGATGTCCTTGCGGGCCAGCAGCTTACGCCAATCGGTCTCGTGCGACTCGTAACCCCAATTCTCGGCGAAGGCCTTGGCCTTGTCCGCCTTGACATCACAGAAGGTCTTGAGCACCGGCCGCGAGGCGAGCTTGAAAAACGTGCTAATCTTGCGGTAGGCGTTGGAGTGGGCCCGCCCCATGAACCCGCCACCGATCAAACCGACGTTGATATTCTTCATGTTTATACCCTCATGCCTTGCTTGCCAGACCATTTTCGTATCCAAGTCGTACCACGATACCCGGATCGCCCGGAGGATCAAGGGTAATGAGGCCCGTTCATGGTCAAGGATTCGTGACCGCTTGGCCGGGGATGAACATTCCAGACCACCGAGAATGAGGAAGTTGCCAAGGAACAAGGTGAGCAAATGTCCCGACAGGGTACATTCATCCGGATTAAGGCACCACCTTCGACCTTATTCCATGTCTTCACTTTGTGCTCGCCAAGGCGGAGCCTCGCTCAGGCGGGCTTCGGTGAGCCGTGCGGAGTAACCCTTACTCACTCACTAACCTGCTCACTTATCCAATTGATGTCCAAATTCTGAAATGCGATTCCATCTCATTGCTTAATGAGAAGCCCGTAATTTGTTGTATATATACGCCAAAACAATGCATTCTTTTACGTTTTTATCGATTTGTATTATAATATCATTAAAACAAATGGTTTACATCAATAAAATACACGCCTTATTATTTATCGAAAATAACGAAATAGAGAAATAATAAAACAGAAAATCGATTGTTAAAAGAAGAATCATCATTCATAATCACTTACCCAATAAGCATATAAATCTATCCGAGATTTGTTTTCGTTACGGTTATTCGTGAATCGGACCTAGGAAATCGAATTAATCAAAAAACGCATTTTTTTCTTGCATTGCCTTGCCGAGCGGGGTATGATAATGGGCAGAAGGCGAAAAGAAGCGTATCTTTTGTAGCGCCTTGATCGGGAGAGGATTGAGAGGCGGCGGTTTGTTCGCCATTTCGGTCACGGTTTTTTCGACAACAATTACCTGCTTCGACGACTCTCCGGCGAATGCCTTCTTTTGAGCATGCGATGCACATGCGTGCGCGCGTCACAGCGATCTCTTAACTCGTCCATGGTTTTATGGATTGAGTGAAACGTGGGGAATGTGGGCAAATGTAATAAGAGGGTTGAATAGTAAAAGACCCTCGCAACAAAACATGAGGAGGATGGATTTATGGGAAAAATGAAGTATGTCATGGCGATCGGCCTGATCGCCGCAATGTTCCAACCCGCCTGGGCGGCGTTGAATAACGGTTTCGAAACCGATTATATCTACACCCTGCGGGAAGTGGCTGGCGGTGGCTATCTGGGAGTGTTTAACGAATCCAACGGAGCAAACGTCAGTACACTACTACCAAACGGATCAAACTGGGAATCATTGACCTTCGCCGGTAAAACCAACAATGACGCGCGGTTGTTCGTGGCCAAGTCAACCGGTGCCGACGTCCTGATCAATGAGTACAATGCGGCGGGCGGATTGGTCAATTCGAAATCGCTGAGCTCCCTCGGTGTTTCGTTGGGATCGACCGTTTCCCTGGGCAATATTCGCTACAACAAGACGAATAACACGCTGATCGTGGGCGTGAATCCGGACACTAGTCAGCAGAATGTCGCGGCCAAGGCCTTCGAAATCAACCTTGGTTTGAATCAGCTCGTGCATACTTACGTAGGCGCCAATCTGCCGAATACCACGGTGGGCGAGGCTCGCCCGGTCACCGTCGATTTCGACGAGGCCACCGGCTCATTGCTTATGATCAGCCGGCATCTGGGCCGTGCGACGACCGACAACAAGGGCAACCTGATTGCCTTCAACACGGCCGGCCGCGCCGTTGGCGGCACGACCAGTACTTTCACGACGCTTATCGATGGCGGGGTGTACTCGGCCGGAGATACCAGGTACATCGCTCCCCACTCCGTCATATGGCGGAGTACGAACAATCCCAGTGATCGGCCGACTATCCTGCTCACAACGCAGGGCTCCAGTTCCGCATGGCCGGTACTGGAGTTCTACCTGGATGCGGCGGATGGTAATGGAAACCTGGCTCTGCGTGGCTCACCGATCTCGGCTGCCCGAGGCTGGTGTGGGCAGTTGGATGAGGTTACCGGGCAGGTTTGGTTCGGCGCTGTCCGCGGCGGGATCAAGGGTGTGTGGGATGATGATTGGACCACCTCTTATGAAAGTACCCGTAACTGGCTGGATGCCGACAGCCCGGCTCCCGAACCCATGACTCTGGCCCTGCTCGGTCTGGGCTTCCTGATGCTGCGGCGTCGTGGGGCGTAAGGTTTAATCGCCTGAGTTCCTGACCTGAAAGTATCGCAAACGATCAACAGGTGGTTCGCGTCCTTCGTGATGCGAACCGCCTGTTTTATTTTGGCTTTCAGTCAACCACGGAATCACGCCTCGGCAATCTCAATCCGACTCCGCCCCTCCGTGTCGGAGTTTACCCGCTTGCCTCGCTCGCCTCGGCCAGGCTTCGCTAGGCTCCGCCTTGGCGAGCGGAGCCCCGCGGAGGCGGGCCCAGGCGGGCCGTGGCGGGCGCGAGGTCTCATTCGAACGCCAGTTCGGCAATGTCGATCCAGCCGCCTTTCGCGGGAGCGTGGCGGTTGGCGTGGGGGGCGCCGCTGATCCTGTATGATAGCTCTTTCATCACCAGTTGTGCCGTAAGATGTCTTGAGCCCCTATCACAGCTTGTCATAGCATTTTGTCGTAGCTTGTCATAGTAGCTCACGGCCTGGCTTTGTCCCCCAGGGTGTATCGTTTGGTCGGGTCGGTGGGACTGGTACCGCTCTCCGCCAGCAAACCCTTGTCAATTAGCCCCTTAAGATCGCGTTGGAGCGAACGGCGGTTGATCCCCGGACAAAGGGTTTCGTAGCTCTGAATCGTCAGGCCACCATGCTCCATGACGTGACCCAGTGCCTTGACCTGACGCTCACTCAGCCCATGCTCCTTAGCCAGGATATCCCGTTGGATTGCCCGTTCGCCGCGTTGGCGAACCTCCCCAAGCTGTGTGGCCAAACCCTGGACAAAGTATTCCAGCCACCCGGTCAGGTTCATTCCGTCATCACGGACGCTCTGGATCGCCGTGTAAAATGCCGCCCGGTCGCGGTCATAGTACTCGCTGATTGTGAACAACCGCTTAAAGTCGTAGCCCGCCCGATACAGGCACAGCGTCGAGAGCAGCCGCGACGTCCGCCCGTTGCCGTCCAAAAACGGGTGGATATGCACAAGTTGAAACTGGCCCACGCCGCTGACCAGCACGGGATGCGTCTGGTCGGGAGCGTTGAGCCACGTCACCAGCTCCGCCATCAACGCCGGGACATCATGCGCGGGCGGCGGGGTGTAGACCGTCTGGCCCGTGGCCGAATTGACCACGTAGTTCTGCACCTTACGGTACTGGCCTGGCGTAGCGCTGCCCCCGCGCACACCCTCGATCAGTCGCTTATGAATCTCACGGATCAGCCCTTCGGTGATCGGCGCGCCGCTGTCCAGGTAGTCCGAGACAAATTCAAACGCCCGGCGATAGTTTAGCAGTTCCCGCACATCGTCCGGATCGGCATCGAGCACCGACTCGCCCGCCAGCAGCCGCTCAGCCTGATCCAAGGTCAGGTGTGTCCCTTCAATATGTGTGGTGTGGTGCGCTTCGAGTACGAGTGCCCGATCACCCATCACCCGCACCCAGTCCTCGGACAAGGTTGCGGCCTCCAGGAACCCACGAGCACGCTCGATCCGGGTCAACGCCGCCGTGATGGCGTTGGTGATCGTGAACTTCGGATTCATTGCACAATCTCCACGGAGCGATGACCTCTGGCCATTGAACATTGATTGTCTCGTCACTACACGTTTCGGCCCTCGTGTCTCCCATTGTTGCCGATTGGCTTTGATGCACGGGAGAAAAGCATAGCAAAGGTACAAGGTAGGGGCAATCAAAATAATCGCGTGGTTGGATAAGAGTGTATCTCAAACCAATGTGGCACTCCCCCGCGACGGATCTCGTCGGTGCTGGTAGGCCCCGGCGGGGCCGGCGTTATCGGGTTTTGGACGCAGGCTCATTCGAAGGCCAGTTCGGCGATATCGATCCAGCCGCCTTTGGCGGGAGCGTGGCGGTTGGCGTGGGGGGCGCCGCTGATGCGGGCGATGTAGTATTTGCCCTGGTTCGTGACGATTTTCGGGGCATGCACCTCGTTCAGTTCGCAAAACCACGCCCGTTCGCCGCTGGGGAAGCAGTCCGGCCGCTTCGAGAAAAGCACGACCGTGGTGGTCTGCTCGTCCAAGCGACGATGACGGATGAACAGGTAAAAGCCCTCGGGACGCTGCACGACGCAGGGCGATTCGAGATAGGAATGGTGGGTTGGATTGGCGGTATCGTAATGCACGACGACCGGCACGCTCCAGTTGCGCAGATCGTCGGACTTGCGCATCAAAATACAACTCTGCGTGTCGTAGCCAATCTTCGAGGCCTGGCAATAGTACATGTGGTACATATCGCCGATCTTGATGATCTGCAGCGCGTTTACGCTGATCTTCATCACGGGGCACA
>CAZXSA010000236.1:0-7655 GCA_964642815.1 uncultured Planctomycetales bacterium | reverse complement strand
AATTAAAACGAATCATGGGCGGTTCCGTATGACTGAATATAATATCAATGAGACCAATATTTCGGACGACCCTCAAACTATTCGTCGAGAGTCAACCTGCCTCGCCCAGGATTCTCCAATTTATCCGCTTAGGGGGTTCCCCCAAGCGGCCTTTAATTCTAACGTCTCCCAGGCGTCTCCACAAGAACCTATAAAAATAAAGCAATACATCGGATGCAAAATCCTCTTAATCCATATCCCTGCAACAGTTATGACGGCATACCGTCTTGCTCTTTGAAAGTGATCCAAGCTCTCGTTTGCTCGGTAAAACCAGCACAGGTTGACCATGGAGTTGATCTACCCCGCAATTGAAATGGCATTACCCGCCGGTTTTTCGTCCCCTTTCTTGATCGGTTAATCGGTTTCCTCAACAATAGCGGAATACGGCCCCAAGGTCTTGGTTAATCGGAACGTACAAGCCCTACCCTAATTAAACGCCGCCGGGGGCCTTTCATTTCACATTTATCCTATATGTTAAACCAAAACCTCCTTCGCGGATGGCGATCACAGGCGTTAAGATTAAGCGTGTTAATCGGTTACGGGCTGCGTAGGCCAGGGATCGACTGTTCGCGTCGAGCGATTTTTCCGCGAACACAATATTGTGTTATTTCTACCAGAACGGAAAATATTCTGGGCATTGCTGACTTAATACGCGCCCCAAGTTATAATCAAAGCTGATGAGCCGATGAGCGGAGTGAAAACCCACCTAACGAATGGAGAGAAATGTCAATTTAACGCGAAGGGCTTCTTATGTTTTTTTCCCACCGTTTGTTTCGCCGTTTGATTGGTTTGACCGCGATTTTCGTCAGTGTCTTGACCATCGGAACAAGTTGTTCGCCGGTTGACCCGGAGTATCCGGCGGGTTCACTGGATGTTTCAGAATACGACAACCAGATTCTCGCCCAGCTTGGCGAAAGGTTCACGGCCCTGGCCCGCGACCTTTCCATACCGCAGGCTGCTTCAGCCCTGCTGGCCGAGGTTCAGTCCGGCTACCCCGGCATTTCTTCCGCGACGCTCGGCGGCGACGGCACAACGATTTTCCTGAACATGTCCGACGGCCTCGTGGCGATGCTCAATACCAATGACCTGCCCTTCGTCGATGACAACACTACCTCGCAAGCGGCCCGAACCGCATGGGCCGACGCAAACGTGTTCAAGACAACGGGCAATGCGCCGGCACGGACCATCACCGCCACGCCCCCATGCACGGATCAAATCGCCCCGGCCACGCGCAAGGCGTTGATTATCAATACGGCCATGATCAGTCATCCGAGTACCCAAGAATATGTCCAGGAACTCAAGGACGCATTGATCGCGGAAGGCTGGCTGGCCGCCGACATCGACGTGCGTAGTCGGGAAAGTACCAACGATCATGCTTTCCTGCCGGACTCGATGACCAACGCCGCGGGTTACGGCCTGGTATTTATCATCGCCCACGGTTGCCTCGCGGACCCAGGAGACGGGGTACAACATGCGTTTATCCAATGTTGTCGGGCCGGCGGGGTCACGGACGTGCTCCAGCCGGAACAGTGGGCGATCTTGCTGGACGAACGCAATAAAACACGTTTAATTCGCTGCCAAACACCGGCCGAGAATGGCGGCTTTGTTAAGGATGTTTACGTCCGCGACGATTATCTGATTGAACAGATGGCCCTTGATGGCGGAGCTCTCGTTTATTTTATCGCTCCGCATTCGGCTTCCGTGGCCGCGGAGCTGGGCGAGCAGGGCGCGGGCAGCAGCCTAGGCTGGGATGGGGCTTTCACCGGAAAAGACGGACAACGGGCCGTGTTGGGCATGGTCCGACGCATGACCGCGAATAACACCTGGACAACCGATGCCCAGGCGTTCGAGAACCTGCTGGCCTCGGACCTCGGGACCAGCAAGGGCCCCGATGACCAGACCACCACCGCCAAGCTCGCGGAGATTGTCGGCGACTTTTACCTGCCCGCCTGGGGACATTTCACGATCGACCCCGACAATGTTCCCGAGGACACGGTCCAGGCGGAAGTCAGCATCAGCTATCCGACCTGTCCGGGTACCGCGATCGACTTCACGATCGACACCAATGAATCGATGGACGTTGAATATCTGTCGGCCGGGGAGGCGACGGTGACGATGCAGGCCCTCAACGCAGCGGGCGAGATCATCGGTTCTGGTCTGCAAAAAGTTTCGGTCAATGGCGGGCAAAACGATGTCCAACTGGTTACCTGCGAAGGAACGGCCAAAATTCGACTATACGAGTACCCCGAGGAAGGCAGCGACGCCGCGACCAAAATACGCGTCGAGTTCGTCTACCCGTTCGATTTCGAGGAGGCCCCGGAACCGGTTGAGTTAAGTACGGCGCAGGTAGCCAACTGGAGCAAACTCATTCCGGCGGGCAAAATCACGGTGAATGCCACGGCGTACAATACCGCCGGTCGAATCGTCGGCGAATGCACGCGGGACGCGGAAATCGAATGTGATGTCAGCCCAATCGAGCTTTGCTTCGGTTGGATCAAGCTGAAGGTCTCCAACGTAACCGCCAACACGAAGAGCGTCCGGGTCACATCGGACAGCCCTCGAGCACCCGGTCCGTTCGAGCTGCAGGCGGGCGGCTCCCTGAGAATTTACGGGCTGAAAGTCGATGAAATCATCCATTTTTCCGCGGAGGGGCTGGACAGTTCGGGCAACGTCGTTGGTTCGACAACCCATACCGCGACCGTCGCGTGCGGAGAAAACGTCGTCGATCTCGATCTGACCCATTACGGTGTCCTGATGGGCGCCGAGCCGTCGCAAATCGCCGCTGACGGGCTGGAAACGTCCTTGATCACCGCCACGCTACGCTACTGGAGGGCGGGAGATACATTGGCCCCGACCGGCGATCCGGTCGCCGGCAAATCCGTCCATTTCAGCACGACCCTCGGTACCCTAGGCGGAATTAATCCGGTGATCACCAACGCCAATGGTCAGGCGACGATTCTGCTTTCGAGCACCCAGGGTGGGGTAGCCACCGTCCGGGCGTTCGTGCAAGCGGACCAGAAACAAGGATCGACCAACGTGACGATCGGGTCCGCGGGGTCAGACATGATCTTGACCTTGAAGTGGGCCCCCACGTTCTCCGGAACGACGACACCGAACGACGGTGTGCTCGAGGCGGAGGTACGGAATAAGGACGGCAGTCCGGCGGCCGGCGTGCCGGTGCATTTCGCCCGGGTTGCCGGGGGAGTGGAATTGGTCGGTTCGCTGGACACGACGACCATCGGTAGTGGGACCGCGGCCATTCATGTGCATAGCAATGTGCCGGCGTTCGGACTGGTCGAAGTTACCGTACCGGGCACGAATCTGGTCAAGCGTCGGCTCACATGCCTTGGCTTGAAGATCATTGTCTCCCCCTCGGTCAGTTCGCTCAAAATCGACAAGGACGAGGTCTTACTCACCGCCTCGGTCAGCCCCGATCCGGCCGGCGCGGGATTACCCGTACAATGCAACTGGTTCCTCAAATCGGGCACGAGTCGTCCCATCCGTAACGGAACCGCGGCGGCCTATGCGCGATACGACTTCCTGGAAATACCGAACACGACTCAGGCCAAGGTCTCGAAAGGTGTCGAGCCGGACACCTCCTGTATCATCAGCGCCGAGGTTTCCTACTACGTGGATGGCGAGCTTTCGGAAGGCGTAAGCTGGACGGGGAGCGTCACGCCCGCCACGGTACAATTCTTTGGGAAAGGAAAAACCGTCGGCATCAAATACGATTCCACGCAGCGCGAGATCCCGGATACCAATCCAAAACTTTACGCGACCACGGTGAAGGCCTATTTCCCGCTGGACGGTCCCGAAGGCAAGGTTCGCTGCATCGTCAACAACAGTAAGGATGACGGACAAGCGGCGGTACCGCCCGGCTGGCAAGACGGCACCAACACCCTGCTGGACAGTTGCGCAACCTGTACTTACACGGTGGCCAGCGACGCCAGCAACGCTACCGAAAACCCCGGGGCATGGATCGCCGAGAGGCTTCAGAAATACCAGGCGGACTACGGCCACCTGACCATTACCGCGTATTTCCCTTAACAAAGACCTATCCGTCCATCATCACGGATCAGCCGCATCCAAGATGAGGACCGGCAAGGATGGCTTTACCGAATGGTGGCAAACAGGGAGGGAGTCGGAACCGTTAAGCACGCCCATTACGCCGCTTGTCGGCGGATCGGCCGCATCGGTACAATAGTACTCCGCGAGCGACCGGCTGACGGCCGCAAGTTGTTAGAGGACGCATCGAATCACTATGTCCGGGTTTTCACCCGAACCAGTCATTGGAGTTCAATACCATGAAGGCGCGCGCGACAGTTTCCATCTGGATCATTGCGTTAGGTGCATGCATTAACGCGGTTACGGCCGAACCGGCCCCAAGGGTTGTCAAGACCGTACCGGCCGCCGATGCCACCGATGTTCACCCCGGTCTCGATCAGATCGTGATTACGTTCGACAGTACGATGAAAATGAACAGTCACTCCCTGGTCGTGCTCGGCGATTTGCAGTTTCCCGACCTGGCGGGGGACGAGCCGATTTCTTTTCCGGACAACAAGACCTGTATCATCAAGGTCAAACTCCAGCCCAACACCGCCTATGGATTGGGCATCAACAGCAAAACGCGGACGGGTTTCAAATCGGCCGAGGATGGCACCCCGGCCATTCCTTTTGAACTGCGTTTCAAGACCACCACGGCCGAACTGGCCGGAGCAATTCGCGTACCGGTCGAGCCGCAAGGCCCCCATGTCGTCAAGACCGATCCGCCTAACGGCGCGACCGACCTGGAGGCCGGCACCTTTGATTTGACGATCGTGTTCAACGAACCGATGAAGAAGGGCCAGGCCTCGATCATCACCCCGCCGGACGGCCCGCGTCTCAAGCCGATCGGTCAGCCGCGCTGGGAGGACGCCCGCACGTTCGTGGCCACGGTCATGCTCGAATCGGCCCAGAACTATCGGTTGGGCATCAACGTGCTCGAACCCAAGCGATTCGTCAGCGCCGGCGATGAAACTCCCGCCGAGCCTTTCGAGCTCAAATTCAGTACCAAGGGCGCCCCGGCGGTCGGCGCGGAAACCTCAACCCCCTCCTCGGCGCCCACCGCTCGCCCGATCGAACAAACCCGGCTTCGTTACGATTACCGAAAGGGAGACACCGGCCGGGTCATCCGCAAGGCCATTTTGGACATGAAGCTGAATTTATCCAACGGTCAGAGCATCCCGCTGGGCAATAAGATGGGGCTCAACTGCATCGAGGAAGTTCTCGGGGTCGAAAACGGCCGCCCCCTGGAAGTCCGTAAGATGGTCAGCGAATATCTCATGATCCAGATCGATCCACAAACCGGCCAGCCGCAGGCCGCCCCCAAGCTGGACGAGCCGGTGGCGGTCATTATCAATCGCCGCGGTGAACCCGCCGACGTGAAGACCGAGCACGGCCAGCCGCCACAGGAGTTAATGGAGCTATTGGCCCAGGATTCGTTTGTCGATGTCCTCCCAACCGGCATGATCAAGGTCGGCCAGAAATACGATTTGCCGGCGGAGACGGTCGAGGACATCAAGAAGGCCTTTGATAATTCCGGCACCGGGAATTGCGATATAAAACTGCTCGCCAAGCGAATCGGCCCGCTGGAGGTGGAGGACGCTCGTAATGAAATGTATCGGGCCAAGGGTGGCGGTACCCCGGCCACTTACATCCTTGACGTGGCCGAATTCGACCTGCAATGGAAACAGGACGGAGTGATGCAGGGCGGCGCGCCGTTCACGATGGAGGCCACCGGTAAAATCGTCTTCGCCATCGAAGCGGGCATCCTGCTGACCTCCGACGTTGATGCGAAAATCACGATCAAGACGATCCAGACCCAGGACGATAACGGCCAGCCGCTCACCATCACCGGCGGGGGCACCTACACGGTCCGGAACAGTTTCGAGCCGATCAACTGGACCCGCGGAGTCAAACGCAAGGGAGATAAGGCGGTGGCCGACCCCTCCACGCTCCGCCCTGAGGCGAAACCCGAGCTTCCGGCCAAGCCGGAGCAGACCCCGGACCAGGGGCTTGTCCAGCCCAATCCCATGAGCACGCCCCGTGGCTCGATCGGTTATCAGTTCGGGCTGCTCAAACAGGGCAACATCGAAGCCCTCAAGGCATGTTTCACCGAGGATGTCCGGGAACGGATCACCGCCGAAGCGGTAAAAGTCGGCCAGCAAAACGCGGAAAACACCACGCTCGATGATCTGCTCGGCGAGGTGATCGAAAGCGAAGGGCTGGGGGCCACCCGCTCCGTCAAGATCAAGATGAAGAACGGCCGCACGCTTACAACGCTCGTTCTTACAGACGGCAAGTGGCTGGCGGAAACCGTATGGTTTAAGTAATGGCCAGGACGGACCTCGTCTCGTAACCTATCGGGCGGTATTTATAGTATCGAGGATCGATCATGCTTGCGTGGAAGAGCACACGTTCAGCCGGTATCGCGATCTTTCTGCTGGCCGGTTTGAGCCATTCGGCGTCGGCCACTCCGCATGTCATACGGACCACTCCGGCCGACGGAGCCAACGACATCGACGCGGCCACCACCCGGATCGAGGTGGTCTTCGATGAGGCCATGAAAACCGACGGCTTCAGTATCCTTCAGGTCGGTGACGGCACTTTCCCGGAAATGGCGGGCGATGAACCCATCACCTTCACGGATGAAAAGACACTCGTTATCCAAGTGAAGCTGACACCCGGAACCACTTACGCTTTCGCCTTGAACAGTGAAAAGCGGCAGGGTTTCAAATCAGCGGACGGCACGCCTCTTGCCCCTATCACCATCCGTTTCAAGACCGGCGGTGGGCCAACCAGGACCGACCAGCCCAAGCCCGAACAGACCCGCAGCCCTCTGGCCGACTTGTACGATCCGACTCCGGAGAAAACCGCGCCGCGAACCGACGCGCCTCCCTCGCTCGGCGAGCAAACGAAGCTGCCCGCGGACTGGACCTTGGTGGACGACAAACTGTTCGGCACCCAGGTGGCGATCCCGGCGGGCTGGACACCGCGAATTCGCGGCGCGACCGCCCTGTGTATCGACCCGGATGACGTGGAGAAGGCAGGCGCATTTTTCGTTCCGGTCCTGCTCAAGCAACGCATCCGGCCGGATGAACTCGCCGACAACCTTGACGACATCCTTCGCCAGAACATGCCCGACTACCAGGCACGTACGGAAAACAAGCCGACGGAGGATTCCGTGCAGCGCAGCTTGTCGGGCACCAGCGGCGACACCCGGGTTTCGGGCACCTATCGGGCGATCGTCAGCCGATCCGGGATGGGTTTCATCATGGGTTATCTCGCTCCACCCGATCGCCTCGAACAATTGCGCCCGACGTTTCACAAAATCCTGGCCAGCTACCGTTTTGTCGGGCCCAAGATGAGGTTACAGCCGTTCCGCTCGGCGGCGGTCGAACTGCAAATCCCGCCCGGCTGGCAGGTCCAGACCAGCGAGGCCAACGGCACCGCCAACCAGGACATCGACTGGGTCGTCACCTGTCCGCAAATGCCGGGAGCGCGGGTCTTCATGTTCACCCCCAAGTATTGCACGATGAATTGGATCACCGACGCCTTCAACACCCAGATCGATCAAA
>CAZXSA010000235.1:0-7707 GCA_964642815.1 uncultured Planctomycetales bacterium | reverse complement strand
GATCGATGACGCCTGGGTGGAGCCGCTGCTGGACGAACAAAAGGCCCGGCTGCATATCAATCTGTGTGCCATTGCCGGACAATCTCAAGCTGCCTACACGCTCGAAGTCAAAGTTTTGAGCGCGGACGAAAAAACCGCCGGCCAAAGCACCAAGCCGTTCAGCTTATCCAACGAGCTTCCGCAGGAAGTCGTAATCGATGTCCAACTGGATCCGCTGAAACCCTGGTCGCCCGAACATCCCTATTTGTACAAGGCCGATGTTGTTCTGAAAAAAGACGGACGGCCGATCGACGGCTGGCGTGATCGCTTCGGGATACGCAAGTGGGAAGTGCGCGGATCACGGTTCTATCTGAACAATCAGCCTTATTTCCTGCGCGGTTTCGGCGACGACTACATTTACCCGCTCACCCTCTGTTCGCCGGCCTCGCGGGAAGAACACAAGATACACCTGCGATTGGCCCGGGATTACGGCTTCAATTACGTGCGACATCATACCCATTGCGAACTGCCCGAATTTTTTGAGGCCGCCGACGAAGTCGGGATCATGGTCCAGCCGGAGCTGCCCTATTACGGCCGGCTCCCTTCCGAACATTACGACGGAGCTTTCAAGCCGATGGAAGATTTGCTGGAGCTGATCACCCATTACCGACGGTATATCTCGTTATCCACCTACTGCATGGGCAACGAGGGGCGGATGGCCTCGCCGTTGGATCGCGAGTTATACCAATTCGGCCGGCGCATGGACCCGACGCGGTTGATTATGCATCAGGACGGTTCATACAACACGCCGGAGAATTCCGATTTCGACGGCGGCCCCTGGCTTCCGTGGCCGCCGGGTCGGACGGAAGTGATCCTCAAGGAGCAAGTGGTCGACGTAACCAGGCCGTTCGTGTGTCATGAGTATTTGAATCTGGCCACCGACGAAGACCCGCGTTTGGCGGACAAATACACCGGCGCGATCAAGCCGCCGGTGACGGTCGAGTGTTTCAAGAAGAACCTGCTGGCAAGCGGATTGAGTTGGGAATGGGGTACCGCCTGTCTCGATGCCGGCCAGCAGTTGCAGCGGATTTATCAGAAGCGCGGCCTGGAGCAGGCCCGGCTCGATCCCGAATGCGATGGATACATTTTCTGGACGATCGTGGATGTCGGCTCGCCCTCCGCCCAGGGTTTGTTCAATCAGTTCTGGGAGCCCAAGGCCGCTTCCGCCGAGTATTTCCGACAGTTCAACGGACCGGTGGCTCTGTTGGCGGATTTTTCACCGGCGGAGCGAATCGTAAGCGCGGGTCAAAAACTCTCGGTGAAATGGTGGATTTCCTTCTTCGCTGAGCGTCCCTTGAACGACGGCACGATGCGCTGGGAATTGGCGGCCGACGGCAGGATTATCGAGAACGGCAAGATTTCCGGAATCAACGCAGAGCCGGGCGAGGTTAAAATGATCGGCGAAACGATAATGACCGCGCCCATGACGACGCAAGCCATTAAGATCGAGCTGCGGACCGCGCTCGATGAGGACCAAGCGGCCAACTGCTGGCCGGTATGGGTTTTCCCCTGTTCGCCAGCGGTCCCGGAGGCCGGCAAGAAGATGTGCGCTTCGGCGGAAGTGCTGGCCGTCTTGTCCAAGCGTTATCCGGGCATGGTGGCCGCGGATTCCGCCGATGCGGCCCAGGCCGATCTGATGTTGACGAATAGGCTTGACGACAAGGCGACCCGTTGGCTTGAACAAGGCCGCAACGTGTTCCTGCTGACGCTTGACGGCCCCAAGCTTGGTGTTCAATTGGGCTGGTGGAGTCTGGAGGATCAACGGGGCACGGCCATCGCCCGGCATCCGGCTTTTGGACGGTTCCCTCATGACGGATATCTCGATGAAGCGTTTTTCCGGTTGGTGGATCGCGCGGTGAATTTGCGCGACGAGCGTTACCGATCGGTGGAACCGCTGGCGGTAGGCAACGGCCGCGAGGGTTATCTTGCCCACGTTTTTCAAGCCCGGATGGGCAAGGGCAAAGTTCTGGGCGCGGGCTTCGATCTGCTCTCCGGCCTGCCGGAAGCCAATTACTTGCTCGACGAGATGATCCTTTATGTTCGGTCGGAAGCGTTCCAACCGAAAGGTGTCATGAAGTTGCCATAAACCGGACTGACAAAATAGCCGGGCGGGCTATTGCCCGCCACGAACGCTGAGTTGCGGAGGATTTTATGACCGGACGCGAGCGATGGCTGGCGGTGCTACGGCGGCAGAAACCTGATCGTGTTCCGATGGATTACTGGGCGACGCCGGAAGCCGACGCGCGGTTGGTACGTCACCTGCGCTGCGCGGATTTGAATGAGGCCATGACCCGGCTGCACGTGGACCGGCCTTTCCGGTTGTTGGGACGTTACGTGGGGCCACCTCTGTCCGAAGGGACGGATATGTACGGAATCCGCTATCGCCGGACGGAGCATGACGGCGGCGTCTACGAGGAACCCGTGCATCATCCTCTGGCCGCTTACCAGACCGTCGAGGAGATCGAAGTCGGTTACCACTGGCCGAGTCCCGACTGGTTCGATTACGCGCACATTCGCCGCGAGGTCGAGGAACATCCCAACGAGATCATGCGCGGCGGAGGTTCCGAGCCCTTTCTGCTCTACGGCATGCTTCGCGGTCTGGAGCAGTCCTATATCGATTTGCTCGAAAACCCGGCGATGGTGCATTACTGCCTGGGCAGGCTGTTCGACCTGGCGTATGCCAATACGCTGCGAATCTACGAGCAGGCCGGCGCGGGCAACGTGCATATTACTTACGTGGCCGAGGATATGGGTTCGCAACAAGGTCTGCTTTTTTCGCCCCGCCAGATCGAGGAGTTTCTGTTGCCCGGCATGAAACGCATGATCCAGCTTGCTCACGAGATGGATGCCTGGGTTTTTCATCACAGCGACGGGGCGATTCGGCCGGTGCTGCCCATGATGATCGCCGCTGGGATCGATGTCCTGAATCCCATTCAATGGCGATGCCCGGGGATGGAGCGGGAAGGCCTCAAACGTGATTTCGGTGAACGGCTGATTTTCCATGGCGGAGTTGATAACCAGCAGACATTGCCCTTCGGTTCGGTCGAGGACGTTCGCCGCGAGGTGCGTGACAATTTGCGCATTCTCGGGGCCGGCGGCGGCTATATCCTCGCCCCTTGCCATAATATCCAAGTGGTGACCCCGCCGGAAAACGTGGTGGCCATGTATGAGACGGGTTATGCGGAAGGAGCATACTGATCCGTCGGAAAAGGTGCTTTTCGGATGAACTCCACCGAGAGTCTTTCCGGTCATACCTGTTGTGGCGGTTGGCGTCTGCCGATATTATCCGACGCGGCCGAATCCTTGAGTGACGAAAATTCGTCGGCCGCTGATTTCTCGGATATGGCATGAATAGCAACTATTCTTTGAGGCCGGGGGCGGGTAAAGGTCGCCGGCAGGTCCGGATTTTGTTTACCTGTGCGGGTCGCCGGGTAGAACTGATCCAGGCGTTTTTACGCGCCGGCCGGTCTTTGGGGCTGTCGGTGATAGCCCAGGCTGCTGACACCGAGGCTCATTACGCGGCCGGGTGCCTGGTCGGAAAATCCCATTGCGTGCCTCCCATCGCAAGCCCAAACTATGTCCCAAAGCTTCTATCCATAGTCCGGCGGGAAAAGATCGATCTGCTGGTTCCCTTGCTGGACATCGAATTGTTGAAGTTGGCCGAAGCCCGTAATGCTTTTGGAAAAGCCGGTTGCGGAGTGATAATTTCCTCGCCTCAAGTAGTGCGTACCTGCCGGGATAAACTGGCCACCTTCGCTTTTTTAACCCAGCACGGTATCGATACCCCCGCGACCTGGCCGGCCAAGACGATGCTGAAAAAGGCCCGGCATAAATTTCCTTACTTTCTAAAACCTCAAAAAGGCAGTGCCAGTAAGGGCAATTTCATCCTTCGAAACAAGACTGATCTGCTGGCTTTGGTTTCTCATGTTCCCGAAGCGATCGTGCAGGAATACGTTGAAGGTGTAGAATATACGTTAGATGTGTATTCCGGTTTTGATGGCAATCCGCGTTGCGTGGTGCCTCGGCGACGGTTGGAGGTCCGCGGCGGGGAAGTAACGCGAGCGATAACCTATCGGGATGAAGGCATCATGCAAACAGGTCTTCGGGTCGTGGAGGCCTTGGGTGAATGCGTGGGCGTCATCACCATCCAGCTCATCGTGACGCCGAGAGGACGGATCAGGGTGATTGAAATCAATCCACGTTTTGGAGGAGGGGTGCCGCTGGCTATTCAGGCAGGGGCGGATTTTCCAAAGTGGTTGTTGATGGAGTGGCTGGGGCGTAAGCCGCGCATCCGTCTGGATCATTTCCGACCCGATCTGATGATGCTCAGGTATTACCAAGCCTACTTCGTGGATAACGCGGTTCGATAAAACCCGCATGGGTGACATGTCCCTACCAATCTGCATGGGGCGATCCGAATGGTCAGGATTCCGGGCATCAAGGCGGTGGTTTTCGATCTTGACGACACCCTGTACCCGGAAAAATCCTTTGTTTTCAGTGGTTTTAGAGCGGTTGCGGCCTGGCTCCGGCGGAGAGTGATCTGTCCCTTCGACCCGGCCGAACGCATGTGTTTTCTTTTCGAGCAGGGTGCCCGGGGGCATATCTTTGACCGAGTTTTAGCGGAAATGAACTGTACGGATGCCGACACGCTGGTTCCGCTTATGGTTGAATGTTACCGCGCTCATCGGCCGGAAATTAGCTTGTTTGAGGATGGCAAAAGGGCTCTGGAGCGGTGGCGAGCGGAGTTCCATTTGGCCTTGATCAGCGATGGCCCGCTGGTGATGCAGCAAAACAAGGTTGATGCCCTGGGCTTGCCTGATCGCTTGGATTTGATCATTCTCACGGATCAGTGGGGGCGGGAATTCTGGAAACCCCACCCGCGGGCCTTTGAGGTGGTTCAGACAACTTGGGGATTGGATGGGGAGGCCTGCTTATATATCGCGGACAACGTGGAAAAAGATTTTTTTTCTCCGCTGCGACTGGGGTGGCGGACGGTTCGAATATGCCGCGAGGGGGCCATTTACGATAAATCCAGTTATGACAAATCCAGGCCAGATTTGGCCGGGCGACCGGAATTCGAGGTCACGACTTTCGGCGAAATCGATCTAAGCTTTTGATTTGTAAATATTTACGCATATATTTCGGGATCGTATCGAATGAATTCGGATGTGGAATTCCTTGACCAAGGTGTTTCTTCGCGAGGAAAATTCAAGGAAAAAAACTCGCCAAGGACAAATTGTTAGAACCATCGCAAGAGTATAACGATACTACTGTTTACGTGCATGAAATGGAGGGCGAGCAAGAGGCGTACCGTCGGGTACACGAAAACCTGAATTTCGTTCCTACGTTTCTCAATGGCCCTCCGCCTTGATGCCGATAACTATTTGTCGTTTTATTGGTTGTGAATATCGGCCTCTCCGCGCAAGTTGGCCGATAACAGAGGTTGGGGCGATAGGGCTATGGTCTGGGAAGGCGCGGATTATCGGCCCTGTTCGAGGTTGTAAAGAGATTCGTGGTAAACGATTTCTCGTTGGCCGGTTTACCGAGGAATAGCCGGCCCGTGGTTTGGCTTAAGTTTTGGTATTGATGGCAGGCATTGCTCTCCGGATGATCGATCATGAGGATTGAATCTAGTTGGAATAAGCGCATGAAGCGGTGGATGACCGCCGGTTGCGTCATGGCCTTGCTCGGGGGTAGCGGATGTGTCTCCCCCTGGTGGAACGATTTCTTGAATCCATCGGAGTTGGGTAATTTCCGGGAAGCGCGGGTCACGGAGATATTGCGCAGCAGCAGTTTTCGCGATACTCCCAAGGAAATCGCGGGGGCGACAGATCCCACGCCGGAGGATCTGGTGGCGGTCGTGGAGGCGTACAAGATCGGCCCGGGTGACGTGCTGGAGATTCGTATTCTCGATTTATTGGCCAAGGATTCGGAAAGCGTATTTCAGCCGCGCGTTGATGATCTGGGCCAGATCACGGTCTCGCAGTTGGGACAAATCACGGTCGAGGGATTGTCCACCCGCGAGCTCGAATTGGAAATCATGAACAAGGCCAAGGAGAAGGGGATTTTCGGCGAGGGCTATGAACCGACCGTGCTGGTTACGGCTGTCGAGCAGCGGCAACGTTTGTTCAATCTTTCGGGCGCGATCCGGCAATCGGGCATGTATTCGATGCCGCGTTCGGATTATCGTTTGCAGGAAGCCATTAACATGGGAGGCGGTCTGGACGATCTGGTCCGGTGGGTTTATGTAACCCGTGATGAGCCGCGACCGAAGGAGGTCATGGATCGCCACAAAAGCCCCGCGACGGAAACGCCCATACCGGCTGGCGATCGACAGAGCCCGCCCCCACCGGTATCACCGGTAACCATGTCGGAGATGGCCGGTGGTCCTAACCCACCTTCGGCCGGACCGGGATTGCCGACGGGCCGGGTAACGCTTGCCCAAGCCGAGGGTAACTCCGCCGAGGCCGAACGCGAATTGCAGGATGCCTTGGAGCCTTTCGGAGAACGGCCCACCCCGGTTACGCAGCCGGAAGCCGCCCCCCC
Source organism: uncultured Planctomycetales bacterium (assembly GCA_964642815.1). GTDB lineage: Bacteria > Planctomycetota > Phycisphaerae > UBA1845 > PWPN01 > JAAYCU01. Next base: position 1,122 of record CAZXSA010000235.1, on the reverse strand, counting down.
TCCCTTTATTTTTGTGAATGACCGTTTTATCGAGGCCCCGGCGGCGGGACAGGAAACTTCGCGACCAGCCGCGGCCCCGGCGAGCGAACCGGTCGCCGTTCCCGTCTCGACTCCGGAAAAGGTGGACTGGGCGGATTTAGTGGCCGAGGGACGACAACGTATTATCAAGATTCCCGCCGACAAGCTTCGTCAAAGCGACAGTAATTATAACATAGTGATTCGGCCGGGTGACTGGATTCGCCTGGAAACCGGGCCGACCGGTAGCTATTACTTCACGGGACACGTGGTCAGTCCGGGTACTCGGGCCCAGTTGAATTACGCCTTCGGAGGCGAGGACGTAACCATGCGCCAGGCGTTGGCCTCGGTGGGTGGGTTGGATCCGCTGGCCTGGCCTTCCCGTTGCGAGCTGGCCCGCAGGCTGGATGGCGATCGGGTCGAAATCACCCAATGGAATCTGGCCCGCATCATCGACGGGCGGGATCCGGACATTTACCTCAAGCCGGGCGACGTGGTCCGAGTCGGCACCCATGCGCTGGCCCTGCTGTTGTACAAGATCCGGAATGGTTTCCGGCTGGGTTACGGCTTTGATTTCTCATACAGCCGCAATTTCGCGGACATTGACAGCTTCGGCGGTCAGGTGAATCCCGATACACGTCGCCGGGCGGACTTGCAGCGGCGTTTTCCGAATTTGTTTTAGCGGGAGTGACAGGCGATTGTTGACGACATCCATCCAACGGCGAAACTTCTTGAGTCCGCTGGCGATGACCGGTCAGTTTGTCGTATTGATGCTGATCGTCGCGGCGTTGTACCGACATGTACTGATCGGCCTGCTGTATTCGTGGAAGAACGACTCGGACTGGTCGCACGGGTTTATCATTCCGTTTTTCAGCCTCTATTTTCTGTACACGCAACGGCATCGTTTTCCCGGCGGTCTACGCGATCGCAATCGGCTTCCGCAACTGTTCGGGGCCATGTTGCTGCTGCTGTCTTTCGGCCTGTTTGTCGGCAGTATTTTTCTCAAGATGGAATACCCCAAGCGTTGTGCGTTGTTGTTGAGCATGCTGGGGGTCATCCTCATGGTCTGGGGCTGGCCGATGTTTCGTTGGAGCTGGTTCGCGGTGG
>CAZXSA010000234.1:0-7725 GCA_964642815.1 uncultured Planctomycetales bacterium | reverse complement strand
AACCGTTGCTTAATCCGAAAAACAAAATGTCTCATTGACGAGTGAAACAAATCAGCCTAACCACCTAAAACCCTGTTCCGCCCATGCCCCATCTTCCGGTTCACCCAAATGTGTTCTTAATAGAATGGCCATACGGTATGGCCGCTGGATTTCTGACAAGGAGGGATTCTTCATGCACGCATTCTACTTTCCACTCACCCCCTCTCTACTTTCTCCGACGAAGCCGGCCTCCGTGCTCCGCACCGGCGAAGCCGGGCTACGCCCAGGCGAAGCCGTGTCTCCCTGTCGGAGCTTGCCCCGAATTGGCGTTGGAATGGTAAAATACGTAAAAGCGCCAAACGAACCCAAACTCGCAAAAATTCGTTATAATCGTTTGACATATAAGGAGATATATGCGTTAGTGAACACTAACTTATGGCGACTGAACGACGAAACCACCGCTTTTCCGCCGATCCGCCGGCTTTCGTAATGGCTTTGTCGCTTGCTCGCCGACCGGTTAGGATAAGCCGATCGTTCGGTATGGTGAAATAATTTCGTTTTCTTATTGGTAAGGGCGGACTGATGCAAAGTATGCTCACGATTCTGACGGCGCTGGTTGCGGCCGTTCCCGGCAACGCGGCGGGTTCGCGGACGCTGTATGAGAATCTCAACGGCGAGGATCTCAAGCAGATCATCGCCCGGCATCCGGTGGCGTTCATCCCCGCCGGTATCGCCGAATGGCACGGGGAGCAATCGGCGTGCGGGCTGGACGCTCTCAAGGCGGAAACATTATGTCACATGGCCGCCGAGAATCTTGGCGGAGTCTGTTTCCCGACCGTTTAGCTCGGTCCGTCCCCATCCACCCCTTTTGATACAACAAAGTATCCACGAGGCACGGTGACCGTGGACCGGACCATTTACCTGGCCGCCACCGAGGAAATGCTTACGCAAATCGAGGCGATGGGCTTCAAGGTGGCGGTGTATCTTTCCGGACACTATCCAGGCGTGATCCCACCGGTGGCCGAGAAATTCAACGCTCGTGGTGGAATGAAGGTTATCTCTCTCAGCGAAAATAATGCCGTGGAAGGTATGCCGGCCGGTGACCACGCGGCTGGCTGGGAAACGGCGGTACTGATGGTCCTGCGGCCGGGACTGGTGGATATTAGTCGGCTGCCGGCGCTACCCAAGGGAATTGAAAACGCCGGCGAGGTGATTCCGCCGCCGTGGCCTTTCCTCCCGCGAAGCGAATACTACGGTATTTACGGCTCGGACCCGCGGGTGTGGGCCAACGTGACGTTTGGTAAACGCGGCGTCGAGGCCGTCATCGAGGGTTTGGGCAAGCGCGTCCGCGAGGTGTTGAATGATGCGAATTATGGCCGCCAGATCGATATCCGCTGGCCTCAGGATGAACGAAAACAGCCGGAAGTACGGTACGATTTCCTCCTGCCTTATCAGTGGATGACTCGGTACGAGCAGATGCCGATCGTGTATTGGCCGTTGGTGACCTCGACGGAGTCGCCAACGAAGGCCACCGAGCGGGCGGAAAAGTTTGCCCGGGAATACGGCGGCATGGTTTTCCCGGCGTTGTCCTACGCTCCGGCGAACGACGGGCAATCCGTATCCATTCCCACACCCCTGTTCAAGATGTTGGTTCCAGAGATCGTGCAGACTTTCGCGACGATGGGTTTCCGCGCCGTCGTGCTGATGCCGAGCGATGCCGTGGATTCCAGGATGTGTAAGAAACTGAGCGAGGTGAAGATGGACGACGGGCAGGGCCGCGTCGTGGTGGCCACCGGTGGGGAGTTGCCCGGCGACTTCCGCAAGACGATCGAGGAATTTGTGCCCGGCGGGCAGGCCGTTGTCCGGGAGCTGAACGAGGGGTGGACCGTGAACGGGCAATGGATATTGCCGCGGCTAAGTGATGCGGTTTACGGGCCGTCGGGGCCCAGCCGGGTTTACGAATGCTCGTTCGAGATGAGCGAAGAGGAAGCTGGAAAGCGAATCCTGCTGGATATCGGGGTGGTGGAAAACCTCTGCGAGGTGAAGTTCAACGATGGGCAGATGATTTCCGACCATTGGGCACCGTACCGGATTATTCTTACCGGCCGGGCCAAAGCGGGGACCAACAAGCTGACCGTTACCGTGCGCCACGTACAGCAGACGACGTTAGCCGACTATTATTACCGTGTGGCCTCGCCGCGATTGGCCGCGCCGGTCAAACTGGTACTATGGTAATCCGGTGGGTATCCGGATGTGATGGATGCGGCCTGTATATGAGGGCTGGTTTGTCTTTCGCTGATGCGACCCGCCAATGGTTGACTTGCTGACGTGTAATCAGGCTTCCCGATCGACGATGAGGGCGTTATGCGCGTAGTCACGATATGCGTATGGATCATTCCCTGCCTGATGTCGCTCGCGGCTTCGGCGGATGAGACGACCACGCTGCCCGCCGCGGACGGGGCGGAGCCGGCCGTCGATTCGCAAACCCCGTCGGCCGTTTCCGATTTCCTTGCCGGCGAGTACTTCACCGGTGACTGGTGGGGAGCGCGAACCGCCCTGGAGGATCGAGGCATCGACCTGCATCTTTCGCTTACGGCCATCTATCAGCATAACGTGCGCGGCGGCCTCCAGACCCGTAACGGCCACCGCATCACCGGCAGCGCGGACCTGGAGCTGACCCTCGACCTCGAGGCCATGCACATCATCGACGGCGGCGTGGTGTACGCTTACGCCGAAAGCGGATGGGGCGACGAGATCGGCGCCGACCGCGTGGGCAGTTATTTCCCGGTCAACGTCGACGCCATTGGCGACCGGGCCATTCGCCTCATCGAATTGTGGTATGAACAAACGTTTTTCGATAAAAAGGCACGATGGCGGGTCGGCAAGCTCGATCTGACCGTGGACTTCGACACCAACGCCTATGCCAACGATGAAACCAGCCAGTTCCTGAATGCTGCCCTGGTCAACACGGGCAACATCCCCTTTCCGGATTATGGATTGGGTACTCAGTTGTTCGTTAGTCCGACGGATTGGTTCTATCTCGGCCTGGCCGCCGCCGATGCCCAGGCGGACGGCAACGAAACCGGTCTCAATACGACTTTTCACGATTCTGCGGATTTCTTCGGCATTTTCGAGGTGGGCTTTCTTCCGGTCTGGTCGACGCCCTGGGGTCGCCTGCCCGGCGGGTACCGGTTCGGCATTTGGTATGACCCACAAACCAAGGAAAGATTTTTCGACGACCGCGGTGGTCGGCGAAAAAGAGCGCCTACCCGCCGCGACGATCATGGTTTTTACGCCACCTTCGATCAGATAGTGTATCAGGAGAAACCGTCCGATGATCTCGATCAACAGGGTTTAGGCCTGTTTTTCCGTTATGGTTACGCCCGCGAGGATGTGAACGAAATCGAGCATTTCTGGAGCTGCGGCGCCCAGTACCGCGGCCTGATCCCCACGCGGGATGACGACGTACTCGCTTTCGGTTTTGCCCAGGGGATCATCAGCGACCAGCGGCATGCTTACCTCGGCGGAGACCGTGAATCCGTTTATGAACTGTATTACCGCATCGAGATTTGTCCCTGGTTGCAGGTCTCCCCCGACATGCAATACATCGTGAATCCCGGCGCCGAGGGCGGACGCGACGCCTTCGTGGCCGGCTGTCGGGTCCAGATGAGTTTCTAGACCCGGTTCCATCAGGCGGTTTCGGACTTTGATTGGCTGCGTCCGGATAAAAAGTTATCTGTTGTCGATCCAGCCGACAAAAAGCGGGCGAGTGGGTTTCTCGTGGAGATTTGCCCGCCGTCTTCCTAAAATACAGATAAGGGGCAAGCCGTAGGGGCCTTGACGATGCGGGAGTGGACCATGAAAACACACCTGGGCTGGATATGCTTATGGGCGGGTTGTTGGACGTTGGCCCTTGTCGGTTGTCAGACCGCGCAACCGACGGCCATGACCGGGCGGGTGGGCGAGGACGCCATGAGCCGGATCACCGCCTTGTATGATCGTATCATGTATCACCCTCCGCAACGTTTCCGTAAACCTGTCCTGGATCGCCAGGATCGCAAGCTGATTTTGCTCCAGGAAGAGTGTGACCGATTGCTGACGGATATGAATGGCTGGGATATCAAGACGCGGCGGCCGGACGAGTTTGCCCGATTCGAGGCCTCCATTCGGCGGCTTCGCTCCGTGTCCAGCGCGGCGGATGAAACCTGCCTGCGGGCCGCCTACGAACAGGCCCTGGCCGACTGGCATCGGCTACAGAGGAACACCTGATTTTCAATTCGTCGCTTTGCTCTGCCCGAGAGCGATCACTTCGTTCATGCTGCCACTGCGGAATCCGCGAAGATCCACGGCCACGTAGGCATAACCGATCTCGCGAAAAGCGGTTTCGATCCGTTGGCGGGTTTCGGGTTGACAGAGTTTTTCGATTTGCTGGGCCGGCACCTCGATGCGGGCCAGGTTTTGATGATGACGCACTCGGCACTCGTCAAATCCCAGCGAGCGAAGCAACGCCTCGCCTCGTTCGATCATCTTGAGTTTCTCGGGCGTGATTGTTTCTCCGTAAGGAATCCGACTGGCCAGGCAGGGCATGGCCGGCTTATCGAACGTGGGCAGGCCCATCCGCCGGCTCAATACGCGAATATCCTGCTTGGTCAGTCCCGCGTCGGCGCAAGGAGTATGCACTTGGTGTTCCCGACCGGCCTGGATGCCGGGCCGCCAATCGGCGTAATCATCGGCGTTCACCCCGGCGACGACGGCATTCAGGCCGTGCTCGGTAATGAAGGCGCCGAGCTTGTTGAATAACTCGTTCTTGCAGTAATAGCAGCGGTTGGCCGGATTGGCCAGATAGTTCGGATCGTTGAATTCGTCGGTCTTGATGACCGCGTGCCGCGCGCCCATCGCCTCGGCCAGCTTAACCGCTTCCTCGAATTCCGCCCGGGCCAGACTATCGCTGTCGGCGGTTACCGCGATGACCTTATCCGCCCCAAGCGTATCGATGGCCACCTTGAGCAGAAAAGTGGAATCCACGCCGGCCGAAAACGCGACGGCCACGCTTTGGAGGTTCCGCAGATGACCTTTCATCCTTTCCAGTTTGGTTTCCAGTGATATCTCTTTCACGCCGCGATCCTCCCGGCCGGCTCGCTTCATCAAAAAGGCCGACAACATGGTCGGCCTGAAACATTTACATATATTATAGCACGCTAACGGCAAGGGAGGCTTGCCGGTTCTTCGCCATCAACCCGCTGCCGGGGCCGTGTTCGCCGCCGGGGCATTGTCGATCGCCGGCTGGGTGGCCGCCTCTTCCGCCGGTCGGGAAGCCACCAACGGCAGCAAGGCCAGACGTTCGTCGAGCGTTTCGAGCTGGTCCGAGGCATCCTCGACATACGGAGCGGTCTTTTCGTTGATGACCTGCTGATAATATGAACGGATTTGCTCCTTGTCGCCCTTGCCCGCCATGAATAGCGATTCCTCGACGGCGGCCAGACGCATGTGCGCCTGGGCGATGGCCTGGCGGTTGTCCGCGAAGAGCTTCGGTATGGATAGGAGCGTGTCTTTCGCCTCCTGCAATAGCTTGACGCGCTGTTCCCGGTCGGCCTCGCCGGTTAGGTTCATGGCGCGTTTGTAGGCCAGATCGGCCTTGAGGAACGTCACCCGCGGCCCCAGGTCCGACGTTTGTCCGAATTTGGCTGCCAGGTTGTCCGCCCGTTCAATATGGGTAGGCGTCACCGAGGGCACTTCATGCAGCTCGTTGTATTCGGTCCAGGCGCTCTGCCTGGCCTGCAAACGGTTGCTATGCACCACCCAACTGATGCCCAGCACGAGCACGATTACGACCACTCCACCGAGCAGGTAGTTGGCGTTGCGCGAGGCCCATTCATGACACTGTAACAGGTATTCACCCAGTTCGTTGGTTTTCAGTTCTTTTCGTCGGCTCTGTTTCATGGCAATGGTCTTCGGGGCGCTTCGTTCGGGTTACGACTGAAAGGCTTAACGATTACCTGGATCGTGACCCGGCCGAATCCGCCTCCCTCAATCTCCACGGTACATTCCTCGGTTTTCTTCTCAAAACGCATCTGGATCACCCCTTTGACGTTCTGGGTACTGATCTGGGACCAGCCCATCAGGGGCATCTGATCGATATAAAAATCCCGAACCGCGACAAAGTCGCCCGAACCGCTGTATTGGTGGCGGGCAAAACGGGAACTGCCCGATTCGTAGTCTTCGCTCATCCGGTCAACCAGCTTGAAGCCGTTCGGCACGGGCACACCGGTGAGAAAGGGCGTGCCACGCGGATGCAGCCGGTTGGCCCCCGGTTTTTTATCACCGCAACCCGCCAGCAGGATCAGGGCGCATAGCCCGGCCGCCAGCATCAGCCCGGCCTTGCCGGCCTTGTTGGGTGACAAACCCGCCATGATCCGATAGTCGCCTTTTTTTTCCTTTTGTGCCATCCGGTTGGCAGTCATGGCCGATCCTCCATATAACGAGTTTGCCAGCCTGGCTTCCAACCCTCGATCCAAAGCGATGCAGATTATCCGAAACAGACCTGTTCAACAAGCACTTGCCCGTAAAAAACAGGTTTCGGATGCAGGGCGTTTCCGGCTCGTAAATTTGTAATCTAAAATTTGAATACAATACGGTGTTCGATGTGCTTGGCGCATGCCGATGTAGCGAGATAATTGGTCGATCGGCGAGCCAACAACTTTTCTCGTTAGTTGGCGGTTTTAGGGTTTTGCCGCTTTCGGAGTTACTGCGACTCTTCTTGGAGAGTAGCTCCTTGTCTCCAACCGGGCTGGTTATAGAATAGGCGTTGCTATGAAACTGTTTCCGCGAAAACACGAAACAGAAGACGAGCCGCCGCGCTTGACTCTGCGGGATGCCCTGTTCGCGACTCTGATCGAAACCGACGAGGAGTTACGTGATCTGCGGAGAAAATTCAAGAAGGTTTCCGCGAGGGAAAGGCGTGAGGCAGCCCTTTGGACGTATGACGAATCCCTGGCCCGGGGCTTGTTCGCGAAGGCGATATCGAGGTTAGTCGATGATTCCGGTTTTTACGAATATGCATGCGCGGACGAGGATTCATATTCGGGGGCGGTTTGTGCTCTGGCCATCGACCCGCGATGCGCGGTCGCGATGCTGACCGTCGGATCGGTGGAGTACCAATTGGGACGCATCGACGAGGCCATGAAGCTTTTCCTTGACCTTACGGACCTCCCCGGCGATACGGAGGATCTGTCCGAGATTATTGACCAAGCCGGTGATTTTCTAACCGACGAGCATGACTACGGAAATGCGCTCAGGCTGTATGCCACGGCAGCGGAGCATTATCCGAGGGAAGCGCTTTATTGGGACGCCCTTTGTTACTGCATGGGCAAACTCGGCCGAACGGACGAGGCCCTCGAATATGCTCGGCGGGCGGTGGCATTGGAGCCGGATAACTATTTTTATCTAAACAATTTGGGTTGGTCTCTCGTGGAGTTAAGGAGGTATGAGGAGGCGGAGGAAGTCCTGGGAAAAGCCCTCAACCTTTCGCCCGACGATGACCATCTCGCCCAAAACAATCTCGACGAGCTCCGCCGCCGGCGGAAGTTGTCAGCACGGGGCAAGAAACAGAGATGACGATGGCAGGATCACGGAAAAACGATACTCGTCAGATCGTATGGTTCTCCGGCCACCAGAGACCTTTTCACGTGGTCGTGATTTGTTTCACTCGTCAATGAGACATTTTGTTTTTCGGATTAAGCAACGGTT
>CAZXSA010000233.1:0-7735 GCA_964642815.1 uncultured Planctomycetales bacterium | reverse complement strand
ATGGCAAGCCTCCCACAAAAAAGAGAGGTGGACCTGAGTCAATTCAATGGACCGTTCGTACATCTCAGGGGACATCCGCCGGCCCGGACGGAGGAAGTCTCCGCTCTTATCGTCGATAGGATACTCCAAAGCGCGCCGGCTGCCTAGAGGTTATTAGAGACTTTTTCTATTTCCGACAGCCGGTCCGTCCGGGGGCGTCCGCGATATTTTCATTTTCGGCCGAACCCTGCGAAACACAGGTTATCGCGCGGCGAACCAGTCCACAAGACGGCGATAGGAAGGGCGGCGGGCGCATGGGGGCCGGTGTCGCTATTAGCAAGGCTAGCCACGTCATGGAACGGCTGATGGATCGCGGCGGCCATGACGCGGCTTGAACCCATCGACGGACCGGCCAAAACGCTGCCGTTGACGGCGCGCCAAGGTCTTATCCCGAACATCACTTCCTCCATGCCATGCCGTTACCGACCCGGAGTGTTCGGGGTATTGCGTGATCGACCGCCGGTAGGTCTGGAAGGTGGATGCCGAACCGACGCCGGGCTGAAAAACTCACAGGGCTGGGTTACGGACCGGGGGCCGAGGATTTGACGCGGCGGCCGGAACGAATAGCCTGCACCATGTGGGTGACCTTCCATGACTTGACGGAAGCCGAGCTTTTTGGCGACGGAGATATATACATGAGTTTTTCCAGCGGTTCGATCAGCTATAAACGTTTTTTCGTCGGTGGCCAGGCGATGGAGCGGGTGGACGAGGCTTTACTGGAGCGGCTGGCGGCCGGTGCCGTCGGGGCCGACGGAATCCGCACGGCCGACCAGACCGAGCTGGGTTGGGTGACCGGCGAGCATATTTTGGATACGTCCTTCGATTTCGGCAAGAACGCGGTGGCCGACGGGCTGCATTTCGCCCTGCGAATCGACACGAACAAGCCGCCGTCCGATCTGATCCGCGGTTACCAGAAACAGAACGAGCAGACCATGCGTGAGGCCAGCGGCCGCGAGTTTCTGACCAAAGCCCAGCGGGCCGAGGCCCGCGAGCAGGCTTTGGCGCGGGCGGACGCCGAGGCCCGGGCGGGGACGTTCAAGCGGATGCGCCAGGTGCCGGTGTTCTGGGATTTGCCGCGAAACGAGCTTTATCTGGGCGCGACCAGCAGCGCGGTGGTGGAATCCTTCTACCTGTTGTTCCGGCAATGTTTCGACCGATCGCTGACGGCGGCCACCTCGGGCGAGTTGGCCGCCCGTTTCTCGGCCCGGACGGGTGAAAGTCGGGCTTTCGACGCCTGTCAGCCGGCACATTTCGTCAATCCACCGGAGGGTATCGAGATCGAAGCGGAGGACACACCCGGCGGACAGGAACAAAGCAAGGATTTTCTGGGCACCGAGTGGCTGACCTGGCTATGGTACGCCGCCCATGTCGAGTCTTCGGAGATCGAAGGGCCGCACGGGCCGATCACGGTGCTGTTCGACAAGGTGCTGCAAATGGAATGCGCGTTTCGGATGACCGGCTCGATTGGGATCCAGGCCGAATCGCCGACCCGGCTTCCAGAGGCGGCGGTGGCCCTGGCCGGCGGAAAGCGACCGGTACGGGCCGGTTTGCAGTTGGCGATTCACGGCGATGTGTTCGGCCTGGGCATCCGGGGCGACGTGATGCACATTACCGGTGCGCGGGTGCCGCCGCCGCAGGAGGCGAACAACGATCAGTTGGTTTTCGAGGACCGGATCGAAAAGCTGCGTGACTTGATCGGGGCGATTGACGCCCTTTATACGGTTTTTCTGAAACGCCGCTTCTCGAACAAGTGGCCGACCACCTTGAACGCCATGCGTAACTGGATCGCCGCCGGCCGCTTGCCCGGCGGCCTATTCGATCCGGAATCCTCGGCTCCGCTGGAGGCGGTATCGTAAGCGCGCGTTCTCGCTTATCAGCCCGAAGCAGGTTACCAAGCTTGCCTCGCCTGGGCGGGCCTGCCTTGCCGTGGCGGGCCGTGGCGGGCGAGCGAGGGATCATTGCGAGTGACTCCCACCAGTCCGGAGTAGTTCACCCGCGTGATCGGACGGGCTGGGATAGCTCGCCCTTGAGATATTAAATGCCGCCAATTTGAAAGGTCTTGCCCGACTCTTCCGGCACGTAAAATAAATGCTTGATTTGTCCGTGAATATATTTATACTAATTTTATTACAACTGATGTTGAGGTTGCCCAATCGGGTCGTCGATGACGTGTGCCTTGAACGGAAGTGGAATTCCATATTTCACGCAGATATCGCGAATCATTATCGGAGACATAACATGAAGAAAGAAATGTCAGAATTCATGCGTGAGTACTTTCTGCAAACAAGGCGAGAGATTGATACAGAAAAATCATCGCGAGATAGCATTCTGAATTTTGCTATCTTGACTATTGGTGCAATTGGCTTCGGCATGTTTCAAAATGACAAAGTTGATATCTTCCTGCAACAACCAATCTTCTTGATACTGGAGATGTCAATGCTTGCCTCTATCACGACCTTGTTTTGGTTGCGAAGCAAGAAGCTTCACCAAATTGCAGACCGGTGGTTTGTTCTTCACAGCATCCTTCGTGAGCATCAAGATGAAATGGCTTTGGATAAATCTCTTGAGGGTATCGTTGTGTTATATCTTCAAACGACACGGTATCCAAAAAAGGATGTGGTTGTGTGTCTCGGGCTGTCAAGTCCTATTTATAGTCTTATGCTAGTAAATTTGTGGAACCTTATGCCGATTCCGTCTGCCGTCGTGGTACTCATCCTGATCTTTGTCATGCATCTCGTTATTGCCTGGCGCTTGATGATCAGTCCTTGCAAGCCCCCCAATCATTTAGTTACCACAGGAGAAATGAATCAAAATAATAAACAAGTCAATCCAGTTGATCGTCAAGCCCCGACGGTTGATTAACCCGCGTTGTTGGGGCAGATGAATAGAGGAGTTCAACGATGCAATCGTTGTTTAAGCGTCCGATCCAGTATTTCTTTGCCGTCGTTGGAATTGTACTCGTATTCCTTAGCATGTATACCATCCAGGATTTCACGAAATTCCAAGTGACGCCTGTTTCTCCAATCCGTCTTGCTCCCCTAATAGTTGGGATGGGGTTCGTATTATTGTCCCTTGCATGGTATGCGTCACCTCACATAACTGTACCACTATCTTGGACTACATTGGTCAAGATTAAAGCAACGTCTAACGGGTTCATGATACAAATGTCGCATGCTGTTATCGAGGTTTGTTTTGGGCATGTTGAAGATTTCCACCAAGATATCCCAGGTTGCCTTGTTGCTTTGCCTGCAAATGACCTATTTGACGATCAATGCATAAATGATCGTCGAAGTGCATTGGGGGCATTTGTTAATAGTCAGTTCCCAAACCAAGTACACGAAATCTGTCGTATCACACGCGAGAAAGTGTCGGCGTTGCGTACTCATAAAAGATTTCAACTGGGAACAACGCTCTACTTTGACCATCCGCTGAGTAAACAGATCAAGATGGCATTTCTCGCTGTGACTACCGTCATAGAAGGAGAAGGAATTCGTTGTGAGGCTTCGGACATTTATACCTCAATCAAAGGATTGCACCGGCTAATGAATTCGGAAAGACTAGATAGTATTGTCATGCCTATTATCGGTAGTGGCCACGGTGGCTTGCGTCCACCTATCTCTTTCTTGTGCATGCTTATAGCATTCGCGGAATGCTTACGGGAGCCTTCTGGTCCACACATTCAGCGCGTCCGTATTGTGGTCTTTCAGAAAACAAATGTCGATAGACCAACAATATCCCGCTGGGAGGTACGTCATCTACTTGCCTTCGTAAAGAGGTATTGCTGAAAGGGACTGGCGTGTCGGACTCGATCATAGCTTTCTATTCTAGGAAAAGCACTGACCACAAAGGTCGAGACCTTGAGACAATATTAGCATATTCGGATAGTCAACTCGAAATCGTACATGACTATATTCAATGGCTATTTCCTCTCGAAGAACCAAGTTCTGTCAACGCTTTCGCGCCCTTAGTCGGGAATGACACAAAGAATGCATTCCGCAGTGAAAGTCGATTGCGGAATAATCTCTGTCGGGCCTGTGCTCGAATGTTAGGTTTCTACGGACTGTGGTGTGATGGGAAAGAGGGAGTATCCAAGGTGGTTTCAGTAAGGGTGGACTTAAAGAAAAGGCTGGAAAACTGGTTGGTTTCGGCTAATCACAATCATTTGAGACTTACAAGGATACTCAAAAGTCTTCGTCTTCTTGGATTAGGTACGTGTTCGGCAAATATCTACTCATGCTTAGTCGCACTCGCAGAGAGCTATCCGGACAAAATCAATAACACCACGCTAGTATATTGGTATGAATCACAAGACTGAAAGAATGGTGAGCATGACTTACTGCAAACGTATTATTTGCGTTGCAGGTAATCATGTTATGATCAAGGTAACATTAACATAAATGGAGTTGATCATGGAAAAACAACAAGAAAAGAAAACGTTGATAGGTGTTCTAGCAAGTCATGATAGTCCGGAAAAGAATAATGCCTTGGCAAGGTTGTTCGATATTTTATTTATCGATAACGCGTTGCTTCTTGAGCAGTATCACTTTTTGTTTACAGCGGGAACCTATGAGCGCGTGGTTCTTGGGACAGGTAATGTTAGCGGGATGGCAATCAAGCCAATCAACAAACACACTAAAAAATTCCTCATTCATCATTCTACTTGTTTACCGTCAAGAAGAGATGGTGGTGTGACAATACTCGCATTCTCAGTCGTGCAGCGTGACTGTAGTATTCTATGGCCATTTCTTACCCCCGTTACCGCACATTGGCTCAATCCTGAGAACTTAGCCTTGATGCGTCTCTCGGACCAGTGGCACGTGAAACGTCTCATGAATACCGGATCGGTTACTGAGTGGTTTAAACAAGAGGCGGATACAGATAAAACGCGCAATCTTCATGAGATTCCTCTTAATCTTGTGTTTCCCGGAACTGGATACACAGTATCTCCTACGCATTCGGAAAATGGCCACCGAATTGATCGCCCTAATGACACATCAGCGCCAAAGACAATCGAAGAAATGACGATTGCGATAATCGCTCATGACCACATGAAAGGGCGCATGATCGATTTTGCGCTAGATTACGAACGCGAGTTGGGACGGTTTAAGAAGATCCTTGCGTCAGGGACTACAGGGCGTGATGTTGGCGACGCGGCAAGTAGCCTGCAATCGAAGATTTACAGATATCATTCTGGACCCAAAGGCGGGGACATCGAAATTGCCAGTGAAATCCTATTTGGTCGTTGCCATGTCGTTGTATTTTTCATCGACCCTTTAAATCCACATCCTCATATCGAAGACATTCGCGTAGTATTTGGCGCATGCATGATCCAGGATAAGGTGCGAATGCTAACTAATGAGATGCAAGCTCGCGAGTGGATGGAGCGCGTTGTGAAGAGGGGGAATATCCATGGTGCCAAAGTTAAACCCTTGGCCGCTTACCGGCGTAGACTTCGCCGACGAGGTATAAGATGAGCAATCCACATTTTCCACCGGGTTGGGACGAAGAGCGGGTTCGGAAGGTCCTCGGCCATTACGAAAACCAGAGCGAGGAGGAAGCGGTTGCCGAAGACGAGGCCGCGTACGAGAACCCGAAGCAGACGCTTATGGAAATTCCCAACGAACTCGTCCCCGCGGTTCGCGAATTATTGGCCCATCGGGAAGGATGAACGGCACGGAGCATGAACCGTCCACACGATGCCTCGACATCATACAACGTATTGCCGGCCAGAATTCGATCATCGCTCTCCCGCCTCGAAGTATGTGTTTAGCGAGATACAAAACCCGACGGTGCGACCCATCAGAACCCCAAAGCGGGAGAGCGGGATCGAAGCGAGGAAGATTATCGGCATTCCTTGAGACACACGCTACCGGCCCCCTCGCTTCCACTCGGGGTTCAGATTGCATGGTCGCTAAACACATACGCCTCGAAACGAGGCAGGCCACCCGGCCAATCCACCGCTTACACGGCCAAATCGTTATCGTGGGGCATGGCTTCGAGACCCTTGCGGACGAACAGGGCCATCCCGAACGTCAGAGGCCCCAATCGCCCGCAAAACATGAGCAGGATAAGCACGAGTTTGCCGATATGGGTCAGCGTCGCGGTGATCCCCATGCTCAGCCCCACTGTTCCAAGCGCCGAGGCGGCCTCGAAAAGATTCTCGATAAATGACGATTTCTCCACCATCTCCAGAATATAGGTGCCGACGATGAGGGTTGTGAGATAGAACCCGAGACTGGCGACGGCCGTCCAGACGCGCTCCAGCGGAATAGGGCGGCCCCAAAACTTGACCTCTTGCTCGCCCCTTACGGCGCTGCGCATCACGCCGATGATGGCGGTGAAGGTGGTCGACTTGAGGCCTCCGCCCGTGCCGGACGGCGACGCGCCGATCACCATGAGTACCACCAAAAGGAGCAGTGACGCCTTGGAAAGATTCGCGATGCCGACCGTATTAAAGCCGACGGTGGTCATCGAGGTCATCGCCTGAAAAAAGGCGGCGATCAGGCGATCCTCAACGCTCTTCGATTGGAGGGAGGGTTCGGTGGCGAAAAGAAGCAGGGTGCCGACCACGGTCAGCCAGAAAGTTACCCCAAGGATGATTTTACTGGTGAGCGTGAGCGAGTTGACCTTGCCCCGCAACACCCGCCAGACATCCACGCATACGATAAAACCGATGGCCCCGAGATAACTCAGCAGGGCAACCACCGCGTTCAGCCAAAAGTCGCCCGCGAGACCTTCGAAGCTGTTGTTGTAAAGGCTGAAACCCGCCGTGCAGAAAGCCGAGACGCTGTGGAAGATCGCGCTCCACAAGGCGTCGGGCATGCCCGCATTGCGGAATACGGCGTAAAGCGCGATCGCCCCGATAAGCTCGATGATCAACGTGAATTTAATCACGCTGCGAAGAAATTTATCGATTCGGAAGGAGGTGGGCAGGCTGAAGACCGTCTTACCCACTTGCGATCGGATTTGCGACAGATCGGGCTTGCGCGAGAGGATGACGAAGGAGCCGAACGTCATATACCCGATGCCGCCGACCTGGATCAGCAGCAAGATCACGAGTTGGCCGAGGAAATTATAGTTGTCGGAAACGCTGACGGTGGTTAGTCCAGTCGTCGATACCGCGGAGGTCGCGATGAACAGGTTATCAAGCGACTCGACTCCCTCGCCCTTCTGGCAAAGTGGAACACAGAGGCAAAGCCAACCCGCCCCGATATAGGACAGATAACCCAGAAAAGCAAGCTTGGCCGGATGCATTCCGCGAAGAATGCGTTCGAGTCGTACACTGAGAGCCTTGAGTCGATTCATATTTTTTCTTCTTCCGCCTGCGGCCCCTTGTGCCGGGTCCGATCAGCTTGTGGTTTGTACGTCGTCCCTTCACTTTGGGGGGCAATCCTAATCTCAAATCATCCCTGGATACTCATGGGGGCATATCAATGCCCAGCCCTTGACCATAAATTCGTGGCCGCGGTCATGCTGTTTTCACTTCGTAAAGGATGGAAGAGATGATAGCAACTATCCGTGGTTCGTAAAGAATGAAAAAGGAACGATTATCTATGGAGCGGCATTGCTTTGGGCTGGTATTTGCGTATCACCCTCTCCCTCTCTCCTTGTCTCCCCCTCCCCTCATCCTTGCCAACCGGTGTTCCGTTGCCCCTCCCGGGGTGAAACCCTCGCTGGTCCGCCACAGGCGAGGCAG
>CAZXSA010000232.1:1523-7736 GCA_964642815.1 uncultured Planctomycetales bacterium | reverse complement strand
AATTCGTGGAAGTGGGTGGCGAAGAGAGTCTTTGCCCGCAGCCGGGGGTGATTGTGGATGAATTCCACGACCGCCCAGGCGATGGAGAGGCCGTCGTAGGTGCTCGTCCCGCGGCCGATCTCATCCAGGATGAGGAGCGAACGCGGGCTGGCATGGTGCAGGATGTTGGCGGTCTCGGTCATCTCCACCATGAAGGTGGACTGCCCGCGGGCGATCTCGTCGGAGGCTCCGACGCGGGCGAAGATGCGATCGACCGGCGAAAAACGCATCGAGGCGGCGGGCACGTAACTGCCGGTCTGAGCGAGCAGGGTCAGCAAGGCCACCTGCCGTATGTAGGTACTTTTACCGGCCATATTCGGCCCGGTCAGGATGACCAGAGTGTTGCGGCCGTCGTTCGCGCCGACGCCGACGTTGATCAATTCCTCGGAGATCATCGCCCCGCGTTTGCGTCGCGCACGCCCGTTGTCGGTCGATGCGGACGGCTGCTCGATGCCAAGGCCAAGTCGAGCGTCGTTAGGCACGAATTTCTCGCCGAGGGTCTGTTCGAGTACCGGATGGCGGCCGTCAACGATTTCCAGCAGCGGCCCTTCGACGATTTCCGGGCACACGTAGCGGCGTTCGTCGGCCAGTTGAGCCAGCCCGGCCACCGCGTCGATTTCGGAGACGGCGGCCGCGAGATTCTGCAGGGCGGGGATGTGTTCGACCGCCCGCTGCCGCACGATCTCGAATAGCTCCACCTCGCGGGCGTTGGCCTGCTCACGGGCGGTGAGTACCTGCGTTTCGTATTGTTTCAGTTCGTCAGTGATATACCGTTCGGCGTTTTTAAGGGTCTGCTTGCGCACATAGTCAGCCGGTACCCGCTCGCGGTGGGTGTTGGTGATCTCGATGTAGTAGCCGAAGACCTGGTTGTATCCGACCTTGAGCGAGCCGATCCCGCTGCGCTCGATTTCCCTGGCCTGGTAGCGAGTGAGCCAGTCGCGGCCGTCGGCGCTGATGGAGTGCAGGCGGTCGAGTTCGGCGTCGAAGCCCGGGGCGATGATCCCACCTTCGTTGAGGACGATCGGGGCGTCCTCGCGGAGGGCTTGACCGAGGAATTCAGCCAACTCGGTCTGACCTCGGGCCGCGTCGCGGCGTTCGGCCAGGAAAGGACAGAGGGCGTCGCCAGCGATGCGGATGCACGGTTTGAACTGGTCGAACAAATCGGCGATACGGCCGACGGCCCGCAGGGTTTTGCCGAGGGCGACGAGATCGCGCGGCGAGGCCCGGCCCACGCCGAGCCGGGCGGTGATGCGTTCGATATCGGCTAATTGCTTGAGTTCCGCGCGGATGGCGTCGAGCCGGGCGGGGTCGTCGCGCAGATCTGCGACGGCCTGCTGGCGGGCGCGGATCGCCTTGGGATCGCGCAACGGTGCCATCAGCCAGCGGCGCAGGCAGCGGCCGCCCATCGGGCTGCACGTGCGGTCGACCGCGCGCAACAGCGTGCCGGCCGTCGCGCCGCTGCGCAACCCGCGCTCGATCTCCAGCGATCGCCACGTCGATTGATCGATCCAGACGAAATCGTGCGGATAGCGCCGGCTCAGCTTGAGTATATGCTTGAGCGAGGTTTTCTGAGTCTCGGCCAGATAGTCGATGATGACCGCGGCCGCGCAGAGCGAGGCATCCATCCCCTCGAAACCGAAGCCTTGCAGGCTGGCCACCCCGAAATGCCGCAGGAGGATTTGCTCGGCCTGATAGGGGTCGAACAGGTGCGCCGGGCGGCGGGAGATGGCCCGGCTATCGTCATTGTCGTTCGCCGTGGTGCGCAACAGTTTTCCCACTGGGTCGTCGGCGTCGATCGGCGTCTCCGGCAATAAAACTTCCGCTGGTCCGAGCCGGGTCAGTTCGTCCAGCAGTTCCACCTCGGAAACCGCCTGCACCCAGAACGCGCCCGTGCTCAACTCGACGAAAGCCAATCCGATCTGCTGCTGACGACGGCAGACGCAGGCCAGATAGTTGTCCGCTCCCTTATCCAATAGCGCATCGTCGGTCAGCGTGCCGGGCGTGACGATCCGGACGACCTCGCGCTTGACCACGCCCTTGGCCTGCCGGGGATCCTCGACCTGCTCGCTGATGGCCACCTTGAGCCCGGCCCGGACCAGTTTGGTCAGGTACGAATCGAGGGCGTGATAGGGGATGCCGGCCAGGGGGACGGCTTGCCCGTTGCGGTCCTTGCCGCGGGTGGTCAAGGCGATGCCGAGGACGCGGGCGGCGGTCTGGGCGTCCTCGTAAAAGGTTTCGTAGAAGTCGCCCATGCGGAATAAAAGCAGCGCGTCCGGGGCGGCCGCCTTCTGCTCGTGATATTGGCGCATGGCGGGGGTGAGTTGATCGAGACTCGGAATCGAACTGGCCGGCGAACCGCTTCGTTGCATAACCCCCTGAATGTATGGGATCGTCGGCGGTTTCTCAATGACTCTTGAGGGGAGCCAGGCCTTGGTGGTACAATGACACAAGGAAAACAACATTCGTCGAGGAACAAAAATGGTCGACATCCATACCCAGGGTAAGGTATCCGATGATGGAATCCTCACGATAAAGGGCTTGCCGACTCTCGCGGGCCATATCGTCGAGGTTACCGTCCGAGATCGGGCAATTCCGGAAGACCAGCCACGCTACCCGCTGCACGGCCAACCGTTGCGTTATGAGCGGCCTTTCGATAGCGTGGCGGAGGAAGACTGGGATACCCTCCGATGATTCTGATGGATACGCATGTGTGGGTTTGGTGGGTTCACGGCCAGCCACAACTATCGAAAAATCAGGCGTCATCGATTGAACAGAACGAGAATGGTGAAATCGGCCTCAGCATCATTTCGTGCTGGGAAGTGGCCAAACTTGTTCAGTATGGCCGCTTGGAGTTGCCCTGCTCACTGGCCGAATAGTTTGCCAAGGCCCTTGCTTACCCGGGAATTGTTCTGCTTGATCTTACCCCCGAGATTATTATTGAGTCCGTTCAACTTCCCGGCACCTTCCATCGCGACCCCGTGGACCAGATGATCGTTGCCACGGCTAGGGTCCACCGGTGTCCGCTTCTAACTTCCGATGCAAAAATACAAGACTATGCCCACGTGGAGACGGTGGGTTAGCTGATCATGGCTCGGAATCGAACTGGCCGGCGTACCGCTTCCTTGCATAACTCCCTGAATGTATGGGATCGTCGACGGTTTCTCAATTGCAGAGGCAACCGGCTTGCTGAATTTCCCCGGTTTACGATAGCCGGTTTGGAGCGAGAAGCGGCCACAATCCCCCTCGGGCCACTACCTCATGACGATTCTCGTGTTTCCGACCCTACTTGCCTTCCTGAACCGCCGTGACAAAACGCTCCAGTTTCTGAAATAACTGCTGGGTTCGCTCGGGAATTCGATTCCAAGGATCGGTTATGAGCTTACTTATACCAAAGCGGTCGTCGGCCTCGCCTTCCGTGTAAGATGCAGAGTAGATGTTGATTGTCATGGTCTGCTGATCGGCCAGCACGTGTCGCTTGGGGTCGGCGATTGCGATCCTTGGGTCGGATTCGTCATTGTCAGATTTCCACGAGCACACGACGGTCTCCTGCCGTGGCGGAGGTAGCAATCCCGAGATGCTGCGCAGGTACTCATCCCTGGCCTGGCGAGCTTGCTCGCTAAGTGCCTGTTCCGGGTAGCCGGTAACGAGACGGTGCATGGCATTTAGGGTCACCGCCGCGGGGACGGGCCCTCTGACATGAGGTGCCCCGTCGTGCAGATGGTAAATCCGTAAGAGGAGCGGTAACGAGGCATGGTCGTCAAGTTCCCCCAACAAATAAGTGCCGGCGGTTGCCTGAGCATGGTAGCGCATGCATCTGTCCGACTCGGAAAGAAGCGGGAACATCTCCGTCCTCATCCTTGCTTTTAGCTCCGCAGAGGCGCTCGGCCAATCGGGAATGATCTCTTCGAGCTTCCTGCGGACGAGAGGGATGACCTCTTCAGGATTTTCGCGTCCGACCGCTAACAGACGCCTGACTCGGGCTAGTCTTGTGACGACAATAACCTGCGACGTTCCGTCCTCGGGACCCGCGATCATATCACCGCCTAGACTGGTTTCCGCAAGGTGTTGATCGTCGTTGTTGCCCAGATGGTTTACGCATTCCTCCAGGGATTCCTTGGCCATGTTCATGCGCCGTTCTTGATACCACCGATGGGGAGGCACCCTCAACTTGGCTTCCGTCTGCTCCGCTGACAGCGTGCTTGGCGGGAGGGTATCGAGGATATTCGTAATTTGTGAAGTCGCCCCTTCCTCAGGTTGCGTGGATTGTGCTTGGCACGGTCCTTCCGGTTGACGATTTAGAGGAGTGGACGATGGACCGTTTTTTCCCGCCGCCGCCGATTGTTGATTTGAAGGTGTCGAGTTAAACGTGTACAGCAGATACACCCCGGCCATCAGTCCAACGACGCCCGCCACGATGGCGGTTGTCCGAAAACGCCTGTCGGGCTTGTTTGTATCCATCGGTTGTCTCCCTCTGTTAGAATACCCCTCTATTGACCATACGCCGTTTGTCATGGCGGCGGTTCGATCACGGAAATGCATGATAATTATTCTCTTCGCAAGATACCCGCTGATCATTAAAATGCAAGAAGTCTTTACCAATAAAAACTTACTGCCCACGGTGCCCAAGCATTAACAATAAACGCGAGAACGGTACGTCCTCGCGTTTATTTTCCCATTGTTCATCGAGCCGAGGAGAGCAGAGCGCTGCGGTGTAGTTGACTTATTTTCTTTGGTACACCCAAGAATCATGTTCTACTTTAATTAGGCGTGCGTATATCCCGATCTATCCAAGGTGGCATCACATCCCAAGTGTATGTCCACGGTTGGCTGGTAACATGCTTTCCATTCTCATTTTCTCCCACAACTCCTGGTATATTGAACGGACAAGCACCACTGGGAGGTGGCCAATCTAGCCAGTAATATATGTACACGCCACTGTATTGCCACTTCCATACAAGACTGTAAAAGGTGGCATAAACAGAAGCGTGTTCGCCTTCGTATAAAATAATATCACCATTACTTGGGTAACCGATCTTAAGCGATGTGTCCTTTCCATAAGCCGTCGCGACAGCCGGCCAATCCATCCAATAATTATACGTGCCGCTGGTACAAACATCGAGCGCCCAAGCATGACAGTTTTGTCTATTAGTTGCGGAAGACATCCTAAAAGTGCCTGGCCAAGAAAAACGTTCGTCCCAATAGGCATCGACAGAGGGGATAATGGCCGGAGTGAAGTCACCTTCCCAATGATGGTGTGCGATGAGAACGCTGTCTCTGGACGTCATACAATGACTTGACGCTAAGTTCTTAGTGGCTGTTAAAGCACGTACAGGAAACTTCCAGAGCACACCATCGCCATCAATTAACCAAAAAGTCCGCATGCTGCCATATTGCTCCCACTGGGAGATTGTGGGGGGAATAGGAACGATGTCATCACCAGGTGTCCACTGCGCCAAGCATGGCGAAGTCAACGACACCGAAGAGAGGATGAACGCGATTGCTGCCAGTCTAACCGTCGCTTTTTTTAGCATAGCATTTTCTCCCATAAAAACTCGATAACCGTCTTGATCCATCCGGATAACGTTTGGGAGTCCACCCAAATGGGACCAGATGCATACAACCGAAAAACACACTGATAGTTAGTGAGATTTGTGAGCAAAAAGGCCCATGGAAAAATCAGATTTCTCAAAAAAATTTCATATTGTTGTAAGCCTAGTGCGGACAACATGTTGCAGCGGAGATATTTACGAGTACCCCAAGATCATCGCGCATGACTGGGCGATCTGGGTAAAATAGATAATATGCGCGATAGTGCGTCTTCGGTTATACCTTCTGTTACTCGTCCAACGGAATGGTGAGGATTGGTCTCGGAAGGGGCTGTGTAATGGCCGAAGTTCAGGTTGCTCGTCATCTCTGCACAAGTTCGATGGTCAAGTATTTCGAGTCCTTGCCCGATCCTCGAGATGAACGTAACCGTCGCCACCTGCTGGTCGAGGTTGTCATCATCGCGATATGCGGCATCATTGTGGGTTTCTCGGGGCCGACAACCATGGCCCGCTGGGCCAAGGCCATCGGGATGGCGGTTCGCCTGACAGAAAAGCTGGACGTAACCCTCTTTCATTGGCGCATGGCGGGGGTGAGTTGATCGAGACTCGGAATCGAACTGGCCGGCGA
>CAZXSA010000232.1:0-1423 GCA_964642815.1 uncultured Planctomycetales bacterium | reverse complement strand
ACCGCTTCGTTGCATAACCCCCTGAATGTATGGGATTGCCGGCGGTTTCTCAATGACTCTTGTAGAAGCTTTCATGCATGGAGAGATTTCTCGCCAACCGTACCCACGAACGTCATACGCCCTTGACGTACGGAGCTTGAAGGCGCCACGCTGTTCGTCTCCGGCGGTTATGTGCGTTTTTCGGACTTGCCGAGACTTATGGCCACGCCCGGCGCGGGGAAAGATTCGCAAGATGATTGGTACAACGCGAGCAGGCACTGTACAATGTGTGACCGTAGCCCGGTGGTGTAGCCGGACAAGGTTATTGGGGGGAAACTCGGTTTATGTGCTCCGACAACGCAAAGGCTATCGACAACACCTTACCGAAACAGACCGAGAAGCAGGATGAACTTGGATGGCTGAGTCAGCTTAAGTTCGAACTGGTGCGCGGGTTCCTTTGGGGGTGGGCCAAATGCTTCTCACTCCGCGGGCTTTACCTGTTGGGCGCCGGCTTTGCGGTCTGCGAGTGGCTGATTAACGGCAAGCGACGGCGACGCTTTCGCGAGAACCTCAAGGCCGGCTTCGGCGAAGCCGTCAAAAGGTTCGACAAGAAGACCGCTCGCCGCGCCTGCCTCCAGCAGTTCATCCGCATTCGCTGTGACAAGATCTTCTATATGATCTTCGACAAAATTCCGAAGGAAGAGATTCTTTCCCGGGTCCGGTTCCCCCGCGAAGCCGAACTGGCCGAGGCGATGCGCGGCGGCAAAGGTGTCTATGTCTGCACGAGCCACAGCGGCTCGATGCACCTTGTCGGTCTGATCCTGGTACTGAAAGGCTTCCGCGTGGCCGGTGTCCGCGACCCCAGGGAGGGGGCCACCCGCCGCTACATCCAGCGCAAGTACGAGGAGAGCTTCCCGGAGTTCAGCACCATGCGCATACTCTATTCAGACGCCTACCCGCGGGATATCTACCGGTGTTTACAGGAGGGCTACGCCCTCGGCAGTTCCCTGGATGTCGGCCGGGAGCGGTCCCCGCATCTTCGCACATTGACCGCCGACGTCTTCGGTCAGCCGCGCAAGTTCCTCGTCGGGCCGGTGCAGATCGCTCTGAGATGCGGCGTCCCAATCTACCAGATTTTCATATTTTCCCTCAAATACTTCTATTTTGATCTTCTTTTTTTGGGTCCGCTGGTCGATCCGCGTACGGTCGCCGACACCCCCGAGACGCACCAGGAGATTATCAAGAAGTATGCCGACAACAACGCCGAACAACTGACGAAGCACCCGGACCACATCAGCCGAACTTGACCCCCGTGCCGACAGGATGACTTGCCTCTGTTACGGGAACAACTCCTGGACGTTCTCGATTTTCGGCTTCGATTAAAATCCGCCCTGCAAGGACTTGTTTCGTATAGGTTATGCGTTGTTCATCCGCTCGTCGTCCA
>CAZXSA010000231.1:0-7821 GCA_964642815.1 uncultured Planctomycetales bacterium | reverse complement strand
AGACCCAAGGCCAGACCGATCAGATCCGAAAGATAGTACACCACCATATCGTGCCGCACCTGATACCGGCGCTCGATATCCGCCTGTTTCATGTCCAGATTCACATGGCACATCGGGCAGGCCACCACCAGGCAGTTCGCCCCATGAGCCTCGGCGTTGGCGAGTATCTTGTGCGAAAGATCGAGCACCGTATCCTCGTTGCACATGGTCATCCCCGCCCCGCAGCATTCCGTCTTATAGTTCCACTCGACGGGCTCGGCCCCCACCGCCTTGAGCAGCGTTTCCATCGATTCGGGCTGCTCGCAATCGTCGAAGCGAAGCACCTCCGGCGGCCGGGTCAACAGGCAGCCGTAGTAACACGCCGGCTTGAATCCCGCCAACGGACGGGTCACCTTCTCCTTGATCCTCTCCAGTCCGACCATCTGGAACACTTGGATCAGATTCAATACGCGGGTCTTGCCCTCGACCTTCAACTCGACGATACCGGATATCTCCTCGCGCAAAGCCTTGTCCTTGCCCAACAAGTGCCCGGCCTTGAGCAGTTCCATCGAGCACATCGGGCAAGGCGCCAGCAAATCATCCAGCCCGTCGCGCTCGGCCAAAGCCAGATTACGAGCCGGTAAGGCGACGGCCAGCTTCTGGTTCAGCGAATGCGCCGCCGTCGCTCCGCAGCAAATCCAGTCGTCCACTTCACGTAGCCCGGTATCCAGCACGCCGAGGCAGGCCCGTACCGACCGTTCATAGTCGTTCGAGGAACCGTGCAATGCACAACCCGGATAGTATCCGATTTCCACCGTTTGCCCCTTCGCTTTAGGCCTCTTGACTCATACAACGCTCAAAAATCCGATCGACCACTCCCCGATCGTTCACTTTTTCGCCCATCAGATGGAACTTACCCCGCTTGATCATCTTCGGGGCCAGCATCGAATCCTTGAACAGCAGCGGTATGCTCAGGTCTTTCAAGAAACCCTTGGTCTTGAACATGCCCACCAACTCGAGTTCATTGAGGCGGCCGTTCCGGCGGATGTTCTGCAGGAAGACTTTCTGGAAAAGAACCGTCCGCCGCAAGGCCGGCGACGCCGTATTGTGTTCCACCGAAAACTGCCGCAAAGCGTCAAGCACGCCGGCACAGTTGACCGATTTCGGACAACGGGTCGTGCAGGTCAGGCAGGACACGCATTGCCAGATCGACCCGGCCTGCATGGCTTTTTCGATGTGCCCCAGTTGTAACAGACGAATGATCTGGTTGGGCAACAGGTCCATGCGCTCGGCCATCGGGCAGCCGGCGGCACATTTACCGCACTGGTAACAATCCCGGAGATTCGTATGCGCTAATTCTTCCACGGTTTTCATCTTTACGCTCGTTTCCCTGTCGGATAAAACGCCTTGGCGAACCACCCGATCCGCAAAATCATGAGCCGATGACTGCCCCGCCGATCCCCCTAATGGCGACGCTTCCTCCGGCAAGCCAACCTCTTCGCCGGACGAAACCGCCGGCGACGAAACGCGCAAACAGCGCTGCACGGCCTCGATAATCTCCTGCGGCGTGAACGGCTTAAGGATATGCCCCAGCACACCAAACCGTTCGGCGGACTCGGCTTCGAGCAAACTCGGATACCCGGTGACGAAAATCACCGGGACGGTCGGCTTCGCTTTCCGCAACTCCTGGACGAACTGAATCCCGTCCATCCGGGGCATCTTCAGGTCCAGCAGAACAGCGGCAAAATCCTCGGCCACCGCCAAGGCCAGAGCCGCCGGCGAATCCGTGCTGGTGACCACCTGAAAACCTTTGCCGGTCAATATCCGCTGCACACCGCGGCAGATCACCTCTTCGTCATCGACGACCAGAATTTTGGGCCCGGCGTTCATGTTTCGCCTTCCGCCTGATTTGAGAATGCTGATAGTTCGCCGGTCCTACTGCATCCTCCATGCCAACCGGACCTTAAAGCTGTCCGGGCACGCGGAAGACGATGTATTTTCCCGATTCTAACCCGAGAATCAAGCGGCAATTAAGCACAAGCCGGTTTTTCTCTTTGGCTGGCTCCACGTTGGCCAAGTGTTGTGTATGGATGAATTATACAGTGTATGCCCACCTCATGGCCTGAAAGCATGAAATCGCGGCTCAGGGGGCCGCCTCGCGAATCGAAAAGCGGTCTCAACTTGGCCGACACCGAGGAATATCCCGCTACCATTCGATCCGCAACTCGTTTTCCGCCTTACGCTGGGCGAACCGAACAACGACAGCCCGACCCTGGCCGTGGTAATACCAACCGTCCGTTTTAAGCGGGCCGGCCTCGCTGGGATCGCTCATCGGCGTTCCGTCAATCAGAATTCGCCGAGGCCGGTCGAGCCCGGCGATAATCAATTCGTTCGGCTGGGACGGCAAAAACCTGATTTTCGCGGTCCAGAACCCGGCTTCGGCGGGCGCGGCTAAGGCTACTGGCTCACCCCAGCCGCTAACGTGCCATTGCTTCTTGCCGGACGCGCCTCTCAAAACGCGGGTCCAGGTCTGCGTCCAATCCGGTACACGCCCCTGAACTTGCAGACACCGGATAGGCAACCGGGCGCATATAAATGCCCCCTGGGCCGCATTCTCGCGGGTGTCCCACACATCCGGATACAGACCAATCCACGGGGGCCGATCGAACATCTGTTGCAGTCCGCTGGCGACCACGCCATCGGCAATCTGATGTAGCAACGGATCGGCCCGGTCGCGTTGAAGTTCAAGCACGTTCAGCGCCCATTCCATGCCACACCACTGGACGATGACTCCGAACCAGCTCCCCACATAGAAGGTCGGACCCAGCACGGGGATACTGCCGTAGGGCGTGACTTGTCGATTGGGATTCTGGAACGCTTCGGCCGGCGATAACCGGATACGATTGTTTTCATCGCGATCGCGCGAGGCAATAACAACCCCCGGCCGTTCCTCCATCGGGACGTGCCAACTGTAGAGGAAAGGCACACCCGTCCAGGCCCAATATTCCGCCTCATCCAACCATTTTTCATCGCCGGTCAGGTGATAACCGATCTGATTCGCCTCGACAGCCAGGGCCGCCGCCCGGATGTCGGGAATCTCCTGATGGACTTCCCACACCTGAGCGCCGCGCGGCACTCGAAAACGCTTCATCGCCTCCAACGCCTTGATCGAGGCCGCCATGCAGGCCGGCTCGCCGGACAATTCGGCGTGTCGCAGAATCGATAACGCTGCTTGAACACACGTCCCCAGACTGGTCGAGCCGTCCTCGCCCAATGAATCGTATTGTCCATTCGTTACTTCACGCGTCGTTTCCCGCATTTTTTCGGTGTTAGCGAAAGGCCAGGTTCCATCCGGACGCATGGAGGCCATGATTGCCTTCGCGGCCTGACCGGCATGCAGGAAACGCGACTCCAAGGTTCCGGCCATGTCGATCACGCTGGTCTTGTCCGTCAATTCCGTGCGGCGGACCCATTCGTCCTGGCCGGTTTCGATTTTGTGGGTTAAAAGTTCGGCGGCCATCCAACCCACGAAAGAACTTTTCTGCTCCATATACCAATGCTGACGCCAGCCCTTTTCCTCGGGCCAGTACATGGTTTCGCCGAAATGCCGCGCGAGCAGATCGTAAAGAGTCTTATCGTCGTGCGTCGGTGGCGGGGCCGCCGGTGCCGAGAAAATGTCATACCAGCGTCGGGCCATCATGGTCACCGGTAAATCTTTCTCGGCATACAGTACCCCCCGAAGCGTTAGCGGCTGACCGGCCTGCATCACGTAGGGTTTTCGGGCGATAGATTCGTTTTCATCGCGCCATTGATCGATAGTCGGCACCGAAAGCTTCATCAGATGATGAGACTGATCCTCAAGAAAATTGGGGGAAGCAAAAGTGGCCGTGGGGAGACCATCCCGGCCGTTCCATTTCTCCAACGGCTGCCACATCAGACCGCAGGCCATCCCCCCCTGTTCAATCGCCATCACCGGCAGCGTGATCTTGAATGGATGCGGCGCCCAGCGGTCGGCAAATCGCTCCCCTACCGCTCGCTCGCTAGAACTATGCCAACCCGGTTCCAGATATTCCAGTCCGCCGAATATCGCGAAACGATCCAGCAAATCGCCTTTCTCCTGACCTTCCACGCGAACAACAGGAACAGAGTAATCCAGCAGACGGCCACCCGATGGCCCTTTCAAGGTTGAAGATACCTGAATAAACTCGCGGCCACTCTCCTGCCCGATACTCAAATCGAGTTCCAATCCCCATTCGTTCAGACCCTCCATCTCCGCCCGCAAATGCAATCGGCGATTCGAGGTTTCAACCACCTTGAAAACCGGCTCTCGCTGAACGATTCGCCCCGACTCAGTTTCCACCGTGATGGAAGCCAGCGGCAACAACCAGCCGGCCAATCGCCAGGTTTTAACCGTCCCACCCGGATCGACTTCTTCGGCGATCTGCCAACGTGCCGCTCCGACCGCCGAGCCATCCATCGTCGGTATCAGATCCAGCCGTAGTTGTTTACCACTCAGCCCCGAAATGATAGCCAACTCCTCGATCGAGCCGACAATCGCCGAAGCCTCAAGATCGGCCGTAAATTGCTCTTGAGCAACCCGCACGACCGCCCGCTCGCGATGCAGCCCGGTACGCTCCGTCTGGAAAGCGGACGTGGCCTTGGCCGACGACTTGTTCTCACGGAGGGCCTGCTCCTGCCTGGTTCCCGTTAATTCAAAAACAATCGCGCCTTTAGCAGCCTTGCCGGCCATCTGTTGCAATCGCGCTTCCAACTTGACCGGTTCACCTTTGCGAACCCGATGATTCTCGAAAAAAAGCCCGTTTTGAAACACCGCCGGCTTGCGGACCAGTTCCACCCAATCGATTTCCACCGTTCCGTCCGCGTTACCGTTGAAAGTGTCAATGCGAAAACCGGTCAACTTTTTTCCCGCATCGGCCGGTGTGCCGATCTCAAATTCGACGATCTGAAACCCGCCGTCCGACGCAACGGCCGGCGCGGCCGCGGTATACTTGGTCACCTGTCGGGGTTCCCCAAACGCGGGATGCTCGCTACTGCGCCAATAGACCTGGGTGCGGCCGTCCCGGTCGGCACGCAGGCGAACACGAACCGCGCAGCCATCGAGCGGCACCTCGACGGGTGGAGCAATGACAAAAGCATCCGGTCCCTTGATTTGCATGCGTAAAAGGCCTTCCGCTACCGTCAAATTGGACAATCCGAAACCTATCTTCCAGCCCTCGGCATCGCCGGCGGTCAGAAAATCCCAGCGTTGAAGCGATTCGCTCTCGGCAGCCGCCACCCTGGTTTGCATGCCGGACCCAAGCAGGCATGCATACACTAAAAGAACCATAATGTGTTTCATATCGATCCGCCTTTCCGGCACACATAGCAAAACGATTTAATACAGAACCTGAACATTTCCAGAGCATACATGATTTCAATGACGTGGTCACATATCCCTCGACTATATTCCCAGCATTATACAGATTCGGTATGATGCGGACACTCGTTAAACGCGATATGGATCATACGATGCAAACGACAGGAGCATGCGGAGAATGAAAAGCATCAACGGGATAGGTAAACGGGTCTCATGGCTGGTAATCATTATGCTTTTGCCTGGACTGCCCGTGATGGCGCAACAGGTGGTGTCCACGCGACCGGCGACGGCCCCGCCCGACCAGCGTGCGCCCCTGATCGTACATGTAGGTGAGCAAAATCTACAACAGATCATCGATGAGGTACCCGCGCACTCCGTCATCATTTGTAACCGTAATCAACGTCTGACTCTCTCCACCCCGATCGTCATCAATCGGCCCCTAACCATTCGTGGCCTCAACGCCCAGCTTCCGCCGGGTCTCGGCCGCACCCCTCTGGTCGTGGTCCAGGCCCCTCAGGTTTGCTTCACGGATTTCGAATTGCACGGAAACGGGGACACCGTGGACCAAAAGGATCGCTGCGCGCTTATGTGTATTCATGCGGGCGAGTTTGCCGTCGAGCGAGGCTCGTTTTCCAACAGTTCCAAGGACGGCGTCATGATCGAATCCAAGGGCGTCGGCGCGGAAATCGTCGGCGGCGTGGTCCGTGACGTGGTCGGAACCGGCGTCATTCGCGATGTGGTCTCCCTCTCCGGCGGCACCCGCGGGGGGAAAGTCCGCAATGTGCTGGTCGAGAATCTCCGTAGTTATCACAGCGCCGCCCGGGGAGCCATTGAATCCAGCGATGGCACGGAGCATATCACCATACGCAAGGTCTACGCCGAATCATGCGTCTACGCCGTCGATGTCAGCGAACATGGCCAACCGGGCCAGAATAACCGAAACATTCTGCTGGAGGATATCGTCGCGGTTGATTGCCGACAGGCCGTCAACGTCCGCCTCCATCCCCATAAGATCAACTCCAACGGCGACCTGACCATCCGCGATGTTACAGCGCAACGATGCACGTATCCGGTGCGCGTTCGCGATTCTCAGCGCATCTTGCTGGACAACATCCGAATTATCGACCACGGCCCGGACGACGATCCGGTGGTTATCGATCATTGTGATGGCGTTACCATCCGCGACCTGACGGTCACAAACGCCGCGAACGCCGGCCCGGTCATGCAGATCATCGACTGTAACCGGATCATGGTGGATGGGTTGGTCCTTCACGGCGAAACGTCCGCCCTGACCCACGCGATTGAGTTTCTAATCACCGCGGGCAAACCCTTGCAGGGGCTGTCCATCCGGAACGTCTCCGCCCTGAGCATCCCCAAGGCGGGTATTCTCCTCTCCACCACGGACAAAGGCGGAAGCCTGAAGGACTTCATCATTACGGACAACCTAGCCCACGTAGCCAACGAAATCCCGAACACCCACGGCCTCATCCACGACAACCTGGGCGGAGATAAATGAGAAATGGGCCTCGGCCAAGCTTAAGTATGTCCTTTGGATAGAGGCAGCGTGGATATCGTTGCCAAGCCAAACAATGATGCCCCGGTCACGGATTCACGGCCAGCTTCATTTCCCGCTGTTATCAAACTTTCCCGCCGCCCATTCGGTGCCGCGCTGGAGCAGGCGGGCGAAGTTGGGGTTGCGACAGGCGGCGGCGTCGTGGCCGAGGACGTAATTGAACACCCGGCCTTGGCCGTAGTCCAGCGTCCAGGCGATCGGCTCGGTCTGCTTGCTCCAATCCGAATACGCCTCGACCAAGACATTAATCCTCGCGTCCCCGACCAGCTTGGAATACAACTCGTCGTCGGCCTCGAAATCGCTCAGGCCCTGGGTAATGAAATGGTCCGGATTCTTGACCTTCACGGTGAATTTGCCGCGCGGGCCGTGGCCGGAGCCCGTGGTCCAGATTCGCCCGATGAGGTTGCGAAACTCGGGCCAGTCCTGAAACGCGCGACAGGTGAAGTGAAAGGAGACCAGCCCCTTGCCGCCGCGCACGAAGGCCAGCAGGTTTTCCCGCGCCTGCTCGGTGATGCTCGGCAGTTGGGCGTTGTAGTAATTCATCAGAATCACGTCGTACTTGTCCAGCGCGGCCTTGGACTCGAGCACCAGCGGTTCCTCGCTGACGACAACCTCGAATCGGCCGGTCAATTCCAAGTGGCTCCGCAGGATAGGCGTCACCGTCCGCCAGTCGTGGGCGGGCACATCGTGACCTGTGATAATCAGAACCCGTACGGGAGTCTGGACAGGCGGAGCGGCCACGGGCGCATCCCCGGCCAACAGGCTGACGACAATACCGATGCTCATCAAAATGCTTTTCATAGGGCACCTCATGTTAGTCCGAATAATTCACCACGGAGGCACTGAGACACGGAGGTTAAGTTTAGGAAAGTTTTCATTCGCCAGGATTCGC
>CAZXSA010000230.1:0-7867 GCA_964642815.1 uncultured Planctomycetales bacterium | reverse complement strand
TGGGATTCAAAAAAATCTCGTTCATTTTGCCCCTTGTGCCAGCTTGGTGTATAATTATTGAATTACTGGCGATGGGGTTCGCCAGCATTTCGGCCCCGCGGGGGTCGAGATCAACCGCCTGCCCGACGACAGGCTGATAACCCCTGCTCAAGAGCGCGATCGGCGTTCCAGCGGGGGTTTAGGCCGATGCATAGAATTCCCCCTCTGGACAGGTCAGTAACGCAAATTTGAAACTGGATCGCGAAGACCAACGATGCCGAACGCGAGGGGCCTAGGGAGCAGGTTAGGCGTCAAATGTTGTTGGGAAAATGCCATCTTTGCGGGTGTGTTCTGGTGATCCACAGCCATTTCGTGGCCGACGGCTATCAGCATGAGGAATATTACTGTAATGGCTGTGGGGAATTCAGTCGGGGCGTATTCCCTCTTCGGCTCAACGACGCGGCCTGGCGAGAATTATACGAGCGGCGTCAGAAGCTGATCGAAGGAGGGCCTGATCGGCATCATTTTGCCGACCGCGCTCGCCACAAAGGTCGGGTGGTCAAGAAATGGGCCGCGGAGGTATATGATTTGACCCAACAACTTGTCAGGACTGGAGAGGAATCTCCGACTTCCACGGCCAAGCCGTCTGGAATTCACCGACCGTCCTTGCCGTAACCAGCGGGAGTATGGGACATGAATGAGCATCATCAAAGATGTATTTCCAGCACGCTGCGTCACATTCATGGTCGTTTCGCGGAGATCGAGGGGATTCTGGCGGCTATCGGGGTCGACTCGCCGCTGTCGCAATATGTGCTTGACCTGCAACCGATGCAGCGCAGAGTGATCGAGGACTATCTGAACCGAATCCGCGAGGAGATGGTCGCTGCGCTTAAAAGGATGGGGATTACCTTGGATGGTCGGCGGACAAGTGCGTGCTGGGCGGTCCGGAATCAATTGCTGGGGGTTTCGATCGCCATCGCGGAAATGGAGCCGCATCACCTCATCGGGTATGGAAAGCTCAGCGCGGAGGACAACAGCCGGGTCGCGCAAGAATGCGCCGAGCTGGAGCGTCTGGTGAGCAGGCTCGATGCCTATCTTGGTCGCGCTCATGGCGAGGATCTGGCTCAACGTCTTGCTCGCCTGGAGAGTTCGCCGGCGGATCGCGATCTGCTCATAATCCTGGAGCAGATCATGACGCGCCATCATTTGCTGGAGTTCCGACCCACCTTGGATATGATCCTGTCTCGTCTCGAATCCACCGAGTTGGAGGTTGCCTTCTTTGGCCGGGTGAGTTCCGGGAAATCCTCGTTGCTCAACTACATCCTGGGTCAGCGGATTCTGCCGGTTGGGGTGACGCCGGTTACCGCGGTGCCCACCCGGATTCGACATGGAGAAAATGCCGAGATCATCGTAAACTTCGAGCTGACTCCGCCGCAACGATTGCCGATGGAGCGAATCGCGGAGTTCGTCACCGAGGAAGGAAACCCGCACAACACCAAACACGTGAATCAGGTCGAGGTACTTCTGCCTTCGATCCCCCTGGCCGAGGGAGTGGCCTTCGTGGATACGCCGGGTATCGGCTCGCTGGCCACCTGTGGGGCGGCCCAGACGATGGCTTATCTGCCTCGTTGCGACTTAGGTGTGATCCTGTTGGATGCCGGTTCCACGCTCAACGATGAGGACTTGGCCATTCTACAGGGGTTATACGAGGCCGCCATCCCGACCCATTTGATATTGAGTAAATGCGATCTGCTTGGCCCCGAGGATCGCCTTCGCGTGGTGAGGTATATCGAAAACCAGGTTCATCAGGCCCTGGGTTTGGCGGTGAAGGTGTGCCCGCTCAGCATTGTCGGCGAGGATGCCATTCTGGCCGGCCGGTGGTTTGCCGAACAGGTTCGGCCGCTTCTGCGGAACCATCGGGAGATGACTCAGGCCTCTATTCGCCGGAAGATCGCCAATCTCCGGGAGTCGATCGCTGGTACCTTGAGCCGATTGGCGGACCGGAGGCGCGGCCGTGCTGGAAGTCCGCAAGATGGCGATAGGGATGCCGTCCGGAAGCTCCTCGAAGAGGCGGCGGAACGTATCGCCAGGGTGTCCGGACGAACGGTCGAACCGCTGGATACCGGATTGTTCGAGGTCATTGACCAAATTATCGAACAGGCCGTAGCCTTCGCGGCTTGTCGCGAGCGCGAGACGGCGACTGAGGCTGATCCGCTGCCCCGGGCGACAATCAACGCCATGGCCGACATGGCGGCGGCCTCACGGGATGAGCTCATCGAGCTTGGCCGCTTATTGACTCGCATGCTGGAGGACTTAGCGTACATCCTGGGTCCGGTCGAAGACCAAGTGGCTGAGGATATGGCAACCGTCCTGGAACCTTTGCCGACTCTGGAGGAAACAACTTTGGCGGAAATCCCGAATTTACGAATGTCAAGATGGTTGACTTGGTGGCCGGCCGTTGGCCGGGCTGTTTTTCGTCGCAAGTGTCGCCATCGCGGACGCTGGGCAATCCACTCCGTTTTACGGAATCACCGACACAAGCTGAGGAAATGGACCAAGGCCAATCTCGAACGCGTGGTCAATGCGTATGAGGCCCATGCCGAGCCTTATCGTGCCCAACTTCGCGGGGACCATCCGGATATCGGCGAATCGATGCCTCGCGACCCTGAAGGCCTTTGGGCGGACCTGAATTTATTGTCATCGTTAGGCTCCCCAGACGTCCATGCGTCGCGGCTCGCGCCCTCATGTGCGTCACCTTTGTGTTTGGACCAGGCGTGAGGTGGTCATGATATCGCCGGAAGAAAAATACGGAGTCCTGAATCTTCCCGAACTGGTGCGCAACCTCTCGATGGAGCCATTCCTGATCGAGCAATTAACCATCGACAAGGGATGTCCCCTCTGCCGCGCGGCGGAACACGAGGAATTCAACCTTTTTGCCGCGCTCCTCGGGGACATTGAACGCGATGTCAATCACCCGCTATTAACCTCGGATCTTTTATGCAACCGGCATGCGACCTTTTTCGGAAAGGTTGGATCATCGGATACCACGGCGAACCTTTGTCGGCCTTGGCTGCAACGTCTGTTGACGGCATCCCCCGACGATCCGCTCCCGCCGAAACAGGGCTGTCCGGTCTGCCGTCTCTTGCGAACCCGACAGCAAGAGTGGTTACACGCCATGGAAGATCTTCTTGAGCAGACGCAGCATCAAGAAGCCTACGAGCGCGGACACGGTTTGTGTTTTCCTCATCATCGCGCCGCCATGACGGACTTCAAGAATGCAATAGTGATCGAATTGTTGAAAAGGGCCTGGCCTGCGCAATGCGCACGGCTGATCCCTCAGCTTGATCTGGTCATCAACCAAGGCGCCTTCAAGGTGGAAAGGCAGGTGAAGGCTGCCCCACGCTATGCCTTGGAAAAGCTGTTTGGTTGCGCCGGCCTTACCGACTACTTGCCATGGGCGGAGATGGACATGCCCCCTTGAAAAGCCACCGAAGCAATTCCCTCAGGTTGATAAGCTTGTATCCGGCTTGGGGCAAGGTTCGTCCGGCCAGAAGTGATGCCACATTTGGCGCACCAGATCGTCGTCCTCGTGGCGAAGGAACAACTCCACCAGGAGGGCCCGCGCCTCATCGAGGCGATTAAGATGGGTCAAGGCCACGGCCCAGTGAACCTTGAACGTCGGCTCGAACGGGTTGAGATACACCGCCCGGCGGAACTGGGATTCGGCCAGTTCGAAGGCTTCTCGGCCAAGAAAATAACACCCCATCTCGTCCCGGTCATAGCCCAGGTAGTGGCTGGGGCGCAGGACTTCCTCGCGAATAATCTGCGGATCGCGACTCCGGTGACGCCTTTTCTTGTCGTCGGGAACATTCATGGTCCGCCGCACCTCCATGCCATCGGTCTCCGGTCCACCATGAAAAAAACCCCACTCGGAAATCGTCCTGGTGGGGTTCATGTTCCGGAATTAAGCCCCTACCCAGGTCGATTCGGGTAGGAGTCATCAGGTCGGCAGGACCGCTTAAAGGCGGACTCCATCGCCACGGTTATTTTAAGCCGGGCCAGCTTTCTCGGCAATGGCAAAATATTCCCTCAAGGACTCTTCTCCGCGCCGTTCGCCCGATACTTGATCACATGGACCTTTTCCAAAGTGATAAGACCTTCCTCCACCATGGTGTCGATGTAGGGCAGCAGCTCGTTAATCCTCTCCTCGCTGTCCACGATCTCGATGATCAGCGGAAGATCCTCCGAGAGTCGTAAAATCTTCGTTGTGTGCAAGCGGCTGTGTGCGCCAAAACCCATCGGGCCACGAAGCACGGTGGCCCCGGCCAGATGGAGCTCGCGGGCCTTCAACACGATGGCTTCATACAGCGGCCGGCCGTGCCACTTGTCGCTTTCGCCGATAAAAATACGAAGTAACTGCGCTTCGCCTTCCAGTTTCATGAATTACCTCACCACGGTTACGGTACACGGCGCGTAACTCAGGACACGTTTGGAAACCGATCCAAGCAACCAGCGCTGGAACCGGCTTTTTCCCCGATGGCCCATCACGATCATGTCGGCCTCGCGCTCGGCCGCCTGATGGACGATCTGATCGGCGGGGTGACCGACGACGACGGCGGTGTCCAATGACACCCCCGCGGCCTTGGCGATCTCCCGAAAAACGGCGAAATCCTTCTCAAAGAGATCCGTCGCTGCTTCGAGCAGGGCGGGAGTCTCGACCGACGTAGGTGGTTCCGAAGGTTGGGCCACCGAGACGACGGTTACCCCGGCGCCCAAAGCCTTGGCCAGTTCCACCGCGAATTGGAATGCTCTCTTGGCTGAATCCGATCCGTCATGGGCTGCGAGTATCGTCTTCATGGTTTGACCTTTCACGATTCAGAAGGGACCGGCTCACCGTCGGCCGGAGTTGTCCCTTGTATTGTAACTCCCGTGCGTTTCGGCAACAGGTCGCGCGGAATAAAGAAAGCGTTGGCGATCAAAGTCGGGATGACCGCGCTGGCGACCACGGCGGCCACGAGGTATGAGTACTGATGCTGCGTGATGACGTTATGACTCAGACCGAACAAGGCGGAAATCGTGCCGAAAGTCAGGCCCGTGGACATGAGTAGCGTCGTGTACACGGCTTGGTGATATTTGTACCCAAACGCCTTGGTCGCGGGGTATACGCCGACCGACTTGCTCGACACCTTGGCAACCAACAGGATGAGAAAGGTTACGGGCGCGGATATCAGGGCCGGGACGGAAACGAATGAACCCGCCCGGATAAAGTAGAACGGCGTAAGCAGCCCGAAAGTCAAGGTGCGAAGCCGTCGAACCAGAACGTGGTCCTTGCCCACGGTGCCCGCCAGCACCATCCCGATCATGTAGGCGGGCAAGACCGCCTCGCTGTCGGCCCAGGCGGCCAGCGCGCCCATGCCGAAGAGGAGCAGCAGCAGGTACTTGGCCTCTAGCTCGGAAGGCCGGTTGCCGTACCGCTTGAAAAACCACGGGGTCAGGAAGGGGATGACCGTGAAGACAACGACGCTTGACCCGACAAACACGCCGGTGCGGAAGGTGAACGGGGCGAAGATCAGTCCAAGCGCGATAACCGTGCCGAGATCGTTGATGAAGCAGGCCGCCAACACCGCCTTGCCGAAGTCCGTTTTGTTGAAGCCGAGTTCGAGCATGACGGCATAAACGACGGCCACCGAGGTGGTGGACAAGGCCACGCCCGCCAACCAGCTTGCCCTCGAATCCCAATGGAGCACATAGTAAGCCACCGCCGCGCAACCTAGAAACGGCGCGAAGAAGGCGACAAGCCCGACGACGGTTGCCTCCTTCCATTTTGCCCGGAAAACGACGGGATCAAGCTCCGCTCCGGCCAGGAAAGTTAGAACAATCGCGCCCGTACCGGAAAGAAACTTGATCCACGGTTCGTGCGCGCCCAAAGCCGCGGTTCCGGCGATGGCCCCGATGATAAGCTGGGCGACGGTACCTACGACGATTTCCGATAGAGCGGTTGCCACCCGAAGCCAGATGGAAAAAAGCGTGGCCACGAGCGCCAGCCCCAACCAGAGCGCCGCTGTAAGCCAAACGTCAGTCATGTGGAACGGCCTCCTGCCTTAGCGTTTGTCGTAAACATCGAAAACGAACGATACCCCTCGCGACGATCACATGACGCCAAGCCATTTTTCCGCAAGCCGATACCCGAGCAGTACGGCGGAGAAACCGAGCGTAACGCTGAGCAACAAATTCATCACTGCCCGCAGCCCTTGGCCATCGTTGGCCAGGGCGAATGTCTCCCACCCAAATGTCGAAAAAGTGGTGAACCCGCCGAGCAAGCCAATGGTCAAGGCGACCCGGTACTCCGCGCGGATCAGGTATGGGCCACTGAACAGGTAGTTGAGGAGCCCTATGATAAAACAACCTAGCACATTAACGATCATCGTCCCCAAGGGGAACGACCCGTTGGTCAGACGTTGCCCCCAGCCGGCCAGCGCGTAACGGCATACCGACCCGAACCCGCCACCGATAAAGATCAACAGCACTTTGACCATATCCAACCCTTACCCGGGCGTTTTCTTGCGCCCAATAAAAAACCCCACCCAGACAATCGGCCTGGCGGGGTTCATCTGTAGGGTATCCCTCGCGCGGACCCTACCCAGGTCGATCCGGGTAGGAGTCATCAGGTCTGCGCGACCGGTTAACGGCGGACTCCATCGCCATCTATATGTTAATCTTATCAT
The DNA here is from genome assembly GCA_964642815.1 of uncultured Planctomycetales bacterium. Classification (GTDB taxonomy): domain Bacteria; phylum Planctomycetota; class Phycisphaerae; order UBA1845; family PWPN01; genus JAAYCU01. Next base: position 1,163 of record CAZXSA010000230.1, on the reverse strand, counting down.
TCCACCAAGCCGGCTGCAAGACGAGCTACGGACCAACCCATCAAGAGGCGGCCTGCGCCAGTCGGTCGCCGAGTGAACTCCTGATAAGCTTACGGCTAATGGATTGCGAGAAATTTCTTCCTCGATCCGAATCAACCTTTTTGGGCACCCGTGGCCGCGGCGATGGGGGGCGGGCCAAGCTCCCAGGCTTGTCCGCTGGCCAGTCGAATACGCATCATCAGCAGGGCGGTTTCCAGTTGCAGATCGAGGTCGCCGGGGAAGAGGTTTTGGTCGTCGCGAACGATGTTCAATTTGTCCTCCTGCGCTTCGTTTTCGGGATCCTCGACGGCTTCGGTCTCGTCCTCGTCGCTGCCGGCCGCTTCCTCGGGTTCGCCGTTTTCCTCCTCATCCATCGGCGCGGTCTGGGTGGAGGCCGCCTCATCCGTTACGTTACGAATGTCCTCATCGGTGAGTTTGTCCTGGTTCTTACCCTTGAGGATGTCGGTTTTCATCCGCTTTTCACGGATTTTATAGTCCTCCTTGGGTACAAGCTTGACCATGATGTCGGGATCCACGCCCCAGGTGACCGAATCCTCCTCGCGATGCAGGCAACGGCCGTTCGGCAGGTAATAATAAGCGGTGGTAAGCTTCAGATAGGCCGGCGGTGTCGTGTTCAATTGCAAAACCTGCTGCACGCTTCCCTTGCCGAAAGTCCTATCGCCGACAATCAAGGCTCGTTTGTGTACCTGCAAGGCGCCGGTGACAATCTCGGCCGCGCTGGCGCTGATGGTGTTGGCCACCACGACGATCGGGAAATCGCTGAAATGGGCCTTGCCGGAAGCGGAGACTTCCCAGGGTTTGCCGTTGCGGTCCTTGGTCGAGACGATCAGTTTATCGTTTTCCAGAAACAGGTTGGAGACCTCGACCGCCGCCTTGAGCGTTCCGCCCGGATTGTCCCGCAGATCGAAGATCAGCCCGCGCATTCCCTCCGAGAGCAGGCCGGTGATCGCCTCGCGCAATTCGTCCGTGCTGGTTTCCGTGAAGTTGGTCAGGCGCAAATAAGCGATCTTGTTATCTGGATCGATCATATACTTCCATTTGCCTTGTTCGTCGCGGGTATAACCCTTGATCGTGTAGATCGTGATGACCTGACGCTGGAGCCGAACCTCGAATTCCTCCTTGGT
>CAZXSA010000229.1:0-7905 GCA_964642815.1 uncultured Planctomycetales bacterium | reverse complement strand
TGGCGTCCTGCACGGTCCAGGTGCGCAAGGCGTCTTCCTCGTGGAAGGTGGGGTGATGCAGTTTTCCCATTCGCGTTTTCCTCTTGATACCTCTTAAAGCCATCCTTCCGCTAACCCGCCCGAAAAGACAAAAGGCCGAGCGACCGGTCAGGTCGTCGGCTCATGCGCGGGTTTACGAACGCTTTTATTTTGACAAAACCGGCCGCCGAGTCAAGCAAAATCCGGCCCGGTCGGTAAATATTTATGGCCCGCCGACGGGCTCCGCCTCAAGCAGGGCGCTCAGTTGCTCGCTCAGCCGGGCCAGAGCCTGCCCACGGTGGCTGATCGCGTGCTTATGCTCGGCCGCCAGCTCGGCGGAGGTCCGGCCCAAGGCCGGGATGAGGAATAGAGGATCGTATCCGAAGCCGTTGCGGCCGCGTGGTTGCTCGATGATACGACCTTCGACCGTGCCCTCGGCGAAAGCGAGGATAGCGCGGCCGTCGCTGATGACGGCCGCACAACGGAAGCGAGCCGTGCGGCGATCGTCGGGCAAGCCGGCGAGCCTTTGCAGAAGCAAGGCGTTGTTGGCCGCGTCGTCCCGCGATTCGCCGGCAAAACGGGCGGAACGCACGCCCGGCTGTCCACCCAGGGCATCCACCTCCAGCCCGGAATCGTCGGCCAGCGTCCAAAGCCCGCTGAGCTTGGCGTAATGCATTGCTTTCAGGCGGGCATTGACCTCGAACGTGGCCCCATCCTCGATGGCTTCCGGCCAGTCGGGGAATTCCGCCAGGAAACGCCAGCGTACCTTGCCGGCCAGAAGTGAATCGGCCGGGGTAAGGATTTCCCGCATTTCCCGTGCCTTACCGGGGTTGCCGGTGGCAATCAAAATCTCGCGCATCGTGCTCGACTCATTTCTTTTTCGTGAATCGGAATCTTCATCTGGCCGGCTCGAACGCAGCCCCCTCATCGGATATCCACAAAGTGTCAGGACGCGAACCCGATCGATCAAGTTAATATTGCTCCAGAGCCGATGCCTCATCGGCCTTTGGAACCTTCCGAAGGACCGAGAGGGGGGCCGCATACTGCCCTTCCGCCACCAATCGCTTGCGGAGCATGCCGTTCTCGGTGGTATGTCGGAACTCCGCCTCATTGTTGGATACAAACTCCTCGACCCGCGGGCCCCAATGGTCACCTTGCGGCGACCGAATGATATCCGACTCCAGAAAATCGCCCACGAAAACGTGGCTCTTGACGATCCCGTGATAATAATAGGCCGAGAACCCCGCTTCGCGCAGGGCGGCGACATATTGCTCGGCGGCCTCCTTGCGCTGATCGAAAGAGCCAGTGTTATAGAAGACGGCGATATGGAGCGTGTATGCCCCCTTGGCACTGAAAACGCTCCACTCGGGGTGCTGGGGGGCGTCGCCTTTTTCCAATAACTCCGGCTGGGCTCCGAAGAAGGGGGTGCTGTTACCGGAGCTAAGTCGCCGAATCAGCTCGATATCCCGCTGGTATTGGCTCGGGAAAATCAGACGATCGCTATCCGAGTCGCTGATTTTGGTGTATTCCCCGTAATACACCGCGCTGGAGGAGGCGTCGCTGACCACCCGGACCTTGCGAGGGTCGAGTTCCTTGACGCGACGGAGCATCTCGGCGTATTGGTTGCAGATGGTCTTATGGTCGAGAACATTCAAGCGTAAGCAACAGATGGTCCAACGATCTTTCTTGCCCTGCGCGGCTCGGAACAGCCCCCCGCCGCCGTTACCCGGCGAGTCGCACTGAAAAAAGACCACCGTGGCCAGCACCGTCACCAGCAGCAGACCCTTGGCCAATAGATGAGGACGTATCAGCTTACGCCAGATCATGTTCGATTCCCGCCGGGCAAGCGCCGGGCCAAGGCCCGCTTCTGCTCCGCGACCAACCGTCCGATGCCCGGTCGAGCCGCCCGGAGCATCCGCTCCAGTTCCGCCCGGGCAAAGGGTTTGCCTTCGGAAGTCGCCTGAATTTCAACATACCGGCCGGCGGCGGTCATGGCAACGTTGAAATCCACCTCGGCCCGCACGTCCTCCGCGTAATTCAGATCGAGCAATATCCGTCCGTCAACCTTGCCTACGCTGATCGCGGCGACCGGTTCGCGGATCGGTGAGCGACGAAGGATTTTTTGCCCTTGCAGCCAGCGAACGGCATCGACCAGGGCCACATACGCCCCGGTGATGGCGGCCGTCCGCGTGCCTCCATCGGCCTGGAGCACGTCGCAATCCAGCCAGATGGTCCGCTCGCCCAGTTGCTCCATATCGACCACCGCCCGCAATACGCGTCCGATGAGACGTTGAATTTCCGCGCTACGCCCGTCGACGCCGCGCCGGTTGCGCGCCCGCCGCTGCCCGGTGCAGGCAGGAAGCATATCATACTCGGCGGTCACCCAGCCCCGACCGCGGCCGGCCATCCATTCGGGCACCTCTTCGGCGACCGTGGCCGAACAAATTACGGCCGTCGCCCCCACGCGAATCAATACCGACCCCGGGGCAAAGCGCGTATAACCACGGATAATCTCCAGCGGTCGAAGCTCGTTCGCCCGCCGGCCATCGATTCGACGTGTGCCGCCGCTTTTTTTCATTTGCCTAACAGAACCTCAAGTAGAGCCCGCTGGGAATGCAACCGGTTTTCCGCTTGCCGAAAAACCAAGGATTGCGGGCCATCCAGGACATCGTGGGTTATTTCCTGCTGACGGTGGGCCGGAAGGCAGTGCATGATCACGGCATGAGATTTGGCTCGCCTCATCAGCTCGGCGTTGATTTGAAAACCGGCGAAGGCCTTTTCGCGTTCGGCCTGCTCCGTTTCCTGGCCCATGCTGGTCCAGACATCGGTATAGACGATATCCGCGTCGGCGGCCGCCTCGGCCGGCTGATCGGTAACCTGCACCATCGCCTTGGTTTGGTCGGCAACCGATCGAGCATGTTCCAGCACACCGGCATCCAGGGCATAGCCGGCCGGCGAGGCGATGGCAAAGGAAACCCCCAGCAAGGCGGAGGCATTGCATAGCGAGCGGGCCACATTGTTCCCGTCACCGATGAAGGCAAGTTTAAGACCCTTCCACTCGCCGAAATGCTCCCGGATGGTCATCATGTCGGCCAGCGCCTGGCAGGGATGCGACCAGTCGCTCAGCCCGTTGATGACCGGTACCTCACTGACCGAGGCCAACTCAATCAACGCCTGATGGGCATAGACGCGGGCCATCAGCCCGTCGCACATGGACGAAATGACCCGGGCGATATCCTTGACATCCTCACGGTTGGCCAGACCCACCTGATGATCTTCCAGATTGATGGCATGCCCGCCAAGTTGGAGCATGGCCGCCTCGAAACCCAGGCGGGTCCGTAGCGAGGATTTCTGAAAAAGCATGGCCAGGATTTTTCCCTGGAGGACGGGTTTAAGCCGACCGCTCTTGAAAAGCTGTTTACGCTGAATGCTGAAGTCGATCAGGGCCTGAATAACCGGCGCCGTGTAATCGCGCATGGACAGAAAATGTCGCATCGATTTCAGGATGTCGGGCATATCGCTTGGCATGGCAGCCCTCACGAAGAGACCAATTGTTGTTCTGTTTCCTCGATAGCGGCGGCCAGGATATCGAAGCCCTCGTCGACCTCGGCAGGGGTGATGGTCATGGCCGGCAAAAGACGCAGGACCGTCTCCTGGGTACAGTTAATCCGCAGGCCTTTTTTGAGGGCTGCGGCCACGATTGACTTACCCGGCAGGGACAGCTCGATGGCAATCATCAGGCCGCGACCGCGGACCTCCTCGATAAAACCAAACCGCTCCTTGAGTTGGCCGGCCTTCTCCAGGATATAAGTCGATATCTGCCGGGTTTTTTCCAGAAGATTGTCCTGTTCGATGGCCTCCAGCGTGGCGATGGCCGCCGACACCGCCAGGGCGTTGGCCCCGAAGGTGGAGGCGTGCGAACCGGGGGTCATCTTGTCCGCCACTTCGGGTTTGGCCACCATGGCTCCGATCGGCGCGCCGTTACCCAAGGCCTTGGCCAAGGTGATGATATCCGGTTCGATCGGATAATGCTGGTAGCCAAACCATGTCCCGGTTCGCCCACAGCCGGTCTGCACTTCATCGAGAATCAGCACCATCCGGTTTTCGTCGCACAACTCGCGCAGGGCGGGCAGATAGTTGTCGTCGGGGATGTTCACGCCGCCCTCGCCCTGGATCGGCTCGACCATGATGGCCGCCGTTTCCCGATCGATGGCTTTCACCACCGCGTCAATATCATTAAAGGGCACATAGACGAAGCCGGGCACGAGCGGCTCGTGGCCCCGATGCGTTTTGGACTGAGCGGTGGCGGACATGGCCCCGTAGGTGCGTCCGTGGAAGCTACGCTCCATGGTGACGATCTTGTATCGGCCGTCGGGGGCATGCCGCCGGGCAAGCTTGATGGCCGCCTCGTTGGCCTCGGCCCCGCTGTTACCGAAGAAACTCTTGCCGCCGAACCCGTGCCGGTGCAGAAGCTCCGCCAGATGCCCCTGCTCCTGGGTATAAAAGGTATTATCGACATGGATCAGCTTGCCGACCTGTTGACGGATGGCCTCGACCACCCGAGGATGGCAATGCCCCAACAGGCTGCAGCCCCACCCGGGAAACAGATCCAGATAACGCATGCCGTCGGCATCCCACATTTGGGAACCTTCGGCCCGGACGATTACCACCGGCAAGCGGGCGTAATTACCAATTACGCAACGGGAATAAAGTTCAAGCACCTCCTGCGTCGTCATTTCCTATCTCCATGCTTCCAACTGCTTCATGCGGCCCCGCCACGGGGCGAATCCCGTATTGTAACGGATACCCGGCCCGCGGCAATATGCCAAGAGAAATGCCAATATCATGAAAATGGTTCCATCCGCAAAATGTGGCTCGGCCTTGTAATGGCGTTCAATCGTATCCTCCCGGCCGGACAAGGGCTTCCCGTGGCCAAACAGGAGGAAGAGATGGAGCCCAGCCGCCTCCTCGCTATTCCCATCCTTGCCCCGCGGGACCATGCGGGTTTTTCAGGACATCTCTTTAATTGTTATACGGACCTTCCCATAACTCCCGGCCAACTGTACGAACGCATGGTATTTTATAATCATACCATCAGCGCCAGCCGATGAACGAGATATGCATCGGGATTGGCATTGGGTTATCGTCCATCCCCACGACATGTTGCATTTTCGATCAAGAGGCTCCCCAGCGTCGGGGGCCAAGTTATAAGTATCAGAGTCACCGTAAGATCAAACGCGGGATTGGAACACGATGCGGACCGGGCCGCATTATGACCAACGAAGTCAAATAACAGGAATACGACAATGAAGACCTCAAATTGGACGATCGGAAAAAAATTAATCGCCCTCAGCATCGGCCTCGTGGTGGTGCCGCTGGGCTTGGTCGGCGGATTGAGCCTTCGGTCCGTGGGCGTGCTGAACGCGAATGTCACGCAAATCGCCACGACCCGCCTTCGGGATGATGCGGAAAAGACGCTCTCCAGAGGCGTCAAGCAGGCCCATGATGATGTCATGGCATTCATGGAAACGATCCAAAATGACACGCGAAAGTTGGCTCAATCCGGAACCGTCACCTCCTACATCGAAGCCATGAATGGCGAAAGTGAAACTTGGAATCTCGCGACGCGCGAACGTTGCGACACGCTGGTCCGTGGATTCATGGAGGCGGCGCAAATCCAGAATGCATCCACCCGGCAAACGCTTCAATCGTCCCTATCCCTTGCGGAACTGCTCATGGCCCAGATGGGAGAGTTCAAGCAAACGGATTCAACCACCGAATGGAAGACGATCAACCAATTGTCCCGCGAGGAGCAGCAAGTAACCCTGCCTAAAGTCATGGTTGGCGACACGGAGTTTGCGCAAAATCATGATGCAGGTATTCCCACGCCCCTTGTGGATGATATCGTGAAACACGTGGGTGGAACCGCGACCCTCTTCCAGCGGATCAATGCGTCGGGCGACATGCTGCGGATCGCGACATCGGTAGTCGGTCCGGACGGCAAGCGGGCCATTGGTACCTATATTCCTAACACAAACCCCGACGGAACGGCCAATCCGGTGGTCGCGGCCCTTCTACGCAAGGAAACTTTTATAGGCAGGGCATTCGTTGTTAATCAATGGTACATGACCGCCTACAAACCCCTCATCAACTCCGCGGGAGAAATCGAGGGAGCCCTCTACGTGGGCATCCCGGAACAAAGCGGGGCGATCGTCGAGTCCTTGAACAAAACCAAGATCGGAGCAACCGGCTATCCATTTGTCATGAATTCAAGGGGGGAACTGATTGTCCACCCGCGATCCGAACTGGTCGGTAAAAATACGATTTCAGACCTGAAGCTGACCGCCTTTCAAGAAGTGGTCAACAAGCGAAAATCCGGTGAATACGGGTGGAACACGTACAGGTTCGAAGGCCGTTTGAAATTCATTGCCTACTCATTCTTTCCTGATTGGGACTGGATTATCTGCGCCAGTGGATACATGGACGAAATGAGCGCTTCCGCCGCGCAACAGGCACAAACCCTGACCCAGCGGGACATGATGCATATGTTTAAGGCCTCGGTCGTCATGACATCCAAGGGGGAAAAACCCGCTTATTCGCAAATACGCTTCCTGGATGCGATCGGTAAAGAGGTCGTTGCCGTCATCGATGGGGCATTGCGCGCGGATAAGGATCTACAAACCCGTCAAGGCGAAACCTGGTTCGAGGAAGCGAGGAAATTACCCGCCGGTCAGCTTTACATAACCCCCGTCGAGATTGCTCGCAACACCGGAGAGCCGGAAATCCGTATCGCCACCCCGGTCTACGTCAATGATATTCTGCAAGGTGTCGTGGTTATTAACGCCGATTGGAGCCATGTTTGGGAAAGACTTTCCGGCGTTGTCTTTGGTAAAACCGGATACCCGTACATCATCAATGAAAAGGGTGTCCTGATTTCCCATCCGAAAAATACCCTGAAAGACAATAATAGTCTGGCCGACTCGCGTTACGGCGCACTGGCGGAGCTCGTCCGCAACAGGATGCTGCGTGGCGAGGAAGGCTTCGGGCAATACCAATTCGAGGGCCAAGAGGCATACGCGGCCTTCACCCCGCTGAAACTGGGAGCCAACAATTACGTTATCGCCGCCCGCGTACCCGTCGAGGAGTTTTTCGAAGTATCGAATGAAATCCAAACCGCGATCGGCAAGGAGGTCAAATCCCTCACCTGGATCGTGGCGATCGCCGCCGTGGTCCTCGTGGTGGTCGGCACAGCGCTTGGCATCTTTTTCAGCCGGGGCATCAACCGCAGCCTGACCCGCATCGCCACGCAGCTTGGAGAAGGCGCCGAACAGGTGAACGACGCGGCGGGTCAGGTATCGTCGGCCTCCCAGAGCCTGGCCGAGGGCGCCAGCGAGCAGGCCTCGTCCCTTGAAGAAACCTCCAGCGCCCTGGAACAAATGGCGGCCATGACCCGGACCAACGCCGAAAACTCCAAGCAGGCCAACGAACTGGCCAGCCAGACCCGTCAGGCCGCCAACGAGGGCGACAAGAGCATGGCCCAGCTCAACGAGGCCATGAACGGCATCAACGACTCGTCCGACAAGATCAGCAAAATCATCAAAGTCATTGAGGAGATCGCCTTCCAAACCAATCTGCTGGCCCTTAACGCGGCGGTCGAGGCCGCCCGGGCCGGCGAGCATGGCAAGGGTTTCGCGGTCGTCGCCGACGAAGTTCGCAACCTGGCCCAGCGCTGCGCCCAGGCGGCCAGGGAGACCACCAGCTTGATCGAGGACGCGGTGAACCGGGCTCAGCAAGGTACCCAGGTCGCCACCGAGGTGGGCAAGGCACTCAGTGCCATCGTGGGCCAGGCGGCCAAGGTGTCCGACCTGATCAGCGGGATTTCGCAGG